>JAGBJQ010000092.1 GCA_017934385.1 Campylobacter sp. | reverse complement strand
CCTTCCCCCTTACAAACCCCCAACCCCCGACGACGCTTTTAAGGTGGCTAAATTTAGAAAAACTTCGTTTTTCTAAATTTAGCTGGTTTTATTTTTACGGAAATGCTTCGCATTTCTTTACAATAACACAAATTTTACAATTCTTGCGGATTTGCCTTATACATACAATGCTCGAAGATAAATTTATGCTCTTCTGGCAGTGCTTCATAAATCGCATTTGCCAACGCACGGATTTCCCACAATGCTGATTTTGACGAACGCAATGACAAGAAATTTTGCAAACTTCTAGCATTTATGCTCCACGCCAGCTCAGTTTTATAGCACTCTGGCAGGCAGTATTTGGCGATATCTAGGCTAGTGTTTGCGCTCAAAATTTCCCTTAGATTATTTAGGGCTTTTATGCTTGCGCTATCGACAGCCTCGTTGCCTGTTAGCACGATGTATTTTGCGGCGCTATCGCTCGTGATTTCAGGCTCATTTCTTAGCTCTTTTAGCGTGTAGCGGGTGGATTTCACGCTCAGACTAGCCATGCGATGCCTCGCTAATTCTTGCAAAAGCGCGCGCGAGATGCCCTTGATATAAAAATTATAAAAAATGTGTTCGAGCGTAGATGAGTGCTTCATTTCATTTCCCACGCGGTTGATTAGCGCTAAGTCCTTTTCGCCGCCGTTATCGCCACGCTCGAAGCTTTGCCAGCAAGTTCTTATGGCGTTCGAACATACCCAAAGTGGCGTGAAATTCAAAAGTTTTACTTCCATAAATTTTCCTTGATTAAATTTTATAACGCGTGATTTTAGCCAAAATTTGCAAATATATTCAAATTTAAAAGGCTTAATGTAAGCTAAATTTTGTTAAAATTGGCAAATTTTTTACCAAAAGGAAAAGTATGAACGACAAATTCACACGCATCGGTTTTATTTTGGCGGTCGCAGGCTCAGCTGTGTGACTTGGAAACGCTTGGAAATTCCCCACACTCGTAGGTCAAAACGGCGGTAGCGCATTTATTTTGCTCTATCTTTTGCTCACATTTTTGGTAAGTTTTGTCATTTTTATCGGCGAAATCACCATAGGTCGCCTTGGCGAGAGTGATCCAGTAGATAGCTACCGAAGACTTGCCCCTAGCAACAAAGAGCTTTGGAGTAAGGCTGGATTTTTGATGATTACTGCGCTTTTGATTTACTCATTTTACAGCGTCGTAATGGGCTGGATCTTAAAATACACAGCCACATCGATTTTCTCACTACCTCAAAATTTAGACGATAGCGGTGCGATGTTTAACGCTTTGATTTCAAATTCACCGCTCGTAGCGATTGTCTGCTTTACGATAATGTCGCTTGTGTGCTTTTTGATCGTCTCAAAGGGTATCAAAAACGGCATTGAGAGATTAAATATCTGGATGATGCCTAGCCTTTTTATCCTGCTTGTGCTTATGGTTTTGTATTCGGCTAGCTTCGATGGATTCGCACAAAGCGCCAAATTCTTGCTTTTGCCTGATTTTAGCGCGCTAAATTCACAAAGCGTGCTTGACGCGCTAGGACTAGCGTTTTTCACACTTAGCCTTGGCGTAACTACGATTTTGACATACGCTGCAAGTCTGCCAGAGCGCACCAATATCCTAACTTCGAGCATTAATATCGTTTTAATCAATGTAATGATTGGCGTTATGATGGGGCTTGTTGTTTTCACATTTATTTTCGAATTTAACGGCGATCCAGCTCAATCTGGTCCTGGATTAATCTTTGTTTCCCTTGCAGTGCTATTTAGCAAGCTTGGCTTTATCGGGCATATTTTGGCGTTTGCGTTTTTCTTAACATTGCTTTTTGCAGCCATTACCTCAGCGATTTCGATGATTGAACCAGCTGTTTATTACCTAGTCAAATCCCGCGCATTTTCTCGCGCGAAAGCTTGCGTGGCGGTTTTTGTATTTACTTATGTGCTGGGGATTGCCTGCATTTTGGGATACTATGGCGCGACAAGCGAATATTTCGTCATCGCAGGACAGCCGTTTTTCGACGCGCTGGATTATTTGACATCTAAAATTTTAATGCCACTTGGCGGATTAATCATCGTCATTTTCGTAGGATATGTCATCAAAAAAGACGGCGTTTATGCCCTACTTTCGCCGTATATGGGAGATTTCGGATTTAAAATTTGGTATTATGTCCTACTTCGCGTGGTATCTCCGCTTGCGATTTTTGTAATCGCGCTAAGAGAGCTTGGAATCGTAAATTTTGGATAGTCAAATTTGAAATTTAAAGAAAGATTATGAACGATAAATTTAGCAAAATCGGCTTTGTTTTAGCGGTCGCCGGTGGTGCTGTGGGGCTTGGAAATGCGTGGAAGTTTCCAACCCTAGTCGGTAGCAACGGCGGAAGCGCGTTTGTGCTTTTATACCTCGTGCTTACACTTGGGATTGGATTTAGCCTATTTTTAGCTGAAATGGCGATCGGGCGCATTAGCAGAGCTGATTTGCCTAGCGCATATAGATATCTCGACCCCAAAAACGGCGAAAAGTGGAAATTCGCTGGAATTTTCATAGTGGGCGGAATTTTTGTTTTGTCATTTTATCTCGTAATCCTTGGCTGGGTTATGAGATACATTTTCATCGGTTTTAGCGCGCTTCCTGCCTCAGTATATGAGGCTGGCGCACTTTTTGGGGGCGTGATTTCACACTCGCTATTTTCAAGCCTAGCATTTTATGCGTTAGGGCTTGTGCTGACACTTTTTGTGGTATCGCGCGGAATCAAAAGCGGCATAGAAAAGCTAAATTTGATAATGATGCCCCTGCTTTTCGTGCTTTTGCTTTTAATGCTAGGATATGCGGTTTTTATGGAGGGATTTGGCGAGGCGGTGAAGTTTTTATTCACGCCTGATTTTTCCAAAATCACCGTCGCTAGCGTGCTAGACGCGCTTGGGCTTTCACTTTTTACCCTTTGTATCGGGATTGGCTGTATCGCTGCGTATGCTGCTAGCCTTGGAGAGGGTGTAAAGCTAGTGAAAAGTTGCGTAAATATCGTATTTATCAATATCGCAATCGGGCTAATGATGGGGCTAATCGTATTTACATTTATCTTCGAATTTAATGCTAGCCCATCTCAGGGTGCAGGATTGGTGTTTGTATCGCTTACCACGATGTTTGCTAAGCTTGGCTTTATGGGGCAAATTTTAGCGATTTTGTTTTTTGTGTCGCTGTTTTTTGCTGGGATTACGAGCGCGGTTTCGATGATAGAGCCATTTATTTTATATCTTGTCAATCATTTTGGCATTTCTAGAAACAGAGCGTGCGGATTATCAGGCATAGTCGTAGGCGCGCTAGGAGCGTGCTGCACGCTATCAATGAACGCGGAATTTGGCGAGAGTTTTACATTTTTTAGCAAGGGTTTTTTCGATATTTTAGACTTTTTGACCTCAAATATCATGCTTCCTCTTGGCGCGCTAAGTTCAGCGATTTTCGTCGGATTTGTGATGAAAAAATCCATTTTGGCAGAGTTTTTTAGCGGTGATATGGGAGCAAAAGCATTTGAAATTTGGTATTTTTCATTGCGATTTATAGCCCCTCTTGCAATAATCATAATAATGGTAAATTTGCTATTTTTTAGTTAAATTTGGAGAGTAAAATTTAAAATTTTGGCTACCGAAATTTCGGTAGCCTTTTTTATTTATGATCTTCTGATTTTTGAGTATATAACTGCCACAATATATGATAGTATAGTTACAGCCACAAACATAAGCAGTGTCGGACCCATTTCCCACTCTGCTTCGTCGCCAAAAACAAGCACAGCAATATAAATAATAAAAATGTATTGCAACACATAAAACGGCGTTACAAGCACACTTATCGTTTTTAAACACGACATAATGAGATTTGGAAGCACTTTGGCTACCAGATACATTAGCCCAATCCACGCCAAAACAAAGGCGATAAACATTATGTTAAAAAATATGTTTTGGTGATAGTATGGATCGCCGTCCATCATATCGTCCCACGCATAAAACTTCGCCAATACCACAGCCGAGGCGATAAAAATAATTCCGGCGATAACGCTTAGCTTTGTGTATAGGCTGCCTTTATCTTCTGGGCAAGTGTAGATTAAAATATCAGCGAATAAATATCCGGCTATCGGATAGGCAATCCAGCTTAAAAATGGAAAATAACTTCCCTCGTGTGTGCCCCAAAATAGCCCTGTTATGGCTTGTAGGCAGGTTGATTCAAACTCTGCGAAATTCTCGCCTAGATACATTGCAGCACCTGAGCAGATAATGCCCACTATGAGATAGCCTAAATTTGGTAAATTTAGCTTTTTCATTAGCGCAAAAAATATAAACGCAAGTCCCGCAAACTGCAAAATGTCCGCATCGTAAATCTGCGTCCAATTTTCTTCGAAAATTTCAGCGTCATCGTTTAGCTTAGAGCTAATGTAGTATGGAAGCACATACACAAGCGCATTAAAGACATAAGATAACACCAAAAATATCACGCCACGCTTAAAAAGTAGCCCCGGCGCACTACGCCTAGAATACACAATACCGCAACCCAAAATAAACATAAAAACAGGCGCAGCAGGCGGTGAGCCTAGGAAGTTTGCGACCTTGAAAAACACGGAATCTTCGCCGTTGTAGAAGTATTCCACGCAGTGGATTAGCACCATAAAGATTACAGCAAGACCCCTTGCTATATCCAACTCGTTTTGTCGCTCAGCATTGGGCATAGATAAGAAATTCATCTGTCTAAAACCTCTTTTTATTGATTTAAAAAAACTGAGAATTATAGCTTATTATAGGTTTAAATTTACTTAATAGCGTAGTGAAATGCTATGGCTTAGAAATGAGATAAATTTATAAGGAATTTGGGCTTAGTTGTTTGGTTTGTAATTGAAAAAATTTGCCCAGTTTGTCATTGCGAGGCGACTTGTCGCCGTGGCAATCCAGTAAAATTCCATAATCTCTAATTTATCATTGCAAACAAAGCGAAGCAATCCAAAGAATAATCTATTGAATTTTAAAATTTTTATTCCAGTAACACTGCCCCGAAATTTTTAAATTCAAAAATATTAAAATTCAAAAGCCTTTTAAATTTCTCTGGATTTCTTCGGCGATTTCATCGCCTCGCAATGAGAGTTAATAGCTAAGTTTTCGGTGGGCAAAAATGCCCACCATACCGAAGCTAAAATCCTTTATTTAAGGCTATAAACTCCGCCGTTTTCAGACATGATATTTGCTATACTCTCATCGGCTAGGATTTTTTTGCATTTGGCGGATTTACCATATCTCTGTGATTGCGATAGTGTTAATGTCGCATTTGCTCTATCTAACTTCCCATCCACGCATGATAAAGCAATACTAAAACTATCTTTGTCATAACCCGTCATGTTTACAAATCCGTCTGTCATTTTCTTTATATCTGTATGAAATTTTTTATGCTTTTGATAATATTTTCTTATGTCATCTATGATAGGTAAAATTTGATTAGCAGATTTTTTAGCCTCATCCGAAATAGCTTTGGTATCGTCAAATGGGAATTTAACTACAAATTTACCATCTTTTGTCGCTGCTTGGACTATGGTTTTTAGCGCACCTTCTTCGATAGCAACTTCACTTGCTACTTGTCCTAATAAAGCACTCTCAAAAAGTTCATCCAACTCTTTTAGTTCTTCGGCACTTGGGGATTTTGCAAGATTTTCTTCTAAGCTTTTTAGCTTTTCGGCATTTGGCTCATCTTTAAGCTTTTCTTTCTCGATTTCTTGTTTTACAATACTCTTTCCAATTTCTATCATAGTATTTTTATCTATACTATGTAGGGTTATCGTTAGATTTTTACTATCCATATCTGCTTTGCTAAATCCTAAAAAACCCTCAACAAACATAAAACCATTGGTTGCTTCTAATTGTTTTTTGACTTCTTCATTTGTCATATCTTCGAGATTGCCAAATTTTTTGTTTGCTATGACATAATCATTTATATCCGCCAAAGAATCATGCAAAAACCATTTATCGGAGGCAAATGGGTAATCTTTCTGCCACTCTATTTGTTTATCTAATTTATCTTTATATGTTTTAAATTTCTCTTCGCAAGCTATTTTGGCTTTGTGATTTAAAAATTCTTTGTATGTATCGCAACCGCCATTTTTATAAAATTTATAAAACTCTTTTAAGCTCATCGCCTCGACCTCTTTTTTCGCATTTTCCTTTGCGTTTAGGTCAATTTTAGCCACGATATTATCACCCTCTATCGACAATGGAAAATCCATGCTCTTGTCTATGAAGTATTGGTAAAAAGCAACATTCAGTTGAGAAATCATAAGCTTTTCTTCATCGGATTCATCTGTAATAGGACCGATAATAAGGGTTGAATTTTTTCTATCAAGTTTATAGAGTATATCATTAATCACAATCTCATCACCGCTTATTACCTTCGCCTTTCTAAAATCAAATTTGTCAAGCATATCTTTAAGCGACCCAAATTCGCCATTTTCATCTATATATTTGTTTATATCATTAACTCGTCCATAAAGATATTCTAGGTGATCTTTATGATTATTTTTGATTTTATTTAAATCAAATTTCTTCATTTGATTATTAAATTTCTTAAATTTTCCCTCACAAGCAAGTGTAGTTTTATGGAATTTATAGTCGAACTCATAGTCAGCTCCTAGGCTTTGTGCTGCTGTCGGCGAAACATCGCAACCACTATCTAAAACCAAAGCTATAAAATCTTTTAATCTCATCGCTTCGACATCATTTTTGGCGTCTTTTAGCGGGTCGCCTTTCTTTTTGACCGGTTTTTCTACTGGTTTTTCTACCGCCTTTTCGGTTTTTGTAGTCGTTGCAGATGAGCTTTTATCCTCATCACCGCATCCCATAAGCACAGCACACAGCGCACTGGCTAACATAAATGAAAATAGCTTTTTCATCTTTTCTCCTTAGTAAATTTGTCTATTTTGTTTGGAAATATTATGGATTGTTTTGTATTTGCGTATATACCTTATCTAAAATTTCTTTTACACCTTTACAAAACACGCTCTATCCTTTGTGAAAAATCAAACTAGTCATTATACCCCCCCCCCTTAAAATTTAGTAAATAAGCAACAATTCATAGGCGAAATTTACGCTTTGATTTCAAGTATAGTAGCATAGGGTTGGAAAGGAGGCGGCCATACGAGGCGTTGCAATCTGAAAAATTCAAAAGAATTTTAAATTTTAAAATTTATCACAATTGTAAAATTTGAAACTCTATTGAAATTTTAAAATTTGAAATTCTTGCAAATTATAAATTTTACTGGATTGCTTCGAGCCGTTGGCTCTCGCAATGAAAAGCAAATTTAGTAAATTTCGCATTTCAAGCATTGCTACTTGTCGGTAGTGAGCACGAAATGCGAAATATTTAAACATTTAATCTAGCCGATATGGGGAATTAAAAGCTAGGCAAATTCAACTTAAATTTGATAATCAAATGCCGACAATTTTTCACAGAGTGGGCGACGGACTAGACTGACTCGTCTGTCCTAGCCCACGCCGTGAAAAAGCTAGGCTCGTTTAATTGCAAATAATATTTTAATGCAAAAAGTGGCGAATTCCCGTAAAATACATCGCCATGCCGAATTCATCGGCTGCTGCGACGACTTCATCATCACGGATTGAGCCACCCGGCTGGATTACGGCTTTAACGCCCACTTCATTTGCGATTTCTATGCTATCTTTGAAAGGAAAAAACGCTTCACTAGCCAGCGCACAACCTTGCAAATCTAAGCCCAAATCCCTTGCTTTTGCCACAGCTGCGCGCGCAGCATCGACACGGCTTGTCATACCCATGCCGATCGCCACCATTGCCGAGTTTTTCACATACACAACGCAGTTTGATTTAGTCAGAGCTGCCACCTGCCAAGCGATTTGCAAATCGGTAAATTCGCCCTCATTTGCCGAACGCTTGGTAACGCATTTAGCATTTTTAACCTCATCAGCACCCACATAGTCGCGTTCTTGATAGACAAATCCGCCGTCTATGAATTTAAAGTCATATTTATCATTTTCACGCATTAAAAAT
>JAGBJQ010000012.1 GCA_017934385.1 Campylobacter sp. | reverse complement strand
TGGTGCCCGGAGCCGGACTTGAACCGGCACGGAAGAAAAAATTCCGAGGGATTTTAAGTCCCTTGCGTCTACCAATTCCGCCATCCGGGCACATTTTCAACACATACAAAATCATGGAGCGGGAAACGAGAGTCGAACTCGCGACATCAACCATGGCAAGGTTGCGCTCTACCACTGAGCTATTCCCGCGTCAAAAACGAAAGCTGATTTTAGCAAATTAAAACTTAAAATTTTATTTTATTTGCAAAATTTCTCTTTTTTAAATTCATTATAAGCTAAAAAGTGTAAAATTACAGAGCTTTTTGGGGTTATAGCTCAGCTGGGAGAGCGCTTGAATGGCATTCAAGAGGTCGGCGGTTCGATCCCGCTTAACTCCACCATTTTATTTTAAATCCACACTTATTTAACACTGCGCCGATTTTTAAATTTAGTAAGTTTTGTCATCGTTAGTGAAGCGAAATGAGTGTGCTAATCTAGTAAAATTTAGAGAATTTTAAAAATTTGAGAATTGAAATTTGTTTGAATTTCGCTATATTGTTTGCCTGCGATGACAAACCAGCCAAATTTACAAAATTTCATCATTAAATGCTATACTTAAAAAAACAAAAGGAAATTCTATGAAAAAAGCATTTAGTATGGTTGAGCTTGTATTTGTTATCGTTATTGTCGGTATTTTGACTACTGTTGCTTTGCCTAGACTTAGTGCTTCGCGTGATGATGCCTTGGTCGTGGCGGCCAAAAACGACCTAAAAACCGCACTTAGCGATGTCATCGCCTATAATCTCACGCAGGGGCGGTATTCGACCAATATCAAAGACATGACGAGCGTGGATTTTAAAAACAGCGTTTTTCGCGTGAAAAAGCGGGATTGTTTGAAGTTTATTTTCCACGGCATGAGTGTTATGGAGGTGCGAATTGACCGCGCTGGGCTGTGCGGGAGAGTGCTAGAAGGCTCCGCGGTCGAACCATACCTCAAAATGGACGCAGGAGAGCTCAAACACAGTGAAAATGTATCGTATATCCCGCTGGATAGCTCGACGATTTCGGCGATAAATGGAGCGAAATTTTAGTAAAATTCTGCAAATTTCAAAATTTAATAAATTTCAGTAAAATCACGGATTAAATTTCACAAAGGCAGGTAATGTTTTCATCGTTTTTTAAAAGCAAAAAATGGCGAATTTTGGCTTGGGGCGGACTAATTTTTATACTCGGTATTAATCTTTTTCAAACCATTTTAAATGTCAAATTTAACGAGTGGTATAGGGCGTTTTACGATATGGGTGGCGAGATCGACAAGCACACGATTGACGAGTTTTATGAGGCTATGCTTTTGTTTTTGTGGCTTGCGATGTGGTTTATAGCAGCGGCAGTTTCGGAGCGCTATATCACGCGCGTATGGGTGCTAAAATGGCGCGAGGCGATGACATTTTCATACATCGGCTTTTGGCGTAGGGTAGAGCGCGACATAGAGGGTAGCTCACAGCGTATCCAAGAGGACATTTATAGATTTACTAAAACCCTCGAAGATGTCGGCATGCGAATTGTCTATGCCTTTATGACGCTATTTGCGTTTATTCCGATTTTATGGGGGCTAAGTAGCGGGATAAATTTGCCCTTTATCAAGGATATTCCGGGCTCTCTTGTTTGGATTGCGCTAGCTGTGAGCGTGGGCGGGCTTGGCGTGTCGTGGTTCGTGGGACGCTACCTGCCACGCCTGGAATACAACAACCAAAAAGTCGAAGCGGCCTTTCGAAAAGAGCTAGTTTTTGCCGAGGAGGACAAGCAAAATTACGGAAGCGAGGAGAAGCTTATTTCACTTTTTGACAAACTCAAATTTAACTACCACAAGCTCTTTTTGCACTATTTGTATTTTGATACTTGGCTTCACACTTACTCGCAAATTCTTGTCATCGTGCCATATCTCATCATGGGGCCAGGGCTTTTTACCAAGGTAATCACGCTTGGCGTGCTAATCCAAACAGCAAATGCCTTTAACAAAGTGCGCCAAAGTTTTAGCGTATTTACCGAAAACTGGACGACGATTACAGAACTTCGCTCGATCCACATGAGGCTTAGCGAGTTTGAGAAAAACATAGGCTATGACCCAAAACTAGCCTTGCAGGCTGAATTTAGGGCGTAAAATGGCGAATATCAACGACTATCTTTTTTGGCGCGGGGATTTGAAATTTAGCGAGCGTAAATTTAACGAGCTAGATGCGCTTGTTTTATCGAGGTTTTCGTATTTGCCGTTTCATAAAATTTCACTTTGTAGTGGCGGAAATTTGGGTGAAATTTGCGAAAATTTGGCGAATTTAAGCGATGATGAGTTTTTGTGGGAGGGCGATAAAACACTCGCGCTAAATTTAGCCCAAAGCGCGCGTTTTGGGGATTTGCGCGTGAGCGATATAGAGCGAGATAACGACAAAGAGGCAATCAGGCAGTTTGGCGCGCTGTGTATTCATTTGGGCGAGGAAGAAATTTTCGTATCGTTTATCGGCACGGATAATTCTATTTTGGGCTGGCAAGAGGATTTTAATATGGCGTTTTTAAAAGAGCTTCCTTGCCAAATCTCGGGGCTTAAATATCTAGAAAAAATCGCGCAAAAATATCCGCATGCGCGCCTTAAAATCGGCGGACACTCAAAGGGCGGAAATGTGGCGATTTACTCAGCGCTTCTGGCAAATCCTAGCGTGCATGGTCGCATAATAAAGGTCTATAACTACGACGGACCGGGGTTTTTGCCGGAATTTTACGAGCAAAATTTGAGTGGCGAAATTTTATCAAAAATCCAAACCTATATCCCAAATGAGAGCATTATCGGAAATTTGCTAAGCCACAAAGAGAGCATAAAAATCGTGCAATCAAGCGCCAAACTTGTTTTTGCGCACGATATTTTTAGCTGGGAGGTGGGCAAGGAGGATTTTATCTACGCCGAGAATCTTAGCAATTCGAGCAAGATTATTGATAAGACTTTGAGCGATTTTATGCAAAATACCACCGCCACTCAGCGCAAAATCGCAATCGAGGCGGTTTTTGAGCTATTTAATGCGACTAGCCTCGATACCTTCGCACAAATCCCGCATAACCTGCCACTCGCGGTGCCTCAAATTTTGCAAAAATACAAAACGGTTGCAAAAGATGATAAAAAAATGATAGCAAATATGCTTTTACAAATTGCTTCTGCTTATCTCGAAAATCTCGCCAAGCACACGAACGATAAAATCAAGGATAAAAGGCAGTCTTATAAAGATAAATTCAAGGAAAAATGGCAAATTTAGGCTAAATTTGGCGAAATTTTAAAATTTCGCCAAAAGATAAATTTAATTGTGCGCTACTGACACCCTTCACACTCTATACTTCTATCAGCAACATCGGAGTTGAAATCATCAGTTGAAGGGCTTTCGCTCCTTAGATAATAAGTCGATTTAATGCCAAGCTCCCACGCAAGGGTGTAAATGTCATTTAGCACTTTGCCACTAGCCTTATCAAGCGTGATGAAAATATTTAGGCTTTGACCTTGATCTATCCATTTTTGACGGATTGCACCTGCTTTTATAAGAAGTCGCTGATCTAGCTCATACGCTGGAACATAGGCTTGCCAAGTATCGGGGCTTAGATTTGGCACGACCACAGGAATCATACCGCTTAGATTGTGTTCGAACCATTTGCGTTTATAAACAGGCTCGATAGTCTGCGTTGTGCCGACTAAAATCGAAATCGATGAAGTCGGCGCAATCGCCATTAAATAGCCATTTCTCATGCCGTCTTTTTTGACTTTTGCCCTAAGTGTGTCCCAGTCGCAAGAGTTATCTTCAAAAAGTCCCCCGCGACCGACTAATTTTTTAGCATTTTCGTTTGCTAAATCGATTGGGAAAATTCCTTGCGACCATTTTGAGCCCTCAAATTCAGGGTATTTGCCCTTTTCAAGAGCTAAATTTGATGAAGCGTAAATGGCGTTGTAGCTTATGTTTTCCATGATTTTATCGATTGTCTCAAAATGCTCGTAACTGCCCCAAATAATGCCCTTTTCGGCAAGCATTTGCGCTTCGCCCATTACGCCTAAGCCTATGGCGCGAGAGCGTAAATTCGTGCGTTTTACCTTTGCGTGTGGGTAAAAATTTAGCTCGATTACATTATCTAGCATTCGCACGGCGATTGGCACGATGCGTTTTATGTCATCAGGCGTGTGAATTTTGCTTAAATTTACACTTGCGAGATTACAAACTGCCGTTGCACCCTCATCTACGCCTTTTTCTACGATGAAAATATCTTTGCCATTTATTGTATCAAGTGCTGTGATTTTTTTAGCTTTTTTGGTAATTTTGCCATTTACTACTACTTCTTCGTTTTCTTCAAAAAGCTCTTCGCTTCCGTCAGCGTAAATCACTTTTGTTTTGTAGTGATTTGGCTGTGTATTTTGGAAAATCTCGGTGCATAAATTTGAGCTTCGAATTAACCCTTTGTGCGAATTTGGATTTACTTTGTTTGCGTTATCTTTAAAGCACAAAAACGGCATTCCTGTCTCAAAATAGCTAGTTAGGATTTTTTTCCAAAGCTCTTTTGCTAAAACGGTTGATTTGCTGATATTTGGGTCGTTTTCGTAGGCGATATATTTTTGCTCAAACTCTTCGCCCCATACATCGCACAAATCAGCCACATCGACAGGGTCAAAAAGCGTCCATTTTTCGTTATTTGCTAGGCGTTTCATAAAAAGATCGTTTATCCAAAGAGCCGGG
>JAGBJQ010000091.1 GCA_017934385.1 Campylobacter sp. | reverse complement strand
GGGCTGCTTTTTTTAGCTTTATCTCAATGCCTTTTGTAATCCCCATATCCATAATCCGACGCCTCAAAGCGCCGTCTCCGTGGATTTTGACCACCTTGACACTTGCGCCGATTTTTACCTCGTTTAGCCTTTGCATAAATTCTCCATAAATTTCATTATTTAAAGAAATTTTTGATTTTGCTTAAAATTCCCTCGTCATTTTCGCCAAAGCTAGCTTGCAATTCACGCAAAAGCTCGGTTTGTTTGTCGTTTAGTTTCTTTGGGGTTTGGACGCTGATTTGCACAATCAAATCGCCTTTTTGCTTCGTTCTGATATTTGGCGCACCTTCACCGGAAATTACAAATCTATCTTTGTCTTTGCTTCCTACTTTTAATTTTAACTCGGTCTTGCCCTCAGGGGTTGGCACTTCGATACTCTCGCCCAAAATCGCTTGGGTGAAAAACACAGGCACTTCGATATATAAATCATCGCCATCTCGCTCGAAATGGCTATCAGCACGCACTCTAATTAGCACATAAACATCGCCGACCTCGCCTGTTTTAGAGACATTTCCCTTACCAGCTAGACGAATTCTTTGTCCATCATCAATGCCAACTGGTATGTCAAATTTGACGCTGATTTCCTCCTCGATATATGCCTTGCCACCGCAATCTTTGCATTTTTCTTTTATACTTTCGCCACTTCCACCGCATGCCGAGCATGTCTGAATAAAGCTCATATATCCGCGCCTTGCCATGATTCGTCCAGAACCACCGCATGTTTGGCAGGTGTGTTTTTTCTTGTCTTTTGAACCAGTTGCGTCGCAGGTAGGGCATGGTTTTTTGATTTTGTATTTGACATCTTTATGCACGCCGCGTAGAGCTTCTTTAAATTCCAAAGTAACGGCTAATTCTGTATCTATGCCATACGGATCGACGCTTCGTTTAGCCCTGCTACCGCCTCCGCCAAAGGCTTGCTCGAAAAAGTCGCTAAACATCGAACCAAACCCAAAGGCATCTCCTGCATTGCCGCCTCCGCCAAATCCGCCAGATAAGCCCTCTTTGCCGTATCTATCATACATTTTGCGTTTTTCTTCATCGCCTAGGACTTGGTAAGCTTCGTTTATTTTCTTGAACTGCTCTTCGCTCTCTTTGTTGCCTTGGTTGCGGTCTGGGTGGTGCTGCAAGGCTAGTTTGCGAAATGCCTTTTTTATCGTTTCAGCGTCCGCGTCGCGCGCCACGCCTAAAATATCATAATAATCTTCTTCCATTATCTCTCCTAAACTAAAAAGGCTCAATTTTATCTAAATTTGCTAAAATGCAAGTTAAGATTTAACTATTTTACAATATAATGCAAAATTTCAAAATTTTTATAAAGGACGCGTCATGGTAAATGTGCTTATGATCGAAGACGATAGCGAATTTGCTACTTTGCTAAGTGAATATTTGGCTAAATTTAATATCAATGTTACAAATTTCGAAGACCCATATATCGGACTAAGTGCCGGAATCAAAAACTATGATTTGCTAATTTTGGATTTAACTCTTCCTGGCATGGACGGACTGGAAGTATGCAAAGAAATCCGCGAAAAATACGATATTCCAATCATCATTAGCTCGGCTCGTTCAGATGTCAGCGACAAGGTCGTGGGACTGCAAATCGGAGCAGATGATTATCTACCTAAACCTTACGATCCAAAGGAAATGCACGCACGCATTATGAGCCTAATTCGCCGTTACAAAAAAACAATCGAAAAAGAAGAAACCGTCGCTGATAGCGTATTTCGCATAGATGAAAAACGCCATGAAATTTACTTTGGCGAAGAGGCACTCGTGCTAACTCCGGCTGAATACGAGATTTTAGAATATCTCATCAAACAACACAGCTTTTCAGTTTCTCGCGAGCAGCTAGTATATCACTGCAAGAGCCTAAAAGACAAAGACTCAAAAAGCCTTGATGTCATCATTGGGCGACTTCGCACAAAAATTGGCGATAATTCAAAATCACCAAAACATATTTTTTCAGTTCGCGGAATCGGATATAAGCTCATCGGATGAAGCACTCTTTAATCACGAAAATTACGATATTTTTCGTAACTGCGATAATTTTGGTTTGCGTGCTGTTTATTACATTTGGGCGAATTCAAATGAACAAAGCCCTAGGTAGCATGCAAGCAAACCAAATCAACGCCGTAAATTACCTACTAGAATCCTACAAACGAAACAACCCGCCACAAGATATCGAAAGCTATTTTTCAAATTTTGGCTTAGAGCTTGTCAAGGATAAAAATTTAGTCCAAAATGTCCTAATTTCAGGCCAAAAATACTTCGCGCAAGAAACTGCCATAGGCGAGATTAGCTCGATCGAGTATAACAACACTCTGTTTTTAAATATCAAAAACAACTCAATGGTTGTGGTTTTTGAGAGCATTGGCACCAAAAATTTAAACGATCCGCTCTGGGTGGGATTTTTGATTACTATTGTGGTTTTGTTTTCGCTGTATCTTTCGATTTTACGCAGTTTCGCGCCACTAAAAAAGCTTAGCAAAAACATCAAACAATTTTCCTTAGGAAATTTAGAAATAGATTTAAAACAAATTCGCCGTGAAGACGAAATCGGCCAAGTAGCGCATGAATTTAACAACGCGATTATTAAAATTCAAGAGCTTATCCGCTCTCGACAGCTGTTTTTACGCACCATAATGCACGAGCTAAAAACCCCGATTGGCAAAGGCAGACTAATCACCGAAATGCTCGATGACGAGATGCAAAAGACGCGCCTTGTGGCTGTTTTTGAGCGGCTTGAAATTTTGATTAATGAATTTGCAAAAATAGAGCAACTTCTATCCAAAAGCTACACGCTAAATTACCAAAAATACCATTTCAGCCTGATTTTAGAGCAGGTTCGCGATATGTCAATGCTAGATAAATGGGATAGCTTAGTTGCCGAAAATATCGAAGATGACGCCATTATCAATGTCGATTTTGGGCTTTTTGCCTTGGCGATTAAAAATTTAATCGACAATGGCCTAAAATATTCCAGCGATCACCATGTCAGCGTGATTTGCGACGAAAATAAAATCAGCGTAGCAAACCACGGAGCCGCGCTTGAAAAATCCTTCGAGCACTACAAACAAGCCTTTATTCGCAACAAAAACGAAAAAGCCACTGGCATGGGGCTTGGGCTATATATCATCGACAAAATTTGCGAACTTCACAAATTTAGCTTTACTTATAATTATTCAGATAATACACATTATTTTTCTATAATTTTCAACAATCCAGGCAGTAAAAAATGAGTGCAAATGATAAATTTGAAGAGCTAGTTGCTAGCTTCGAAAAGCTCCCAGGCGTGGGCAAAAAGTCGGCTTTGCGTTTTGCGTATTATGTCAGCGTGCAAAACTCAACCCTCGGGCTAAATTTAGCTCACAATATCGAAGAAGCTGTGCGGGGGCTGAAAAAATGCGAAATTTGCGGTGCGATTTGCGAGGACGAGATCTGTGAATACTGCGCCGATGAGGAGCGAGAGAGCGAGAAAATCGCCATTGTAGAGAGTCCGAAAGATATTTTTATCTTTGAGAGTAATAAAATTTTTAATGGCAAATATTTTGTCTTAGAAGACGCTAGCGAAGAAATCATCGACAAACTTCGCGCCATGATAATCCAAAATGGCGCAAATGAGCTGATTTTTGCGCTAACGCCTAGTATAAATTCAGACGGGATTATGCTCTATGTCGAGGATAAACTCTCTGATTTAAATTTGCGTTTTAGCAAGCTTGCCCAAGGCGTGCCAACTGGCGTAAGTTTGGATAATATAGATATGCTTTCGCTTATGAAGGCAATCAACGGGCGCACGAATATTTGAAATTTAAAAGGAAAAAATAGTGAAAAAAGTTCATTTCATAGGCATAGGCGGTATAGGAATTAGCGCGCTGGCTAGATTTTTGCAGGAGCGAAACTACACGATTTCAGGCTCTGATATTTCAGAAAGCCCTACTACGATAAATTTACGCGAAAGCGGTATGGATATCAACACCCCACACAGCGCCTCGGCGATAAAAGATCAAGAGGTCGTTGTGTATTCAGCCGCTATCAAAGAGGATAATATCGAGCTAGTCGAAGCCAAAAGACGCGGTATCAAATGCCTATCGCGCAAAGAAGCCTTGCCTTATGTGCTAAAAGACAAGCATGTATTTGCCGTGGCTGGGGCGCATGGCAAAAGCACCACAAGCGCGATTGCCTCATCGCTGATAAATGGCTCGGTTATCATCGGCGCGATTAGCAAGCAGTTTGGCTCAAATATGAAATACGAAAACAGCGAAAATATCATTTTTGAAGCCGATGAGAGCGATTCTAGCTTTCTTAACTCCAACCCCTATGTCGCCGTGGTAACCAACGCAGAACCTGAGCACATGGATCATTACGACAATGATTTAGACAAATTTCACGCCGCATATCGCGGATTTTTAGAAAGGGCTAAAATTCGCGTTATCAACGCCGAGGACGAATTTTTAGGCTCGTTAAATTTAAGCGCAATCAAACTCTACCCTTCGCGAGATATCACGGATCTAAAAATGGTTTTGCGTGATCATCAACCATATCTTAGCTTCAATCTCAAAGAGCTTGGCAGATTCGAGGTTTTTGGGATTGGCGAGCATATCGCGATCGACGCATCGCTAGCGATTTTAGCCGCTGCGTGCGAGACGGGGCTAGAAAACATACGCCAAAATTTATTAAACTACAAAGGCATTAAAAAGCGTTTCGACATACTCTGCGCTAATCCAAATTTCGTCCTAATCGACGACTATGGTCATCACCCCACAGAGATCGCCGCTACGCTAAAAAGCGCGAAAGAATACGCCGCCTTGCTAGGCATTAGCAAGATTACGGCGATTTTCCAGCCACATAGATACAGCAGGTTAAAGGCAAATTTAGCCGGGTTTAAAGAGTGCTTTGGCGAGGGTGTGGATTTGGTGATTTTGCCCGTGTATGCAGCCGGCGAGAACCCAAACGGCGTGGATTTAAAAGAGGAGTTTAAAGGCCTTAATCCGCTTTTTGCCGAGAGGGTATTTAGAAACGGCGAAAAGATCGAATTCAGCGATATTTTTGGCGTGCGCCATATCATCAATGACGGCCTAGTAATCGGCTTTGGCGCAGGTGATATCACATATCAGTTGCGTGGCGAATTTTAAGGAAAAGTTGTGCGATTTTTGATTTTTATTTTTGCTTTTTTATTCATAGTGGCGATTTTTTTCGTGGATAATAAAATTTTAAATGCAAAATTTAAAATTTTGCTTACTGCGCTGATTTTATGCGTGGGAGGTAGCGCCTATTTTTACGAAAATTTTAGCGCAAATTTTGCTAAAAATTCCCAGCAAATCGTAAATGCCTTTAACGCTGGAAAAAGCGTGAAATGCCGTGGCGAGAGCGTGGAGAGCGCGCATTTTACCTACTCGTTTTCGCTAAATTCATTCATCGCCAAAAAAGACGCCCCGCACCCATACAACGGCAAAATTTACGAGATTAAAGAGTGCGAATTATGAACATAGACGAGCTGCTTAAAAAACTCGATTTAAGCGAGTATTTGGCGAAATTTAACTCATATTTGGCGCGCGAAAAACCACTATTTTTGCACGGCGATAGCAATATAAATTTCGAAAAAATAAATGAATTCGCTAAATTTGACATAAATCCTTGCGAAACTATCGCAAATCTCGATGACGCGCTAATGCGCCTTGGCAAACACGCCGTGCTTCACATAAGCGAAATTTACGAATTTAGCAAGATTATCCGATATTTTTTGTATCTAAAAAGGCAAAACTTCGAAGGAAAACTGCGCGCGTATCTCGATAAAATCGAAATTCCAGATAGCATAAAAGCCATAAAAGACTATTTTGACGAAAACGGCGCCTTCAAAGACAGCGTCGATGAGCGTTTCATCGCGCTAAATGAGGCTTACAAAATCAAGCGCGAAGAGATTAATCAAACCCTAAAAAAGCTAATCTACACAAAATCCATTTCGCCCTACCTAGCCGACACGCAGATTCACTATATCAACGACAGCGAGACGCTTTTGGTGCGAGGCGGATTTAACCACGCGCTAAAAGGTGCAGTTTTGGGGCGCTCGGCCAATGGGTATTTTTATGTCGCACCCGATGCTGTAACCGCGCTCAAATCGGCTCAAAGTGCGATTTTGGATAAAAAAGAAGAAATCATTTTCGAGCATTGTAAAACGATTAGTTCAAATTTCACCAAAAATTTGCCGTTTTTGAAATTTATAAACTCATCTTTCGACGAAATCGACGGACTTATCGCAAGAGCGCAAATGATGAGGGCAAATGACTACGAAATCGTGCTAGCTGATAATTCAAAAGATATAGTAATTAGCGAATTTGCCCACCCTGCGCTAAAAAATCCTAAAAAAATCAGCGTGGAATTTAGGGGCAAAATTTTGCTGATTACTGGCGTAAATGCCGGCGGAAAGTCAATGCTTTTAAAAAGCATAATGAGTGCGTGCCTGCTAGGCAAATACCTGCTTCCTATGCGAATTTGCGCCCAAAAGAGCAAGATTGGCTCGTTTAAGGAATTTGAGCTAATCATGGAAGATCCGCAAAATGCTAAAAACGATATCTCCACATTTGCTGGGCGTATGGTCGCATTTAGCAAGCTTTTTGGGCGCAAGGATATGATTGTAGGCGTCGATGAAATCGAGCTTGGAACTGATTTCGAGGAGGCTGCGAGCCTGTATAGCGCGATGATAGAGCGCCTCATGCAAAACGATATCAAAATAATCATCACTACCCACCACAAACGCCTCGCAATGCTTTTGGCAAAAGACGCCAATGTCGAGCTAATCGCCGCGCTGTATGATGAGAAAAACAGCGTCCCAAAATACGAATTTTTAAAGGGCATTATCGGCAAGTCTTATGCCTTTGAAACAGCGCTTCGTTACGGTATAGCGCAAAATTTAGTCGCAGTCGCGCGCCAAAATTACGGCGAAAATAAAGAGAATTTAAACGAAGCAATCTCAAAAGCGATAAATTTAGAGCTAGAATTAAAGCAAAAACTAATCGCCACCGAGCAAAAAGAGCGTAAGCTCGACGCCCTTACTGCCACGCTAAAAGAGCAAAAAGAAAACGCGCAAAACGAGCTAGCCGCCACGATTTCTAGGCTAGAAAACGAGTATTACCACGCTATAAACGAGGCCAAACGCACGGTTAAGCTAAATGACACCAAAGAAAAGCAACGCAGTATAAACCACGCAAACGAGCTGGTTAAGGCGATTTCTAAACCGGAATTTAGTGCCAGCGAGCCTGTGGATTTCAAGGTCGGCGATCGCGTAAAATACGGCAAAATCAAGGGCGAAATCGTAAGCCTAAACAAAACTATGGCGATGATTGAAAGCGACGGAATAAGGCTTCGTGTGCCACGCGATATGCTAAAACTAAGCGGAAATCAGCCGGCCCCAGCGCCAAATAAAATCAGCATAAAGGTCGAAAAACCGCGCGAAGCCTCGCTTGTGCTAGATTTGCACGGACTGCGCGCCGATGAGGCGATAACGCGCCTTGATAAATTCATCAGCCAAAGCCTTGTAATGGGCTTTGACGAGGTTATCGTAAAGCATGGAATCGGCACTGGCAAACTAGCCTACGCCGTAAAAGAGTTTCTCAAATCACACCCAAGCGTGAAAGATTTCCGCGACGGAGCCCCGAACGAAGGGGGTTTTGGAAGCAAGGTCGTCAAACTCTAAAATTTGCGTGAAATTTCAAAATTTAGTGTGAAATTTTTGCTTTTATGATATTTGGTATCAGTTAAATTTAATCTACAATCCACTATAATAATATCAAATATCAAAATACAAAAGGTTAGCGATGAAAAATTTCACACCAAATAGCGAAATTTTCGGCTTTGCTGGAAACAAAGATTTCGTGCCAGATATTTTTAAAGAATTTTGCAAAGAGCAAGTTTGCCAAATTTTTTTGACGCTGTATAACGCAAATCTTGGTAGTGCTTATCAAATCCCGCATAAATTTAGCCGTAATTGCACCAAAATTCGTCAAATTTTTGATAAATTTATCAAATTTTCACTCGCCAAAAACAGCCTAAATTTCAAAATAACAACCAAATTTTGCCTTACTTCAAATTTAATCATTTACTCATTTTTACAGGGCAAAAAGGCTCCACTTTGCGCGAGCCTGCCAAAACTCAAAGTCGCCAAAATCATCGCTCTACTCCAAAACAACGGCGAATTTGGCATTAATTTCGACGCTTCAAGCGGATTTAAAAATTTCGTGTTTGACAAAATTTCATACAAAAACAAAAACTGCCAAATCTCGCTAAATGGCGAGGTTATCGTCATACAAAAGGGCGAATTTCGTCTTGGAATTTTGCCCTTTTTTAGGCAGGTTGGCGACGCAAACGGCGCAGGTATTCAAAGCGACATCGCCCTTGCGATCTCGCAAAATTCGCACCTAGGGCTTGATTCTTTATATCTCGTCTATCCTAGAAGCGAGCATTTTCGTCGTCATATCGAGGTCAAATCCCACTCTTTCGCGCCGGATTTCACTCTCAAACTCGTCCCTTACAGCATAAATAATAAAATTTTTTTGAAAGGATAAAACATGGTAGGAATTATTTTTGGTAGCTCTATGGGCAACACAGAGGACGCCGCAAAGGCGATTTCAGCGCAACTTGGCATAGAAAACGAGGTCGTAAATGTCGCCGACATCACCCCTAGCGAGCTTGGCAAATACAGCTCCCTCATCGTAGGAAGCTCGACTTGGAACGACGGCGAGTTGCAGGACGATTGGGCGAGCTTCGATTTTAGCGGCCTCGAAGTCGAGGGCAAAACCGTGGCGATCTTTGGCATGGGCGATAGCGCTAGCTACTCGGACGCCTACTGCAACGCAATGGCGGAATTATACGAACAATTCACATCAAAAGGTGCAAAAATCGTAGGTAGCGTCAGCACCGAAGGATACGAATTCGATGCAAGCAACGCCGTAAAAGACGGCAAATTCGTAGGCCTTGCCCTAGATAACGACAACCAAAGCGATTTGACAGATTCTAGAATTAGCGCGTGGGTGGAGCAAATCAAGCCAAATTTGGCGTAAATTTATCTAGTTTGGGGGATACTGCGCCGCGAAATTTTAAAATTTTGTGCGCCTTTTTAAATACTGCGCCGCGAAATTTAGTGGCGCAATTTTAATCGAAAGTGGCGAAATCTCGCCACTTTTAGCTTTAAATTTTAAAATTTATTTTGTGTAAAATCCCAAAATTTCGCAAATGTAAATTCTATGAAAATCCTTGTTAGAGTACCACATTTCAGGCTCTTGCGAGCTTATAAAATCCTCTTCTTTAAAATATGAAGTGTAGAGTTTTTTGCATTTTAATATCAAATTCGCCTCTTTAAAACCGATTAAATCCTGCTCTAACAAAACCGAATTTAGACCGCAGTTTGCGGCCTTGTCCTCGTCTTTTCCACTGATTTTGCCACAATATGCCAGAGCCTTTTTGTGTCCAGGCTCAAAAAACGAAAGGCTCATAAGCTCGCCTTTTTCGCTAAATTTGAAGGTGTGGCGTTGCGGGCGGATGTAGATGTGCGCTACTGGCTTTTCCCACAAATAGCCAAATCCACCCCATGAGGCGGTCATTGTGTTGTATTGTGGGTATTTTTCGCTAGTGCCGCTGCTAACTAGCATCCACTCTTTTCCTATGCTTGAAAACGGCTTTAAAACGCTATCTAAGTCCGATATTTTGGCTTCGTTAAACTTAAAACTCATTGTTTTTTCCTTTTGAAAAATTAGGCAAATTTTAGCGATTTTTTGTTTAAATTTGCAAATTCGCTTTAATCTGTCATTGCGAGAAGCGACAGCGACGAAGAAATCCAGAGAAATTTAAAAAAATTTTAATTCACAATAAAATTTGATAAATTTTAAATTCGCTCTAAATTTTACTGGATTGCCACGACGGCTACGCCGTCTCGCAATGACAATAGGGTTGCTAAATTTTTTGGTGGGCAAGGATGCCCACCCTACGAAAACTCGCAATTACAAAAAATTCTCACAATGGCGAGAATTTACGCATTTTCGATTAGTGCGATTTCATCGGCGGTTAGGTCGTAGATTTGATAGACCAATTTATCTATTTTATCGCTTAACTCTGCCCTTTGGCTCTCATCGCTCGCCTTTAAAATAAGCTCCACTAAATTTATTATTTCATTAGCTAATTTTTCATTTTTTGGCGTTATTTTTGGAATAGGTAAATTTACTAATTCATATAAATTCACATGATTATTTGTGCTAGTTTTTCTAAAAAGCCAGTCAAGAACTTTTGAATTTAATAACGCAAGCAAATATTTTGCTTGCGTTGCACACTGCAAATATAAAATATTTGCAGTGTGCAAAAACACAAAATTTGTGTTTTTGGACAGCACTATCGTGCTGTGAATTCTGAATTTATCAGAAGTTCCAGTTATATTTTGTGAAATTAAAGCAGTTGTGAACTTTTTATTTTCTTTCACTATTTTTGTCATTTCATCTGTGATTTTTGCAAATTTAAAATTTTCGTCCAAATAATATCTGTGAATATTTGCACCTTTTACTATAAAATATTCTGTTGGGATTTCGCTTTCAATTCTCTTTAAATGGATTGTGTTTATATTTCCTTGCAAAGAGCCGTCAAGTAAATCTTTTAAAATCAAATTGCCAGATTTTAATTTATTTATAATAGCCATTTCGCCTAATTTTATTAATGGAATTTCAAAATTTGCAGGGAAAAATTTCAAAATATCTTTTTGTTTAATATTTTCAAATTCAAGCTTTTTAATTTTTGTCGGGTCGTTGTGAATTGAAATTTTAAATTGTGCGTCGTTATTTGGCTTTGATTTTTTAAAAAGCACAATACAAACACCTTGAATAACATTTGTAAAAATTGAAATATTTTTTGGAAATTCGACAAATTGCTCGATTTGCGTTTTGGTTAGCAAAAGCTCTCTTGTATAGGTCGCACTCAAATCACACATAATAGAACTTTGCGTGATTAGTGCGACTTCTCCGCCATCTTTAACGAGATTATAAGCCTGTTCTATAAAGACTTTATAAGTGTTTTGTTTGCCTTTGTCTTTGCCTTCTGAATACGGAAAAAATCTAAGCGGAAAAATTCCCTTTGGCACTTGCATATACGGCGGATTTGCGATGATAAGGTCAAATCCTACAAAATCGCCGTTTTCGTCCAAAATTTCAGGGAATTCAAATCGCCACTCAAAAGGCGTTAGAGTATCAAGGCTAAAAGTTTCATCGTGCAGTTTGATGAGCTTGTCAAAGTCTTTTTTGGCACTCTCTTCGTCCAAATCCACAAAAAACGAATTTGATACGAACCTAGCCACTCGCAAATCGTCCTTTGCCAAATAATCGCCGTGAGTTTGCGAGTATGCTTCACACGCCTTTTTGAATTTGTCGATTTTGGCTTGGTATTCGTTGGCAAAACAGAGATTTTTAAAGGTTGTTTGCAAATTTTTTATATCATTTGCTATCCTTGCTTTATCGCTAAGACCTGCTTTATACAGGCTTACGCTGTGCTTGTATAAATTTATGCGATGAGCAATATTTGGGATAGAAAATTTGCGATTTAGGGCGAAATACGACACGAGCGAATTTCCGCACTTGATATTTATATCGATATTTGGCAGAGTTTCAAGGGCGTTTTGTTTAAACGGGTCGGGAGCAAAGTCCGTAAAATACGAGCTTTTAAGCAGTTCTATCCAAAGCCTTAAACGGGCGATTTCGCAAGAATTTGGGTTAATATCTACGCCAAAAAGGCAGTTTTCGATGATTTTAGCTTTTTCGTTAAATATCGTTTTTTGGATAATCTGCCCTGCTTCATCGGCACTTTTTGGGCGAGAGTATTTAAAAACACTGCCGTCAAATTCGCAAATTTTTAGCTCATCAAATTCGTAAGAAATCTCGGCTTTTAGAATTTTGCCGTTTTCATCGCTAAGTATTCCAAGACGAGATTTAAGGGCGATTATATAATTTAACGCTGAAACTAGAAAATAACCGCTTCCTACGGCTGGGTCGCAGATTTTTAGCGTGTCAATCTCGGCGTTTAGCTCGGCATAAGCCTTGCTTCTGTCGTTAGAATTACGCACAAATGAGCGAATTTCATCTTCCAAATCGTCCAAATTTGCCAAATTTGTGCCAAATTTGAGAGAAAATCTCTCTAATACGATTTTATCGATACTTTGCTTACACATATAGCTAGTAATGAAGCTTGGTGTATAAAACGAGCCGTCTTTGTAGCCGTTTAGTCGCTCAAAAACCTGTCCTAAAACTGCCGAACTAATCAAGTCTGACTTGCTCTCGTCGCTGTGGCTCTCGCCAAAGTCGAAGCCGTCTAAAAACTCAAATAAATACTCTAAAAATGGCGTTTCACCTGTGCGTTTTTTGTGATTTTCATCATAAAGGCTCGTGGCTTGGTAAATTTGGATTTTTGCGCCGTTTTCTAGCTGGTTTATTTCTAGCGTTTTTTCAATCTCTTGTTTGGTAAAAATACCGGAATTTAGATACGGCAAGTAGGCAAATTTACTTTGCGTTCGGTGTGGGTCGGAAAGTGGCTTGGCTAGGACGCTAAAAAATAGTTCGTGTAGGGTGTCAAAATCTGGGATTTTAGATATGTTTAGAAATTTTAACTTTTTAAGGTCGGAAAGCCCCCCGACGGAATTTTTGTTAAAATTTAGTAAATTTGTTTCGATGAGTTTCAAAAACAAAAGTCTGTTTAGCCACAAGATTAGCAGTTGCATTGCGGTTTCAAATGACGGCATTTCAAGGCGTGAGTTTATGTTTTCTAGTAGGCTTCCTTTGGCGCCGTTTGAGCTTAAAATGCCTGTTTTGCGGTCTTCTTGTAAGCCTAAAATGTATAAAAGCTCATCATAGAATTTTTTGCTGATTTTGTTTGGGTCGTAGCTAAACTCGCCGAGTAAAAATTCCCTTGAAAATGCCTTGTAAAAGGCTTTTGATTTGTTTGGATTTTCTGGCGCAAAGTCGTTTATGTTTAGGTGTAAGCACGAAATTTGAGGTTTTTCGGCTTCTAGTTCGTCGTCAAAAAGTGAGCCGTTTTTGCTCGATAAAACCGATAAAAATTCATTTGAATTTAAAATTCTCTCGCACTCTTTATAAAAATCATCTGTCGTGCCCTTAAAAAGGCTGTTTTTGCTTTTGAAATTTTCGTAAAATTTCTTAAAAATTCTGTTTTTGTAAAAAACCTGCTCGAATTCGTTTGCCTTGAAAAAATAAAAATGATAAAAATCTGTAATAACGATAAATTTTAGGCTAGAATTCAGGCTTTCTCGCTCTCTGAAATAATACAAAATGCACTCTTGCAAGGCTTTTTTGTTGGCTTCGTTTGGAGCTATAAAATCATTTGAGCCTAGCTTTTTTGCTTCGATGATGATATTTGCGTTATCATCTTTCATCAAAGCCAAATCAACCGCACTTTGGGTTGAACTTGCACCACTTTGGGCATATTCGCTGTTTGCGACAAATCCTAGCGTTTCAAAAAACGGCTTTAAAGCATTTGCAACAATTGCTTTTTCGCTTTGGTTTTGGTTACTGGCTAAATTTTGTCTGTAAATTTGAACTGCTTTTTCAAACTGGGCTTCGTTTTTTACGGCACTTTGCCATAAAAATTGATTGAAAAAATCGCCCCCTTTGACTTCGTTTAGAGTTAGTTTCATAAAATGCCTTTTTTGAAAATTTTGTGTGTAAATTTTAGCCAAATTTGGATTAAAAAAAGGAAATTAGAAATAAAAAAAGGGATTTGGCAAATTCGCCAAATCCCTGCGTGAAGTATCAAACGGGCTAAATTTTAACCGTTTCGTTTTTTGATAATTTCTTCGCTTACATTTTTTGGAACTTCATCGTAGTGGTCAAATTCCATTGAGTAAGTGGCTCTTCCTTGTGTTTGAGAACGAAGGTCAGTAGAGTAACCAAACATCTCTGAAAGCGGGCAGAAAGCGTCGATGATTTTGTTTCCACCGCGTTCGCCCATGTTATTTACTTGGCCACGGCGTTTGTTTAGATCGCCGATTACATCGCCCATATACTCTTCTGGGGTTTCAACTTCGACTTTCATCATAGGCTCTAAGATAACTGCGCCTGCTTTGCGTGCGCCCTCTTTAAAGCCCATTGAAGCAGCTAGTTTAAACGCCATTTCAGAGCTATCGACTTCGTGGTAGCTTCCGTCAAATACTGTAACTTTGACATCTTCTACTGGATATCCAGCCAAAACACCACTTTGCATAGCTTCTTGGCAGCCTTTATCGACAGCAGGGATATATTCTTTTGGAATAGCACCACCTTTGATGTCATTTACAAACTCATATCCACTGCCTGGCTCTAATGGTTCTAAGCGCAAGAAGACATGACCGTATTGACCGCGACCGCCTGATTGTTTAGCGTATTTGTATTCTTGCTCGACTGTCTTGCGGATAGTCTCGCGGTAAGCAACTTGTGGTTGGCCAACTTCTGCATCGACTTTAAATTCTCTAAGCATTCTATCAACGATGATTTCAAGGTGAAGCTCACCCATACCGCTAATGATTGTTTGACCGCTCTCTTCGTCAGTTGCCACACGGAAGCTTGGATCTTCTTGTGCAAGTTTTTGAAGTGCGATACCCATTTTCTCTTGGTCTGCTTTTGTTTTTGGCTCAACTGCGACGCTGATAACTGGATCTGGGAATTCCATACGCTCTAAGATAACTTTATCTTTTTCGCTAGCTAGTGTATCGCCTGTTAAGGTCTCTTTTAATCCAACTATTGCGCCGATTTCGCCAGCATAAAGTTCTTTGACTTCCTCGCGTTTGTTTGAGTGCATTCTAAGAAGGCGTCCGATTCTTTCTTTTTTGTTTTTACCAGAGTTGATTACATAGCTTCCGCTCTCTAACATACCGCGGTAAATTCTAACGAAAGTTAGCTGGCCGACAAATGGGTCAGTCATAATCTTAAATCCAAGACCTGCAAATTCGCCGTCATCAGTAGATAGAACTTCTGCTTCGCTTCCGTCCTCATAAACGCCTTTGATAGCTGGAACTTCGTTTGGAGCTGGTAGGTACCATACGACAGCGTCAAGCAGTGGTTGCACGCCTTTGTTTTTGAAAGCTGTTCCGCACATCATAGGGAAAAATGATAGACTTAGACAACCTTTTTTGATACCTTTTTTGATCTCTTCAACGCTTAGCTCTTCGCCGTTGAAATATTTTTCCATTAAAGCTTCATCTGTTTCAGCAACAGCTTCAATCATTTTATCGCGATATTCTTGCGCTTTTTCCATAAATTCAGCTGGAATTTCACCGACTTCTGGCGCGCTTGGACCTTTTGCATCGTCCCAAGTAAGAGCTTTCATAGTAACTAAATCAACTACACCTTTGAAATTATCTTCTGCACCGATTGGAATTTGAATCGGAACAGGTGTGGCTTTTAATCTATCTCTAACTTGTTGCTCGACATTGAAGAAATTTGCGCCTACGCGGTCCATTTTATTTACGAAAATAATTCTTGGGACTTGGTATTTGTTCGCTTGTCTCCAAACGGTCTCACTTTGTGGTTGCACACCACCGACTGAACAAAATACAGACACAGCGCCGTCTAAAACACGCATAGAGCGCTCAACTTCGATAGTGAAATCAACGTGGCCTGGGGTGTCGATTAGGTTGATTTGGTGATCGTTCCAAAAGCAAGTAGTCGCAGCAGAAGTAATAGTAATACCTCTTTCTCTTTCTTGCTCCATCCAGTCCATAGTAGCAGCACCCTCATGCACTTCGCCGATTTTGTGGCTCATACCTGTGAAAAATAGAATTCGCTCACTTGTTGTTGTTTTACCAGCGTCGATGTGAGCAGCGATACCGATATTTCTAACTCGGTTTAAAGGAGTTTTTCTTGCCATGATTTACTCCTTACCAGCGATAGTGAGCAAATGCTTTGTT
>JAGBJQ010000090.1 GCA_017934385.1 Campylobacter sp. | reverse complement strand
TAATGGCCGTGGTATCCCAGTAGATATGCACCCAACAGAGCATTTGCCAGCAGCGACTGTGGTTTTGACCGTTTTGCACGCTGGTGGTAAATTTGACAAAGATACATACAAAGTCTCAGGCGGACTTCATGGCGTAGGTGTTAGCGTCGTAAATGCTCTATCATCAAAGCTTGTGCTTACAATCAAACGACAAGGTAATGTTTATCGTCAAGAATTTGCAAAAGGTAAGCCAACTACTGATTTAGAAATCATAAAATCCACAAATCGCACTGGAACGACTGTGGAATTTTGGCCAGATGGCGAAATTTTTGAAATTTTAGAATTTGACGCTGATATACTTCTAAAAAGATTTAGAGAACTTGCATATTTAAACCCAAAAATTACCATAAATTTTAAAGACCAAAGAGACGGCAGAAATGAGAGCTTTCATTTCGAGGGCGGATTAGAGAGCTTCGTAACTGATATGAATAAAGCATCACCCGTTAGCAAGGCAGTTTCATTTAGCGATAGTGTCGAAGATGTCGCTGTGGATATCGCGCTAATGTATAATTCAACCTACGATGAAAAATTATTAAGCTTTGTTAATAATATCAAAACCCCAGACGGCGGAACGCACGAAGCTGGATTTAGAGCGGGACTAACTCGCGCTATTACAAATTATATCGCAGCAAACGCAGCCGCACGCGAAAAAGACACCAAAATCACCGGCGATGATGTCAGAGAAGGCCTAATCGCAGTCGTAAGCGTCAAAGTGCCTGAACCGCAATTCGAGGGGCAAACTAAGGGCAAACTTGGTTCAAGCTATGTCAAACCAATCGTGCAAAAAATGACCTTTGAGGTGCTTTGCAAATATTTTGAAGAAAACCCAAATGAAGCACGAGCGATTATGGAAAAGGCTCTTTTAGCGGCCCGTGGTCGCGAAGCAGCGAAAAAGGCGCGCGATTTAACGAGAAAAAAAGATAACATAAACTCAGTCGGCACACTTCCAGGAAAGCTCGCTGATTGCACCAGCAAAGATGCTAGTATGAGTGAAATTTTCCTTGTCGAGGGCGATAGTGCGGGCGGATCTGCCAAAGGTGGTAGAGATAGGGAATTTCAAGCGATTTTGCCTTTGCGCGGTAAAATTTTAAATGTCGAAAAGGCGCGTTTGGATAAAATTTTACAATCCGAAGAGATCAAAAACATGATAACCGCCTTTGGTTGCGGCGTGGGCGAGGAATTTAACGCCGATAAACTTCGCTATCACAAAATCATCATTATGACAGATGCCGATGTCGATGGTAGCCATATCCAGACCCTACTTTTGACATTTTTCTTCCGCTATTTGCGTCCGATTATCGAAAACGGCTATGTTTATATCGCTCAACCGCCACTTTTTAAATACAAAAAGGGCAAAAAAGAAATTTATCTAAAAGATGAGCGCGCACTGAGTGAATTTTTGATCGAAACTGGTATCGATATGGGCGAATTTGAGGGAATCGGCAACCAAGATTTAATCGATTTTCTAAAAATCGTTTCAAACTACCGCTCACTTTTAAACGAGCTTAAAAAGCGTTTTAGCGTCATTTCTGCGATTAGGTATTTAATCGAAAACGACGAAGCGCGCTCTATGGAATACAATGAGCTTTTTGAAGTGATTAAAACGCGTTTAGAGAGCGAGGGATTTAATATTTTAAATTCAAATGTCAGCGAGAGTGAAATTCGTATCTATGTCCAAACTCCAAATGGTTTGGAGCAACTAAATATCAACGAAGCCTTGCTTACAAATCATATTTTTGCCGAAGCAATCCGCGTGTATGGGCTAATCAAAGAGCGTGAGGTCGATTTTGGCAGGGATTATATCGAGGTTTTGGACGAGATAGAGCGAAATTCGAAAAAAGGTGCGTATATTCAACGCTACAAAGGTCTTGGCGAGATGAACCCAGATCAGCTTAGAGAGACCACGATGAGCAAGGAAAATCGTCGTTTGCTTCGCGTGGGCATAGCTGATGCGCAAAGCGCTAGCGATACATTTAACCTTTTTATGGGTGATGAAGTCGAGCCACGCAGGAATTATATCCAAGACCACGCAAAAGATGTTAAGAATTTGGACATTTAATGGGTAAATTTATCGAAAACGAAGTAATTCTAGTCTCAGAGCAAAAAGAGCGCGAAACCAGATTCATAACGGCACTTAAAATTTCAGTGCCTTTTACACTCCTGCTTATCGCTTTTGGATATACGATGTTCAAAAACGGCGAGTTTAATAGCGATGATGTGATACTTTTCTCGCTACTTTTGATTTGCTATGTGTATTATGTAATTTATCAAATTTACTTTGGTTTTAAAAAGACGCTAATTGACCCAGTCAGCCATGTATTCGTGCGCGATGAGATCGAGCGAATTATAAAAAAACAGATGAAAAAAAACAAAATCAACCATGTGGTTTTGCTTCGTATCAAAAATATCGCCGATATCAACGATAGATATGGTTATCAAAACGGTGATGATATTTTGTATAATTTTTGCAAAGAATTTGCGAAATTTATGGCAAAACAGGGTTTTAAAAATTTGCACATTGGGCGTTTTATCAACGGCCACTTTATCTTTGGACTTAACGGCAAAATGGCGAATTTAACGCACATTTTGAAGATGTTCGAGCATAAAATTTCAAACCAAAGCATAAACAATATCGAGATTAAAACCGAATTTGAAATCATGCCTACTTCGTATGACAAAAATCTCAGCAATATCACAAACGCGCTGTTTTTTAAGATAAATCACAAAGAGGTCGAAGAGGAAAAATCCAGCGAAAATATTGATATAAATAAAATTTTGCTCGATGATTTTAACAAAGATGTCGTTGATGCGATTGACAATGAGAATTTTAGCTTCAAATTTCAATATGTCGCCGATAAAAATGGCGTTAAATCGCATATAAACTTAATCCCAAAACTAGATCTCAAAACCGGCGATAAGATTACAAAAAGCCGAATTATCGATGTTTTGCACTTTAATAATTACGATATCAAATACGATATTGCGATGATTAAGCAAATTTCGCGCATTATCTATTTTAAGGATATCGAGCATAAAATTTTTATCGAAATCATGCCTCAGACACTGCGAAATGCCGAGTTTCGCAACGAAATTTTAAAGCTAATTGACAATAATTTAATCGATCCAAGCAAGATTGTTTTGGAGTTTAACGAAGATAAAATTTACTCTGAAACAAAGCGATTTGCCGAAATTTTGCTTAAATTTAAAGAGCTAGGATTTAGCTTTGGACTTAGCCAGTTTGGCGGTGCGAACGCGAGTTTCGAGTATTTTAAATTTTTCGATATTGATTTTGTGATTTATGATATCGAGTATAATAAAAATTTAGGCAACGAAAAAATAAAAAATGTTTTTATGAAACTAAACGAAATGTGCCATAAATCGGGCATTAAAAGCATTATTCGCTTCGTAGATAAGCCAAAATTCCAAGACGAACTCTACGAGCTTGGGGTCGATTTCGTGCAGGGTTTTTGCGTAGGCAAACCAGAAGATATTATAAATTTAAGGAAATAAAATGCGTTATGGCGAAAAAGAGATAAAAGAATTTGACATAGAAAAAATGGAAATTTGGCCAAATAAACACGAAAATGATTATTTGATCAAAATCACGCTTCCAGAGTTTTGTTGCCGCTGCCCGCGCTCAGGATACCCTGACTTTGCGACGATATATTTAGAATACATACCGAATAAATTTGTCGTAGAGCTCAAAGCAATCAAACTCTACATTAACTCATTTATGGATCGCTACATCTCCCATGAGGACAGCGCGAACGAAATTTACGCTACCTTGCAAGAAAAATTGCAACCAAAATACCTAAAAATCGTGGCTGACTTTAACCCGCGCGGAAATGTGCATACCGTGATTGAAATAAATTCGGATAAAATTTACAAATGATAAGTTCAAATTTAGTAGAAAAAATCTTCAAAAGTGCGAGTATTTCGCGCTGGAACGACTACCCAAAAATGGTAAATTTAGTCGAGCTTGACAAACAGGCGCACAAATTTATCATTGCCTATTTTATCGCTAGTTTTGAGCGAGATATTGATATGAGCTATGTCATCGAGGCTGGGATTTTTGATTTTCTTTCGCGCATCGTAGTAACTGATATCCGTCCAGATGTGTTTCACCAAATTCAAAAAAGTAAAAAAGATCAAATTAACAAATGGGTTCTCTCACAGCTTGAAAACGACCTTTCTAGCGTGCAAGATGGCGAATTTTTAAAACGATTTATAGCCTATCAAAACAGCTACTCGCACGAAAAAGAAAAGCTCATTTTAAAGGCGGCAAGTTATCTGGCTACGAGGTGGGAATTTAATATCGTTTATCAAACTAGCCAGTTTTTAAACGATATCGAAGAGCTTAAATTTAAGGTCGAAGAGGAATTAGAGGATTATTACGAGCTAATCGGCGTGCGTAAAATCGTAATGAATAAAAAACTAGCCCGAATTGTAGATCTTAGCGGCAGGCTAAGGTTTCAAAAGCGCTGGGCGCAAACCCCACGCATACCTGAGACTAGCGTGCTAGGCCACATGCTAATCGTGGCAATTTTAAGCTATTTTTACTCGCTAAAAGTCGGCGCGTGCAAGAATAGAATTTTTTATAATTTTTATTGCGCGCTTTTTCACGATCTGCCTGAAAGCCTTACTCGCGATATCATCAGCCCCGTAAAATACGGCGTGGCTGGGCTTAGCGATATTATCAGCGAATACGAAATGCGCCTAATAGATGATAAAATTTTGCCCTTCGTGCCGGAGCATATCAGAGATGAGTTTAGCTATATTTTGGGCATTAGAAACGACGGCGAGAAATTTATAAAAGATGAGTTTGAAAACAGAATTTACGAGCTTGGCGGTAAGCCAAATTTCGCAGACGGCTCGCTTGGTGCGTATAACGAGGATAAATTTCGCGCGATTGATGGCAGAGCGCTTAAATTTTGTGATAAACTAGCCGCGTTTTTCGAGGCTGGAATTTCGATAAGCTATGGCGTAAAATCCAAAGAATTAGTCAGTGGCTACAACTCAATGCTCGAAAATTTTAAGACAAATAAAAGCATAGAAGGCGTCGATTTTCACAGCGTTTGTGATGATTTCATCGAAAATTTTGGATTGGATAGGGTTGAGTTTTAAAACCCCTTCCCAGATGACTGCGGCACACGATAGGTAAAAGTGCTCTGCTGTGTTCCCACCCTGAAGCGGTGTTTTTAAAAACCGTTGCACAGGTCTAAGAAAGGGCGAATCGGATTATAATTAAAAGTTTCTTAAAATAAGGTTATAAATGAATTTAAAAGATTATATTTTTTCGGTTTTTCGTGAAATTTCGATTTCTCACCACCGCTCTATCGAATTTAGAGCGAAAATTTTCGCTGCAATGTTGCTTGCTAAAAAAAAGCAAACCGATGAGGATTATGAAAACCTGCGCGAAATCGCAAGCGAAATTTACAGCGACGATTCGCGCAGAGTGGGGGTTTTGGTATCGATTGTGAATGAATATATCCAAAAGGCCCACACCTACAAAAGTCTAAATTTAGACTCGCTTTTAGTAGAAATCGACAAAGAGATAAAAAATGTGCCTCGCTATGTCAAAAAGATCGATTTCTCGCACCTTAGACGCCTCATTAGCGATGATGAAAACGACGCTTTAATCCAGCAAAGAGTGTATGAGTTTTTGGTAAATGAGGTCAAAGAGTATTCTTAGAATTTAAGAATTTTTAGTGTATAATCATCAGTTTTTAAACATAAAATTTTGGAGTAAAATTTGGAAAATATTAGAAATATCGCAGTTATCGCCCATGTCGATCACGGAAAAACCACTATCGTAGATGAACTTTTGAAACAATCAGGCACATTTAGCGAGCACCAAGAGGTCGGCGAGCGCGTAATGGACAGCAACGATATCGAAAAAGAGCGTGGAATTACGATTTTATCGAAAAACACAGCTATTCGCTACGGCGATACGAAGATTAATATCATCGACACCCCAGGCCACGCGGATTTCGGTGGCGAGGTCGAGCGCGTGCTAAAAATGGTTGATGGCGTTTTACTGCTCGTCGATGCACAAGAAGGTGTAATGCCTCAAACCAAATTTGTCGTTAAAAAGGCCCTATCTTTGGGACTTCGCCCAATTGTCGTGGTAAATAAAATCGACAAACCAGCCGCAGATCCAGATCGCGTAGTAAATGAGATTTTTGACCTTTTTGTCGCACTTGATGCCAACGACGAACAGCTCGAATTTCCAGTCGTGTATGCTGCGGCAAAAAACGGCTATGCTAAACACAATTTAAGCGATGAAAATGTTGATATGAAGCCACTTTTCGAGACGATTTTATCTCATGTGCCAAGCCCAAGCGGAAGCGATGAAAACTCTTTGCAACTTCAAGTCTTCACTCTCGATTACGACAACTATGTCGGTAAAATCGGAATTGCTAGAATTTTCAATGGTAGAATTTCAAAAAATCAAAGCGTAATGCTTGTCAAGGCTGACGGCACAAAGGTAACTGGCAGAATTTCGAAGCTTATCGGATTTAACGGCTTGGAGCGTATCGATATCGACAACGCTGGCACTGGCGATATTGTCGCTATCGCTGGATTTGATGCGCTTGATGTAGGCGATAGTGTGGTTGATCCCGCAAACCCTATGCCACTAGATGCGCTTCATATCGAAGAGCCAACTCTAAGCGTAATTTTTAGTGTAAATGACGGGCCGTTAGCTGGAACTGAGGGCAAATTTGTAACTTCAAACAAAATCGATGAGCGCTTGGCAGCGGAGATGAAAACAAATATCGCAATGAGATACGAAAATGTCGGCGAGGGTAAATTTAAGGTTAGCGGTCGTGGCGAGCTTCAAATCACGATTTTGGCTGAAAATATGCGCCGTGAGGGATTTGAGTTTTGCTTAGGACGCCCAGAGGTCATCATCAAAGAAATTGACGGCGTGAAATGTGAGCCGTTCGAGCACCTAGTAATCGACGCTCCTGATGATTGCACAGGCACAGTCATCGAAAAACTCGGTCGCAAAAAAGCCGAAATGAAGGTGATGAACCCCACAGGCGATGGCCAAACTAGAATCGAGTTTGAAATCCCAGCTCGTGGGCTAATCGGATTTAGAAGCCAGTTTTTGACCGATACTAGGGGCGAGGGCGTTATGAATCACAGCTTTTTGGAATTTCGCCCATTTTCAGGCGCAGTCGAAAAACGCCAAAATGGCGCGCTAACCAGTATGGAAAACGGTGTCGCACTTGGTTATAGCCTATGGAATCTCCAAGATCGTGGCGTGCTATTTATCGCTCCACAAGCGAAGGTTTATGTCGGTATGATTATCGGCGAACACAGCCGTCCAAACGACCTAGATGTCAATCCAATCAAAGGCAAAAACCTAACAAATGTCCGCGCTAGCGGTAGTGATGACGCGATTAAGCTAGTTCCGCCAAGAAGCCTAAATTTGGAGCGCGCATTAGAGTGGATTGAAGAAGATGAGCTAGTCGAGGTTACTCCGATAAATATCCGCGTGCGCAAACGCTACCTAGACCCGACCACGCGCAGACGCATGTCGAAAACTAATTCGTAAAAAACTTAAATTTCGCCTATCTTTCATGTGAAAACTAGGCGAAATTTTAAAATTTAGCCTTGAAATTTCGACCCAAATTTAAAGCAAAATTTCAAAATTCCTTCAAATTTTATCAAATTTTCGCCCTTTTTATCGCTTGATTTAAATCATCTATCAAATCATCGCTATCTTCGATTCCTACGGCAATGCGGAGTAAATTTTGCTTTATGCCGATTTTTTCTTGAAGCTCTTTTGGAAAGGATTCGTGCGTCATCGAGGCAGGGTGGCAGATGAGGCTCTCCACTCCGCCAAGACTAACGGCAAGGTCGAAAATTTCAAGCGATTTTGCGAAAATTTTATAATCATAGCTATCTTTTAACTCGAACGAAATCACCGCCCCAAGGCTTCCTTTGGCTTGTCGTTCGTTTATTTTCTTTTCGTTTTCGCTAAAAGATCCGGCGAAATTTACAGCTTTCACGGCTGGATTTGAGAGCAGAAATTCTACGATTTTTTCGGTGTTTTTCACCTGCGCATCAAATCTCACGCTTAGAGTTTTTAAACCTCTAATTAGCGCGTAAGCGTCGCTTGGCGAGAGTGTGGCACCCAGAGTGTTTTTCAAAAAATATAGCTTACTAGCTAAAATTTCATCGTTGCAAGCCACGATTCCAGCGATCAAATCAGCGTGTCCGCCGATAAATTTAGTTGCGCTATACACCACGATATCAGCGCCAAGGGCAAGTGGTTTTTGAAAATACGGGGTGAGAAATGTATTATCCACTACGACTAGTGCGCCCACGCCGTGGGCTTTCCTAGCGATTTTTTCTATGTCTGTGATACGCAAAAGTGGATTTGAGGGCGTTTCAATAAAAACCATTGCGGTGTCTGCTGGAAACTCCGCCTCGCTCAAATCATCAACGAGATTGTATTTTATCCCGCGATCTGCGAAAATCCCGCTTACGAAGCGATATGTCCCACCATAGACATTGTTGTTTAAAATCACCCTATCGCCGCTTTTCAGTAGCCCAAAAACAGCCGCACTCGCCGCCATACCGCTAGAAAGTGCGTAGGCGAATTTGGCGTTTTCAAATTTCGCAAAAAGCTCTTCGAAAGCGTCTCTTGTGGGATTATGTCCCCTAGAATAGGCAAATCTCGCCTCCTCTTCAATCCCGCTAAGCGCAAATGTGCTTGATAAAAATATCGGCGGAACGACCGCGTTATGGGGGTTTGATTTTGCGCTAATACCCTTAATCAAAAGTGTTTTTTCTCTCATTTTTTCCTCCTAAATTTTAAAATTCATTGCGTTTATGAAATTTACTATCCGCTCGTCTTGACTAGCGAAAAACTCGCTGTTTTCGCCTTCGAAGTAAATTTTGCCACTATCAAGAAATACGATTTTTTTGGCGATTTGCCTGGCAAATTCGATATTGTGCGTGACGATGATGAGTGAATGGCCCAAAAGCGAAATTTCTTTTATCGTGCGTAAAACCTGCATTTCAAGCTCTGGATCAAGCGCGCTTGTGGGCTCGTCCATGAGCAAAAACGATGGCTTCATCGCTAGCGCCCGCGCAATCGCCACTCTTTGGCTCTGTCCGCCTGAGAGTCTGCTAGGATACTCGCTTGCTTTGTGGGCTAAATTTACCTTTTCAAGCAGTTCGTAGGCTAAATTTATGGCGCGTTCGCGCGGGATTTTTTGCACTCTAATCGGAGCTTCGATGATGTTTTCGATCACGCTTAAATGCGGAAAAAGATTGAAGCTTTGAAAAACCATAGCGCTGAGAGCGCGAAATGGCGCAAACTCGCTTTTTTTGTGCTTTTGGTCAAAATTTATGCTATGCTCACCAAGGCTTAATTGCCCTGAATTTGGGATTTCTAGCAGATTTATGCAGCGAAGCAGAGTTGATTTGCCACTGCCAGAGCTTCCTAAAATAACCGTGGTTTGACCTTCGTAAATTTCTAAATTTATATTATCCAAAACCACATTTTCGCCAAATTTTTTGGTTAAATTCTTAAATTTTATCATCACCATACCCTAAATAAATTTCGAAAATTTCTTTTCCAAACGCGCTTGCAAAAAGGTCAAAAATGTGCAAACCACCAGATACAAAAACGCCGCCAAAAGATAGAGCGTGAGCGGATCAAACTCCCTTGCGGCGATTCTTTGAGCGACCATAAACATATCTATCATTGTGATTGATGCCACCAGCGAAGTATCTTTTAGCGTGGAGATAAAGGTATTCGATAGTGGCGGAAGTGCGATTCTAGCGGCTTGTGGTAGTATGATTCGGCGCAGTATCAGCGGGTAAGTCATACCTAGGCAAATCCCAGCCTCCCATTGCGATTTTGGGATTGACAAAATCGCAGCCCTGATACTTTGGGCTGCGTAGGCTCCGATATTTACGCTAAAAGCCAAAATCGCCGCACCCCATACATCTAATGCCACGCCAACATGCGCCAAGCCAAAATATACGATGAAAAGTTGCACCAAAAGTGGCGTGCCGCGGATAATCCAAATATAAATTTCGCAAATTTGGCGCAAAAGTGGCACCCTTAAAATTTGGATTATCGCGCAAATCGTAGCGATTGCCACTCCAAGCGTAAATGAGATAAAAGTAAGTGGCACACTCACGCTAAAAAGTGCTTCGCTCATCGGTAAAATCGAGCTTTTCACAAGCTCATAAATTCGCTCAAACTCACTCACTTTTATCTCCTAAAATTATTTCGAAATATCGGCGCCAAAAAATTTAAGCGAAATTTCACTTAGCACGCCCTGCTCTGCTAGCTCGCCCAAAGCGCGGTCAATCTGCTCTTTTAGCCCGTCGTTATCCTTGTGCAAAAGCGCAGCCGAGTAGATTGGCTCATCGCCGTAAGCTGCGATTTTAAGCGGTGCGTTTGGTCTTGCACGCAAAAAATCATAATACGCCACCAAATCATTTACCGTAGCATCGGCTCTGCGCGCGATGATTAGCTCTACTGCCTTGCTAAATCCATCTACGCTCACAATCTCTGCGCCGTTAGCCTCGGAGACTTTCGCCCACATTGAAGTGAGAGAGTGAGCGGATTTTTTGCCTTTTAAATCGGCGAAATTTTTGATACTCTCGTCATCTTTTCGCACGATTAGCGCAGCCTTCGAAACCGTGTAAGGGACGCTAAAATCGTTCTTTTTCTTGCGCTCTTCGTTGATATTTGCTTGGTTAAATACAGCGTCAGCCTTCCCGGCGTTAAACGCTACTAACATCGCGTCCCAGGGCGCTGTGAGAAACTCTATCTGCAAATTTAACCTTTTTGCCACGGCACGGGCCACCTCGACATCGTATCCTGTAAGTTCGTTTTTCTCATCATAATATGAAAACGGCGGATACACACCCTCTGTGGCGACGATCAAAACGCCCTCTTTAATCGTTTTGGCATTTGCACCCAAAACGAAAAAGCCAAGAAATAAAAAAGTAAAAATCTTTTTCATACTAAACTCCTATATTTAAAATTTAAAATTTTCAATTTTTGAAAATGTCGAAATTTAGCGAATTTAAGCTTAAAATTTCCATAAACTAAATTTATATTTTTTATATTGCTTATTTAATTAGTATATAAATAAAATTTTAAAATTTCCAAATTTTTGCTTTTGTTTTGTAAAATTTAGCCAAAAGGATTTTTATGAAATTAGTTTGTTTTGACTTCGACGGGACGATTACCAGAGATGATTCGTTGCTTGAATTTATCGCTTATGTCGTGGGGTTTAAGAAATTTTTCCGCGGGATTTTTAGACTTAGCCCTATTTTGCTAGGCTACAAGCTCGGGCTGTGTTCGAATAATTTCACTAGAAGGCGCCTAATGGTGCATTTTTTCGGCGGTATGAGCGTGGATAAATTCGCCAAAATTTGCAAAAAATACTCCACCACGCACATTGAAGATATTATCAAATTTGAAGCCATGGCAAAAATCAAAGAATACATCGCAAATGGCGATAAGGTCGTCATCGTAACGGCCTCCTTGGAGGATTGGCTAGCCCCTTGGTGCAAAGAAAATGGGCTCGAACTTTTGGGCACAAAAATTGAGAAAAAAGGTGGCGTAATCACCGGCGAAATCGACGGACTTAATTGCTACGGGGCGCAAAAGGTGGCGCGCATAAAAGAAGCTTATGATTTGAGCGAATTTGAAAAAATCATCGCTTATGGCGATAGCAGGGGCGATAAAGAGATGTTAGAATTCGCCGATGAGGCACATTTTAGGGCGTTTGAGTGAAATTTTGCTAGTGCAAATTTGGGATACTGCGTCGAAAATCTAACAAAGGAGAAAAAATGAAAAAAATTTTAATCCCAAACCTTGTGGCTATGGGTTTTGTGTGTGGGTATGCGGATGAAGGGCCAAGAAGCTATGAATACTTCGCGGCAAACTTGCAAATCGCTAAGGCAAGGGTGCAAGAGTGCGCGAAAACGGGCTCTGTGGCTTATATAGACGCGGTCGAGTGCAATAATGCTAGCAACGCCGTAAGCGAAGCGAACGAAAAAATAATGGCAAAGCTCCCACGCGAAAGAGTAGAAATTTTAAATGGTTTAAGAAGGATTTCGGTCTTGCTTGATGATTTTTACGCATACCACACTGCTATGGGAAAATTTGAAAACCAAGCTGAGCAAATGACAAATATCCCAAACCCTATCGCCGTAGCTGGTAAAAACTGCGCCAAATACGCTACCATTGGCTCCCACGAAGTAGAAATCGCAATAGACAAAAATGACGAAATTTGCAAAGGGCTTGCTAGCGAATTTGAGAAAAATTTCGGGCAAAATAGTGCGTTTTCGCGCAAAGAAAATAGCGAAAAAAGCGATATTTGGACATTTGATGTCACGAAAAAATCTAGTAATTTTTACTATATTTTCTTAAACGCTGTGGAGTAACTTAGAAAAATTTCGCTTCGCAAACCTAGATACTGGCGCGGGAATTTTGAATTTGGCGATTGCTTCGAATTTTGCAAAGCAAAATTCTCGCAATGACACTAAAAAGCAAAATTTAAAAATTCCGCGCCAAATTTCAAATTTAAAATTCCAAATTTCACGCTTTCGTAATTGCAATTTTGACAAGTTGTGAAAATTTTACGCCTTTTAATCCGCCGATTTTGGCGCTAAATTTCTCGATTTCGCCCATTTTGCCACGCACATTTATGGTTTCTAAGCAGTTATCGTGATCGACATGGATATGGTTCGTGCAGACAACATCGATTTTAGCGTGGTGTTCGAGCTCGATTAGGTTTTCGAGCAGGTCGCTTTGGTGGTGCGAATACGCTATACAAATCACGCCAAGCCCCTCTTTGTCGCTGTTTTCCTCGCTCCATTTGTCGCTTACGATTTTTTCGCGGATTAGGTCTCTGATATACTCGCTCCTGCTAGGATAGCCCCTACTCTGCACACGCGAGTTTAGCTCGTCAAAGAGCTCCTCTGGCAGTGAAACGCTAAATCTGATTACATTATCCATTTTTGCCCTTTTAATTTTCTTTTTTCTTAACCCTAAGCGAGGCTATCGAGGTGCCGTCCATCGCAAGCACGGTGTAATCGCAGTTTTCGTCGCTTATCTCATCGCCATTTTCTGGCAAACGACCAAAGAGATTAAAAACATATCCGCCGATCGTGAGCTGCTCGGTTTCATCATCAAATGCGATTTGCATTATCTCCTCGACATTTTCGATCTCGAAGCGACCTTTAAATTCGTAAGTATTATCGTCAATGCGGGTGAAATTTTGCTCTATATCGTCGTATTCATCCTCGATCTCGCCAAAAATTTCCTCGATTATGTCCTCCATGGTCAAAAACCCCGCCGTTCCGCCGTATTCGTCGATGACAAGGGCGGCGAAAATGCGCTCTTTATTCATCATTGATAAAATTTTTGTTATCGGGGAGTTTTCTGGCACGATGATGAGTTTGCGCACGATTTTATCGAAATTTTTCTCGCCGTTTTGTTGCATGATATCGCGGATATGAATTAGTCCTAGCACAGTGTCTTTGCCTCCGTCGATGTATGGGAAGCGGGTAAATTTCGACTCCAAAACTACGCGGTAATTATCCTCGTAGCTTTCGTTTTTATCTAGGCAGACCATATCCTTGCGCGGAGTCATAATCTCCTTTGCCACAGTATCGCCAAAATCCACGGCGTTTTTGATGATTTCGGTCTCCACGCTATCTAGCACACCGCCTTTTAGGCTTTCGCTAGCGATGATTTTAATCTCTTCTTCGGAGTGGGCGACCTCGCTATCTTTGACTGCGCGGATTCCAAAGAGCCTAACCACGCTTGATGCGACGAAATCAAACGCCTTAATCGCAGGCAGACACAAAAGCCAAAAACAATAAAGCGGTCTAGCTATCCAAAGCACGATTTTTTCGGATTTTGCGATTGCGATAAGTTTCGGGGCCTGCTCTCCTAGGACGATATGCAGTGTCGTAATGATACTAAACGCGATGATCACAGCCACGGTATGCACGCTAGCTTCGCCTAAATTTAGGCTGGCAAGTGGCTTGCGGATTAGGCTAGCTACGGCTGGCTCGCCTATCCAACCAAGGGCGAGGGAAGCCAGCGTAATGCCGATTTGGCAGGCGCTTAGGTAGGTATCGATTGAGTTTGTCATTTTTAGGGCGAGTGAGGCATTTGCAACCTTGTCTTTGACGAATTCTTCGAGTTTTGAGCGTCGAACTTTAACAAGGGCAAATTCAGATAAAACAAAAAAAGCATTTAAAAAAATTAAAACAAAAGCGAGAAGTAACATAAAGACCGAACGATCCGTGTCCAAAATTTAATCCTTTGAATTTAAAATAAAATGCAGATTATAGCAAAATTAAACTAATTTTCACAAATTTTTTTAAATTTTAAAAGTGCGGAATTTTGAAATTTAGCTGGTGCGAAATTTCACAAATTTCGCACCGATGAAGCTTACGAAGCTATTTTTTACCTTTTTTAGCTTGTTCGTATAGTGGCATGACGACTGGGATTGTTTTTTCTAGGTTTTTGATACGGGTTTCATCGCCTGGGTGAGTTGAGAAAAACTCAGGCGTTTTGCTATTAGAGCCTAGTTTTGCCATTTTTCGCCATACATTTGGGGCCTCACGCGGATCGTATCCAGCGCGCGCCATAAGCTCTAAGCCCATGATATCGGCCTCTGTTTCGTGTGAGCGAGAAAACGGCAGACTAAATCCATACTGACCTAAAATCGCTAGTCCAGTCGCGCCCAAATCCCCTAGCCCAGCGGCCTGTGCGCCGATTGAAATGCCTAGATTTTTTACAGACTCTGTGCTGGCTCGCTCTCGTGAGTGTTCGCGAAGAGCATGAGCGATCTCGTGTCCCACGACAGCTGCTAGCTCGCCGTCAGTTAGGCTAAGCTTATTGATAATGCCTGTATAAACGGCAATGCGACCCCCTGGCATGCACCACGCATTTACGGTCGGATCTTCGATGACATTTACCTGCCAGTTCCAGTTGCGTGCATCTGGTCTGAAAACGCCTACTTGGTTAATCAATCTATTTGAGACTGTTTTGACCCTTTTGGTTTGTTTGGCGTTGGTGTTTAGCTTTTTTTGGCTTTTTGCTTGGCTGATTACTTGCGTGTATGAGCTTGCTGCTGCTTTGTCAAGCTCGGCTTCGCTGACTGTGAGTAGCTGGGTGCGATTTACCCCCACAGCGCCACCTTGGGTCGTGCTAGCACAACCGCCCAAAAAAATCGTGGCGAAAATCGCCAAAATTAAGGAAAGTTTTTTCATCTTTTCTCCTTTGAAATTTGAAAATTTAAATTCGCCAAATTTTAGCCAAAATTTTTAAAATTTCATTATAATTGAGTAAAAAAGGAAAATTTATGAAAAAAAATCTAGTAGTTTTTATCCTCGCTCTGCTCGTTGGTTTGGGCGTTGGTGTGTATATGATGGGTGGGACTAACACTCACGGGGACGGCGGAAATGGCGAATTTAGCGCAGGCGAGCATTATTTGGTTTTGGATAAGCCGCTAAGTGTGGATAAGGGCAGTTTCGTGGCGATTTCGAGCTATGCTTGTCCATTTTGCTATAAATATTATCAAAATGTCCTGCCTGAAATTTTAGGCGAAATCAAAGCTGCTTACGAGCCGTTTCACATGCACGCTATGGGCGAATTTGGCGTGAGTGTGAGTAAAATTTTAGCTGTGGCCAGAGTTTTGGATAAAAGAGAAAATATCGCTCCAAATTCGCCAAATTCGAAATTTAAGAAAATTTTATTTGCATATTTTGAAAGCTATCACGACAAAAAAGAGCGTCCAAATGCCGATATGGACGAGATGAAATTTTTGCAAACAGGCTTTGAAGCAGGCGGTATTACACGCGAAATTTACGAGAACGAATTGCAAAATAGCGAAGTTTTGGAGCTGCTTGGGCTTTGGGACGAGGGCTATGATGTCGCACTTATTCAGGGCGTGCCAGCCTTCGTGGTGGGTGGCAAATACCTCATAAAAACCGAAAAAATCGCCTCTACGGCCGAATTTGCGAAATTAATCGATTATTTGGCGAGCAAAAATGAGTAGAGTGCTGTTTAAAATTTGCGCGTGGCAAAACAGCGCGAAGCCTTGGATTTATCTGATTTTTGTCTGCGCGCTTTTAATCATTATCGCGCACTATTTTTTCCAAGAATACCTATTTATGGCACCTTGCGAGCAGTGTGTGTATATCAGGCTAGCATTTTTTGTGATATTTTTTGGCGCGATTTTGGGCACGATTTGTGGGGGAAATTTGCTTCTTAAATTTTGCGCTTATGGCGTGTGCTTTGTGGGCGCATTTTATGGAATTGCCCGCTCAATCTACCTTTACAAGGTGCATAGCGCGATTTTAGGTAATCTGCCTTTTGGCGTGCATGGTTGCTCGTTTAAGCCAAATTTCCCGCTAAATTTGCCCCTTGATGAGTGGTTTGCTAGCTTTTTTAAGCCAACTGGCGATTGTGGCTTAGACGCGCCCATAGTCCCGCCAGGAACGAGCCTAGATCCTATTCAAAGCTTTTTTGTGGATTTATATTCTAATGGCTGGTATTTAATCCCAAGCGCGAAATTTGGCACAATGGCTGAGTGTATGATTTTAGCCTTTGGCGTGATTTTAGCGGTTTTATTTGTGATGATGAGTGCGCAAATTTACGCTATGTTTTCAAAGAAAATTTAGGGCAAAATTTTAAAATTTTGATGATCTAATTTTTGGATTTTTTTATTTTTGATTAGCTTATTTACAGCTACGGAGACATTTTGGCGTGGGGCTCCGACGAAGCTTGCGATTTCGCTGACACCGCCATTTACATGCGCGACGCCCTCTTGTGAGATTTGAAGCAAAAATTTATAGGTGCGGGTTTCGACGCTATCGAAAACCAGCTCTTTTATCACATTTTTTTGCATTGTCATATTTTTCAAAAACGAGTTAAAAAGATAAATCGCAAAGTCTTGGTTGAACTCAAACAGATCAATCACGGTGGATAAATTTGCCTCTAAAATTTCAGCGTCTTTTGTGATTTCAAATGACGAAAAGGTATCGACTAGCACGAAAGAACCCGCCCCAAAGTAGCTTAGCACATACTCCTTGCCGCTTTCGTGGTAGGTATTTAGCTTGCCCTCGCCTTTTAGGATTATCATAAAAAGCTTTTTTTGAGCGTAAATCATCGAGCCTTTTTGATAGGAAATGCGTCTGAATTTATCCAAATCCTCTTTGCCGAAAAACGATAATTCCTCGCCCTCAAAAACCCCTGTCGTCCTAGTCCCCATAAAATGCCTTTTTATTTTTATTATCTCACAAAAAGGTTAAGTATCGATAATAAAAACTAAATTTGTCATAAAAATGACAAATTTTTATTTTTGTTTTTTATAAAATTTCGCAAATTTTATAAAAGGAGAAATTTTGAAAATTCTAAATTTAGCTCTTTGCTTAGGTCTTTTAACCTGCGCCGCAAACGCCCTTAGCGTGGGCGATAGCGCGTATAGCGTAGCTGTTAAAAATATCAGCCTAAGCGCGGATTTAAGCGATAGTGTTGGAAGATTAATGCCGACAAATGAGATCAAAATCATCGAAGCAGATGATAAAAAGGTCAAATTTAGCCTTGAAGGATATCAAAGCGCAAAGGCGCAAAATATCATTTATTTTACCGACAAGGCTAGAATTATCTCGGTTGCCTTTTCAAAACAGGCGAAATTCGACGCTGAGGTTTTGGAGAATTTAGGCGAATACAACAAGGTAAAAATCACAGCCTATACTTCGCCAGATGCGCTAGAAACGGATTTGAAAGCGATTTTTAGCACAGCGAAGAAAAACCACGAAGAAAACTGCGGCACCTGCCACCCACTTCACAGAGGCGAAACTCAGGTCGCAAATAGATGGCCTGCGCTGATTAAATCAATGCAATCACGCACTCCACTATCGCAAGATGAAATTTGGGTTATCACTCAGTATTTACAAAAACATTCAAAAGACATTAATGTCGATTAAAGGAGAAAATATGAAAAGACGAAGTTTCTTAAAAGCAAGCGCCGCACTTGGCGCAGCGAGTGCTATGCCAAATTTGGCATTGGCAGAGAGTGCAAACACAGCCCTTGTTAAAGACGGCGAAGTCATCACGGGAGCGCACTGGGGAATTTTAAAAGCTACCGTAAAAGACGGCAAAATCGTAAAATCGGAAGCTTGGAAAAAAACTTCAAATGTGCCAAATCCTTTGCAAACTGCGATGGATGATTTGGTTTATAAAGCAAGAATCAAAGCTCCAATGGTTCGCAAAAGCTATCTTGAAAACCCAGATAGCCCAAAACCTGAGCTTCGCGGTAAAGATGAGTGGGTCGAAGTGCCTTATGAAGAGGCTATCAAACTGGTTGCAAAAGAGCTTAAAAAAACACGCGAACAAAAAGGCATGAATAGCATTTGTGCAGGAAGCTACGCTTGGCAAAGCTCAGGTGCGCTTGGCATGGCAAGAACGCTTCTTCATAGATTTATGAATATGACAGGCGGTTTTGTGGGCGTTACCGGGGATTTTTCAACCGGAGCTGCACAAGTGATTTTGCCACATGTCGTAGGATCTAGCCAAGTTTATGAGCAACAAACCGTTTGGCCTGTGGTTTTAGAAAACTCAAAAGTCGTCGTGCTTTGGGGTATGAATCCAATCGGCACTTTGCGTTTGTCATTTACGGTTTCTGATGAAGGCTCGTTTAAATATTTTGAAAAATTGCGTGATAGCGGTAAAGAAATCATCATCATCGATCCGCTTAAAACAATCACAACTAAATTTTTTGAAGGCAAAGCTACTCATATTCGCCCTACGCCAAATACCGATGTAGCGATGATGTTAGCTATGGCAAATCACTTGCTAAAATCAGGTAAATATGATAAAGAATTTTTAAGCACTTACACCGTTGGCTTTGATAAATTCGAGCAGTATTTACTAGGCAAAGAAGACGGCGTAGAAAAAACACCTGAGTGGGCAGAGAAAATTTGTGGAATCGAAGCAAAAGTTATAAAAGAGTTAGCTGAAAAATTCTTTGATAATCGCACTATGATTATGGCTGGTTGGGGTATGCAAAGAGCGCACCACGGCGAACAGGTTCATTGGATGATAGTAACTCTTGCTAGTATGCTTGGTCAAATAGGGCTTCCTGGTGGTGGATTTGGTTTTAGTTACCACTATGCAAACGGCGGAACGCCAAGTTGCGTTGGTGGCGTAATTAAAACAATCAACGCAGGAAGCGTAGGTATCATCAAAGACGGCAAATATATGGGTCCTGCTAATGCTGATGGCGCAAAAGAAAACGCAGCACAATCTTGGCTATCAAATACTGCCCTAATGTCATATCCTGTCGCAAGAAACGCCGATGCTATCTTAAATCCTGGTGCCACACTTGATGATAACGGAAATAAAATCACATATCCTGATATGGATTTTATCTACTGGGTCGGTGGAAATCCGCTTTCGCAACAACAAGATACAAACAAAAATGTCAAAGCGTGGCGAAAAGTTCGAACAGTAGTCGTAAATGAAATTTACTGGACACCGACAGCGAAAATGGCTGACATCGTTTTCCCGGTAACTAGCTCTTATGAGAGAAATGACATTTCTATGACAGGGGACTACACAAATATGCACATTGTCCCACAAAAACAGGTCGTAGAAAAACAATTTGGCGCAAAAGATGATTATCAAGTCTTTACCGATCTTTGCAAAGCTTACGCAGATGGTCTTGCCGAAGCTTACACAGAAGGCGGCAAAACCGAAATGGACTGGATAAAAGAGTTTTATGAAACTGCGGCAAATCAAGTAAATGCAAACGAAGCTTTGGGAATAAAAATGCCAAGCTTTGAAGAGTGGTGGAACAAAAACGAACCGACTGAATTTTTCCCTACAATGGAGAGCGAAAGCTATGTAACTTTTGCAGATTTTAGAGAAGATCCGATTTTAAATGCACTTGGCACACCAAGCGGACTAATCGAAATTTACTCTGAAACAATCGAAAAAATGGGCTATGATGACTGCAAGGCTCACCCGACATGGTTTGAGCCAATCGAGTGGCTAGGTATGAAAGATAAACCTGCGCGTTTCCACATGATAAGCCCACACCCAAATGATCGCTTGCACTCACAACAAAACCAAACTAAGCTAAGAGATAGCTATGCAGTAGCAGGTCGTGAGCCGATTTTCATCAACGAAGAAGACGCAAAAGAGCTAGGTATAAAGGGCGGCGATTTGGTAAGAGTTTTCAACGCTAGGGGTCAAATTTTAGCAGGTGCGGTTGTCAATGACGATACGCCAAGAAATGTCGTAAAACTATGCGAAGGTGCTTGGTATGATCCAAACGAAAACGGACTTTGCAAAAACGGCTCGGCAAATGTGCTTACTATCGATATTCCGACAAGTAAACTAGCCAACGGAAATATCTCTCACACTTGCCTTGTAAATATCGAGCCTTACAAACCAAAAGACGGCGAAGACATCACGCTAACTGCGTTTATGCCGCCAAAAGGTGCGAAATAATTTTTAAATTCACAAAAGCCTTTTGGCTTTTGTGAATTTTTTTTAGATTGAATTTAGCCTAGCTTTTAATTCCAATATCGAATGGATTAAAGCGTAAATTTGAGCAATTCCTACGCTTACTACCGACAAAGGTAGCTTCGCTTGAAATTACTCAAATTTACGCTTTACTACACTCACTCTGTCTTGAATATTTTTATCGAATTAGATAAATTTGCAAAATCGTCGGCATTTGTTATTCTTTCCCGTCATTCTGAGCGGAGTGAAACGAAACGAAGAATCTAAAAAAATAATGAATTTATAAATTTGCAAATTTGAAAAAATCATAAATTTACAAATTTACATTTTTATTTAAATTTCGTAAATTTGCAAATTTAAAAAATGCAAATTTATGGCACTATAAAATTTATAAATTTATTTTTTAATTGTTTTATTGTATTAAAATATAAATTTTAGTATCATTCGCGATTTAGACACAAGGTTTGTGTATAACGAAAAAAGGACTTTTTTATGTCAGAAATCTACAAAAAAGCAAGAGAATTTGCTAAAAATCACATTGAGCCGTATGCAGTTGCAAATGACGAAAACAAAGCATTTGCCGTTAAAACTTTTGAAGAAATGGCTAATCAAGGCTATTTTTCGCTAGTTATTCCAAAAGAATATGGCGGTCAAGGACTTGGAATCGAAGAACACGCTGAAATTTGTATGGCGTTTGCCGAGAGTTCGGCTAGTGTCGGGCTTTGTTATATGATGAGCAATGTTGCGTTATTTTGCCTAAACAAATATGGTAGCGACGAGCTTAAAAAAGAGGTTTTTAAAGCAATCGTTGAAGATAAAAAATTCGCAGCCCTTGCATACAGCGAACTTGGAAGCGGAACGCACTTTTATATGCCTGATACTACGGCTAAATTTGAAGATGGTAGCACTACGCTAAATGGTTTAAAAAGTATGGTTACAAGCGGAAGTTATGCAAGTTTTTATCTAGTTTTAGCGCAAGGCAAAAATGGCATTGATAACTGGTGCATACCGCTAGGAACACAAGGCTTAGAGTTTTTACCTAGCACTTGGAATGGTCTTGGAATGCGAGCAAATGTATCTTGCCAAATGAAAATGGATAATTTAAAATTATCAAATAAATATCGTATCGGAAGCCCAGATACTGGTATGGAACAAGTTTTTAATGGCATTGCACCACTTTTTGTATGTGGTCTAGCAGCTGTTTATAGTGGCGTTTGCAAAGCGATTTTAAATGAAGCTATTTCGCATTCTACAACGCGAAAATATGGCGATGATAAACCACTTTGTGCGATTGAAACAGTCCAAATTCATCTAGCAAAAATTTATGCTAAAACAAACGCAGCCGTGCTTGGCACAAAAGAAGCCGCAAGAGCTATCGCAAATGGCGAAGAAGACGCTTTTGCTAAGCTTTTAAGTGCAAGAATTTTTGCAAGTGAAAGTGCGATAGAACTAGCAAATATCGGTATGCGAATCGGCGGCGGAAAAGCTTACAATAAAATGGGAAATATGGAGCGATATTTACGAGATAGCTTAGCTTCTCAAATCATGGCGCCAAGTGTAGATGTGCTTACTATATGGCTAGGAAAAGCAATCACAGGTCAAGAGATATAGTAAATTTACTTGAAATTCTGAATTACTAATGCCAACAGATTGCGTTGTTTTGGAGTTTTTGCGAGTGAGATAAGGCTGGTATGCCTATCGAACGAAGCAAAAACGAACAATCAACGCAAGATTAGGCTGGTTTATTTTTAAAGGAAAACAATGAAAACAATGAAAACAATAAAACTAGGAGCCGTTATCTACGCACCGCAAGTTACCGTTATTTGGGGCATTATCGCTGATTTTTTCAAAGAAAATGGACTAAATTTAGAACCTGTTTTCTTTAAAGATTATAAAATGCAAGTCGATGCGCTTTTAAATGGAAAAATCGACATTGCGTGGAATTCGCCATTAGCCTATTTAGACGCATTTTTGCGAAGTAAAGGAGGCGTTTTAAACTCAGCCATGAGAGATACCGATAACGATAGAAAATCTTATCTAGTAACAACAAAAGAGATTGCAAATTTAAGCGATTTAAAGGGCAAAAAAATCGGCTTTGGAGCTTACGATTCGCCACAAGCAAGGCTAATTCCGATAAATCATTTACATTTAAACGGGCTTGAATTTGGTAGTGATTATGAAGAAGTTCGATTTGACATTGGCGTGGGCTTACATGGTGATCATGTCGGTGGCGAGCTAGACGCTTTTAAAGCACTTGAAAAAGGCGAAGTATCGGCTTCGTGGATGCTTGATATGAACTATGAGCGTTGGAGCAAAGACGGCACACTAGATAGCAATAAATTCGTTATTTTGGATAAAACAGCGCTATTTGACCACTGCATTTTCAACGCTAGAAGCGATTTTGATAAAAATTTGCTAAATGAATTTGAAAGAGTGCTATTTTTA
>JAGBJQ010000089.1 GCA_017934385.1 Campylobacter sp. | reverse complement strand
TATACCACATATTCAAAATGACGGCTGGTTTCAAGATAAAAATGAAATTTGGAGCGATGATTTTAACGACACGCAAATTCCAAAAGACACTTTCAAAAAGAAAGTTAGGCGATTTTTTAGTTTAGATTGAAATTTGATAAATTTTTTTTAAAAAGTATCGTAAGGTTGGCATCCTTGCCCACCATAAGGTTACCGAAATTTTCGCTAGGCAACTTGCCACACTCCAACTAAAATTTCGGCGCAGTATCCAAGATTGCCTCAGCGTGGAATTTCAGAAGCGGTTGCGAAAAGCAAAAGCAGTTCTCACAACCGAAATTTTAAAATTTTAATACGAATAAACTAATCCATATTTTTCAGTGATTTTTTTCAACTCGCCGTTTGCCTTCATCTCGGCGATTACCTTATTTACGAAACTTTGCAAATCGCCCTTGTTTTGCGACATCAAAGCCCCGATTTCATCGCGTGTAAATGGACTTTCTAGCAGCGGAGCGGCTAGTTTAGGGTTGTTTGCCACATAATACGGCGCCTCAGTGGTCTCTGTGATCATCACATCGGCTGCGCCTTTTGCGATTTGCGCTGGGATTTCGGCGTTTTTCTTATGGACGATGATTTTAGCGTTTTTAAAATTTGCCCTCGCAAATTTCTCGTTCGTTCCGCCCGGGTTTATCATCACGCGAACGCCCTTTTTATCGATACTCTCTAAGCTTGTAAATTTTGCAGCGTCGCCCTTGCGGCACAAAATCGTCTTGCCACTTGCAAGGTAACCATCGCTCATTAGCATAGTTTTTTTGCGTGTTTCGTTAATCGTAATGCCGGTAGTAGCGATATCGAAGCGCTCTGCTTGCGTATCATCGCTAAGTGTCGGCCAGCTAGTGGCGACGAACTCAGGCTCCACGCCAAGCTTCTTGGCGATAGCTTTTGCGATATCGATGTCAAATCCCCATAGCGTGCCGTTTTGCTCGCGCACACTTAGTGGTTTATAATCCCCAGTAGCGCCCACTAGGATAGTTCCGCGAGATTTGATTTGATCTAGCGTAGGTTGGTTTAACGCGGGTTGATTACTCGCACAACCAGCGAGCAAAAACAAAAACGAAAGCCCTAAAAAAAGTGTTTTGAAATACTTTTTCATGCAATTCCTTTCTAAAAAAATTTGAAATTTTAATTTAATTTTTGAAATTTACCCTCGCCGACCTCGTAAATTTTAGTATCAAACCTAAGGCCGTTATCGTAAAATTCCTCGCTAAATGCCCGCTCATAGCGGTTTAATGCAAAATTTGAATAAAAATAGTCAAACCCGCTAAGCGCGCTATATGCAATCCACTCGTAGCGCAAATCCACGCCAAGGCTAAGCGCGCGATGAAGAAGCGAGTTTGAAACTGGCGAAATGGAGTTTGCAAGGTAAAATTTCCCGCCAATCGCGCTTGGAAGCGCGCCGATAATCTCGCCGTCAAAGCCCACTTGCGTGGCAAGCAGGTTTTGTGTGTTTAGCTTTTTGTGTGAAATTTCGCCGATTACGGAGAGTATTTTAGAACTAGGCAAATTTAGGATAAAATTCGCATTTTGTGGTAGTTCGCCCTCAAAATCAAAAACCGCATTTCGGTTGCTTTTAATCGTGTAAAACTCTTCGATATTGCGACTATCAAACGCCATATCGTTTAGCACCTGCGACAGCGCGCTCTCATCGCCGATAGCGTATAAATTTTCAGCGAAACGCCCCAGCAGATACTGCATTTGCTCGCTGTAATCAATACCGCCAAAATATATATTATTCGACACAAACCCACTTAAATTTTGATTTAGCGTCGGCACAAAAACCATACTACTATACTGCGAGTTTTCATCTACTATATCCACGCCATATCTATTTAATGGAGCGATTATGAGGGCGACATTATCGCGCTCCATAGCTTCAAGTGCCGCTACAATGCCCTCCTCACTCTCATTTCCTATGTAATAAAAGCGCAAATTCGCCTGCAAATTTCTCTCACTCACAAATGCCAAAAGCGCATTTGCAATGCTATCTGCGCGCGAGCCAAGGATATTTTGCGCCATTAAAACACCCACTTTAAAGCCCGAATTTTGCGAGTTTTCAATCGTCGCACTCATCGCATTTGCCACGAGATTATACACCTCGCCTTTCTCGCTGTCTGGGTCCCAGAGCGTGTATCCCTCATCTAGGCTTTTTTGGATAAAATCCTCGTCCTCAAACAAAATCTGGGTGCTAGAATTTTCATCATCATTTATCGTAAAATTTAGATCTTTTAGCGAAATATTTTCGTCATCGTGCGCCAAACAAAAAACAGCGATTAAAAGCGCAAAAATCGCTCTCACAAAAATTCCTTTATCTTGCGCAAATCATCGTGGAAAAGTGGAATTTGGCTTGGGTTTTGGCTTAGGAAATTTAGATCAAATGTCGGTATAAAGGTAATCCCGCCCTCGCGAAATGGCGTGCCGTGAATCAGCCTGATATCTGGGAGATTGTTGTTTTTAAGCAAAATTTTAGCGCACAGCTCGCCAAGGCAAAGCACGACTTTGGGACGGATTATTTTAATCTCGTCGATAGCGTAGGGAGCGCATTTGAGTATGATTTCAGAGGTGAGTTTTTTGTTTAAATTTAGGGCGCATTTTATCAGATACGACGCATAAATTTCGCCGATTTCCAAACCGCAAAACTCCTTCAAACTAGCCCTAAATTTCTCGCCCAAATTCCCGCTAAATGGCTCACCGCTCTCATCTTCTGCGTGCGTTGGACACTGAGAGATTACCATTATTTTGGCGTTTTTATCGCCATAAGGCACCATGGCGTGGGTGCGTGTTTTGGATAGTTCGCACAGCGCGCAGTTTTGCACGCTATGCGAAAGGCTATCAATATCGCTAAAAAATCTCTCGCCACTAGCAAGGATTCCAGCGTCGATATACCTGTAACCAAACGCCTTGTAGCAAAGCAATCTATGAAGTTTCGAGCCCTGCATTACTTCATTTTCCTTGCGACAAATCCGCGATCAAACCCAGCTAAATCTTTGTAAAATTCAAAGGCAAATCCATGCTCGCTTAGCGTTTCTTGCATGCTTTGCTTTTGGTCATAGCCCATTTCGCAAAGCAGATATTTCGTGCGATTTTCGCTTAAAAAGATTAGTTTTTTTAGCTTCTCATCGCCCTTCTCGCCGCCAATTAGCGCCAAATTTGGCTCTTTTAGCACTCTCTCATCGAGCTTATACGAGGAGGCGATATATGGTGGATTTGATACGACGATATCGAAATCCCCCTGCACCCCGCTTAGGTATTCACAATGCACAAATTCAATATCCACACCCAAATTTTGGGCGTTTTTGCGCGCTACTTCAAGCGCACTCTCACTGATATCAGTGGCGGTAATTTGCGCGTCTGGGAAAAATTTTTTAAGGCAAATCGAGATTATCCCGCTTCCAGTGCCGACCTCGCAAATGCGCGGAGTTTTGAAAAGATGAGCCACGCTAAATGCTTTATCGACCAAAATTTCAGTCTCAAAGCGAGGTATCAGCACCCGCTCATCGACGAAAAACTCAAAATCGAAAAATTTGCACTTGTTTGTGATGTATTCAAGTGGCACGCCAGAAGCGTAAATTTCGACACTTTGGCGAAATTTTTCCTCATTTCGCATAGCGTGATTAAAGAGCATTACAAACTCTTCGTTGCTTAAATTTTCGCTAAATTTCAAAAGCTCCCTTGAAACATACCTAGAATTTGTCCTGCCGTGCGCCCATTTTAACGCCTCGAAAATTTTCATTCTAGCTCCTTGATACGCTCATACAGGCTCGGGTGCGAGTGGTAAATCGCGCTGTAAAGCGGGTGAGAAATCGGGAAAGTTTTGTTTTCGCTACCAAGTTTTTTAAGTGCGCTAATCATATCATTTTTACTCGCATTATCTGCGCCGAATTTATCTGCGCCAAACTCGTGCATACGGCTAAATTTCGACATTACTGGCTCCAAAAAACTCTGCAAAATCGGCAAAAACAGCATGATAAAAATCAGCGTCGCACCGCCGTCGCGCACCAAATTTAGCGCGTCAAAAACCCCATTTGTAGCCAGATTTCCAAACACGCCAAAAATCACAATCAGCATAAACGCCCCAAGCGCGATATTTTTGAGTATGTCGCCGTGTTTGAAATGGCCTAGTTCGTGCCCCAAAACTGCCAAAATTTCACTCTGGCTTAGCTTTTTTATCAAAGTGTCAAAAAGCACGACCTTTTTGCTCGCCCCAAGCCCGCCAAAATACGCATTTAAGCGATTATCGCGCTTGCCTGCGTCGATGACGAAAACGCCACTACTTTTAAAACCGCATTTGCCCAGCAAAATCTCGATTTGCGATTTTAACTCGCCCTCAGCTAGTGGCGACATTTTGTTAAATAGCGGCGCGATGAGTGTAGGATAAATCAAATTTATCAGCAAAATCAGCCCAAACGAAAATCCAAACCCATACACCCACCAAAACTGCCCCAAATTTTGCACGCAAAAAACTAGCGCAAAAACCACCAAAAAGCCAAAAATTAGCGTTAGCGCAAGGGCTTTTAGCTTATCAGCGATAAAAATTTTAGGCGTGATTGTGGAAAATCCTAGTTTTTTGTCTTTGACAAAAGTGGCGTAAATTTCAAACGGCAAATCAATCACCCCGCCAAGTATAATGAAAGCTAAAACAAAAACGCTTTGGATTAAGATACTCGCGCCGCCCTCCAAATTTGCGCCGCCCCTGCCAAATTTAGCGTAGATAAATTCCTGCAACGCACCCGCACCATAACAAATCCAAAAAATCGCGACCAAAAGCCCAAACACAAGGCTAAAAATTTCAAATTTCAAATTCGTAATGCTGACAATTCCAGCCTTTTGATAGTCTGCTTCGCTTAAAATCACGGCTGGTTTTTTGGCATTTTCCTTGATGAAATTTAGCTGCAAAAGGGCTAGTGAAATTTTATAAATCGTGTAAATTATATAAATGATTATCAAAAAATAAAGCATAAATTTTCCTATTTTAAATTTTCAGCCAGTGAGAGCACCTCGAAATATTCATTTTCCATTTGATTGAGTGCGCCTTTTTTCTCTTCGAGCTCTTCAAAAAGTGGTTGAAGCCCGATTTGCTGGTAAATTTCAGGGGTCGAAAGAGCGTGATTTAGCTCTTTAATGCGAGCTTCAAGCTCTTCGATTTTGGCTGGGTATTCTTCTAAAATTTTGTTTTGTTTGTAGCTAAGTTTGGTAGTGGCGGTTTTTTCTTTTTTATTTTCTTTGATTTCGGGCGCAGTATTCCCCACGCTAGAAGCGACCTCGCTTTCATAAATTTCAAGGTCTTTTATCTCGTCTTCATACTCCAAATACTCGCTGTATGGTATGTAAATCTGCTCGATTTTGCCCTTTTCAAACGCCCAAAGCTTGTTTGTGATTTTGTCGATGAAATATCTATCGTGGCTTACGATGATAACTGCACCTTCGAAGCTGAGCAAATAATCTTCCAAAATATTGATTGTAGCGATATCCAAATCGTTTGTCGGCTCATCTAAAATAAGGCAGTCGTATTGCTCAGTAAAAAGTTTGGCAAGGGCGACGCGGTTTTTCTCGCCACCGCTTAGCACGCTTACTGGTTTATCTAAAAATTCCTTTGGGAATAAGAAATTTTTAAGATAGCCATAAACATGCATATAATGTCCGCGCACCATAATGTGATCTCCGCCGTTTGGGCAAAAAATCTCAATCAAACTCTTATCGCCTGAAATTTCAGACCTAGCTTGATCAAAATAGCCAATCTTAATATCGCCCCTTTTGATCTCGCCCCCGTCAATGCGAGTTTTTCCAATCAGCATTTTTAATAATGTCGATTTTCCAGCACCATTTGCTCCAACAATACCAATCCTCTCTCCTTGCAAAACACGAGCAGAAAATCCTTTAAAAAGGTCTTTTCCATTTAAAATTTTACTTACATTTTTGCACTCGAAAAGCATTTTTTTGCGGTTCTCGCCACCTGTGCCATTAAAACTCTTACTAGCCCTTTCTAGCTCCAATTTCACGCGCCTTATCACGCCTGGATTTTTTTTGGCTTCTTCTCTCATGGCTAGCACGCGGGCTTTGCGACCCTCGTCGCGTTTGAGCCTAGCTTTTACGCCACGATGAAGCCACTCTTCTTCGTATTTTAGCTGTTTTAAAAGCGTTTCATGGGATTTTTGCAAGCTAGCTAAAATTTCTTGTTTGCGCCTTAGATAGTTTTCGTATCCGCCATCAAAAAAGCTTAGTTTGCCCTCCTCTATCTCGATACTTCTAGTCGCAAGTTTGTCGATGAAATAGCGATCGTGCGAGATGAAAAGTATGGTTTGCTTCGAATTTAAAAGCATATCCTCCAAAAATCTCACCATATAAACATCAAGGTGGTTTGTCGGCTCATCAAGCAGCAAAATATCTGGCTTTTTTAGCACCAGCGCGCCAAGTGCCACGCGGCGAATTTCGCCCCCGCTTAGCGTGCAAGCCGAGCGGTTTTCGTAAATTTTAAGCCCAAAATGCTCCAAAATTCGCTCGATTTTATTGTCGATATTCCAGCCGTCTTTGGCGTCGATAAATTTATTTAGCTCATTTTGGCGGGTTAGAAGTGCCTCATTTTGGGGGTCGTTTGAGATTTGTTCTAAAATTTGGTTGTATTCATCAATGGCATCGTAGATTTCTTTGAGTTCGCGTTTTAGGGCGTCTTTGACAGAGAGATTATCGTCAAATTTCGGACTTTGTTCTAGCATTTGGATATTTATGCCATTTTGCGTGATGATGCGACCGCCGTCGATTTCATACTCGCCAGCGATGATTTTCATCAGCGTAGATTTTCCGCCGCCATTTTTGCCGATGATTGCGACTCTCTCGCCAGAGCTCAGGCTGAAATTCACGCCGTCAAGGACAGTGTTTGAACCGAATTTTTTAACTACATCAATCAAATCAACTAATGCCAAAATTTGCCCTTATAGATAAAATTTGTCGATTGTAGTAAAAAAAATATTAAATTTGAATAATTTCTAAATTTAATCTATGAATTTTTCGCTAAAATGCACTTCTTATTTTAAAAAAAGAGAATTAATGAAGGAAATTTCACTAACAAAACTAAGCCTAGCAATCTATGCGGATATGTTTTTGCGCCTAGTTACCGCGCTGATTAACACCTACATGATAAGCCTTGTCGATGTCAGGCTCGTAGGCGCACTGGGCGCTGGCAATCAGGTATTTTTGCTTTTTATCACGGTTTTTGGGTTTTTGGCTGTGGGTTGCTCGGTCGTGGTCGCCCAAGCTCTGGGGGCAAGAAATAAAATTTTAGCCCTGCGCGCAATACATACTAGCATTACCTTTAACGCCCTAATCGGCGGACTTAGCGGGGTTTTTGTATTTTCGTGCGCCACGCTTTTGCTCCGTGCCTTACAAGTGCCAAGCGAACTTCTCGCTGATAGCACGATTTATCTAAAAATCATTAGCATTGTCTTTGCAATCGACGCTGTGGCGATAGTTTTTAGCGCGATAATCCGCGTGTATGGCTATGCAAACTACATAATCATAATCTCAGTAACGATGAATATCATCACCTTGGTGGGAAATTTTATCGCACTTTTCCAGCCCTTTGGACTGCCATTTTATGGGCTTTTTGGCGTTGGAATTAGCACGATTATCGGGCGGATTGTGGGCGTGATACTTTTCGCGCTAATTGCCGTCAAAATCATAAAACTGAAATTTTACTTTTCAATGTTTTTGAAAATAAAATTTGAAATTTTACGCAAAATTTTATCCGTGGGACTGCCAAGCGCGGGGGAAAATCTGCTTTGGATCACGCAATATCTTGTCGCCTTTGCCTTTGTAGCGAGTATGGGCGAGGCAAGTATTACGGTGCAGACGATTTATTTTCAGATTTCAAGCTTTATTTTCTTTGGCGGAAGCGCCATTAGCATGGCAAATGAGGTCATCGTAGGCCGCCTAGTGGGCGCAAAAGAGCCAAAGCGCGCGTATTCGCACACCTTTCACGCGCTAAAAATCGGTCTAATCGTCACGGCGTTTTTCATTGCGGTTGTCTTTTTCGCGCGCGAGCTAATCATGAGCGCGCTAAATCTGGGCGGGGCGCACAAAGAAATCATGCGGCCGCTGTTTTATCTAACGATAATCTTAGAGCTTGGGCGCACTTTCAATATCGTTTTCGTAAATGCTCTACGCGCCAGCGGCGATGCGAGATTTCCGTTTTTAATGGGGCTAATTTTTATGTGGGGCGTATCGCTTCCGGTGGGGTATTTTTTAGGAATTTCGCTTGGAATCGGGATTTTGGGCGTTTGGATTGGGTTTTTGTGCGATGAGTGGCTCAGAGGCGGGGCAAATACTTGGCGGTGGATTAGCAAAAAATGGCAGAGCAAACGATTAGTCTAAATTTGGGCGAATTTTGTGTTTTGGCTAGTTTCAAGCGCGTAAAATACGCTAGGATTCGCATTAGCCCTGATTGCGCCGTGCGTGCTAGTGTTCCGTGGTTTTGGAGCGTGGAGCGAGCCAGAGAGTTTATCGCCTCGCATGAAAATTGGATTAAAAAAACCTTAGAAAAATACGAAAATTTGGCGTTAAAAGAAAATGAGAGTGAAATTTTAGGGCAAATTTATGAGCTGAAATTTGGCGAGAAATTCGCGGATTTGTGGAATACTGCGCCGAAATTTAGTGCGCAAAATTTTAGCGGTGGCAATACTGCGCCAAAATTTTGTGAGAGTGGCGCGAGTGATACTGCGCTAAAATTTGACGCAAATTTTGCGAGTGATACTGCGCCTAGCGCCACGCAAAACACGAACTCCACGAACTCCACGAACTCCACGAACTCCACGAACTCCACGAACTCCACGAACTCCACGAACTCCACGAACTCCACGAACTCCACGAACGCCCAGTCTGCCCAGTCTGCCCAGTCTGCCCAGTC
>JAGBJQ010000088.1 GCA_017934385.1 Campylobacter sp. | reverse complement strand
TTCCTTATGAGATAAAACTTAACGGGGACGGCGATTTCCGCTCCCCTGAGTGCATAGAATTTTTAAAACAATCCGACATAGTGGTAACTAATCCACCTTTTTCGCTTTTCCGTGAATATGTAGCACAATTAATGGAATTTGATAAAAAATTTTTGATTATTGGTAATCAAAATAACATAACCTACAAAGAAATTTTTAAATTTATAAAAGACGATAAAATGTGGCTTGGTAGCTGTCTATCTTTTTGTGAATTTAAAGTGCCTGATTATTACGAAGAGCGTTCAAATAGATTTAGAATTGATGAAAATGGCATAAAATGGCGAAGTTTTGGAAATATTTGTTGGTTCACTAATTTAGATAATGCTAAGCGTCATGAGATATTGGAAACAATATATTTGTATGATGAAAATAAATATAAAAAATATGATGACTATGATGCTATCAATATTGATAAAGTTTCTGAAATTCCTATGGATTATACCGATATAATGGGAGTTCCTATTACATTTTTAAACAAATATAATCCCGAGCAATTTGAAATCATACAATTAGACCATTGGGGTAAATTAGGAAATTTGAATAATGTAGTTAATGGTAAAACATTGTATAGACGAATTTATATTAAAAACAAAAACCCAAGAAAGGCTAAAAAATGAAAATAGAGTTAAAAGAAATTTTGGTAAAAGATTTATATAAGGGCTATTTAAACAGCGATGAAGAGGGCGCGGTAGGATACGACGGAAAGCTAAATATTCGCCCAAAGTATCAGCGAGAATTTATATATAAAGAAGCTCAAAGAAACGCCGTTATAGATACGATAACAAAAGACTTTCCTTTAAATACTATGTATTGGGTAAAAAATAGCGAAAATGACTACGAAGTGCTTGACGGACAGCAACGAACGATAAGTATTTGCGAGTATTTGGAAGGAAATTTTTCGCTTAATGAAAAGTATTTTCACAATCTAACCGATTTTGAACAAGAGCAAATTTTAAATTATAAACTTATGGTTTATGTCTGCGAAGGAAATGATAAAGAAAAGCTTGATTGGTTTAAAACGATAAACATAGCAGGCGAAAAACTAACCGAACAAGAGCTAAGAAATGCCGTATATGCAGGCTCATGGCTAAGCGACGCTAAAAAGCGTTTTAGTAAAACTAACTGCCTAGCACATCAACTTGGCGAAAAATATCTAAAAGGAAGTCCTATTCGCCAAGAATACCTTGAAACAACTATTGCGTGGATACAAGACGAGCGAAGTAATGAGAAAATTTGCGATTATATGGCAAAAAATCAATTTGAAAGCAATTCTGATGAAATTTGGACTTATTTTAAAAATGTAATCGACTGGGCTAAAATGAAATTCCCAACTTATCGCAAAGAGATGAAAGGCTTGGAGTGGGGATTTTTGTATAATAAATTTAAAGATAAAAAACTCGATGCGACCGAGCTTGAAAATAAAATCGCAGAGCTTATGAAAGATAGCGAAATTCAGAAAAAAAGCGGAATTTATCCTTATGTGCTTGACGGCGACGAAAAACACCTTAATTTAAGGGCTTTTGACGAAAATACAAAAAGGGAAGCTTACGAAGAGCAAGGTGGAGTTTGTAAAATTTGTGGCAAAAAATTTGAAATAGAACAAATGGAAGCCGATCATATAACGCCGTGGAGCAAAAACGGAAAAACGATAAAAGAAAATTGCCAAATGCTTTGCCGTGAGTGCAATAGGCGAAAAAGCGGTAAATAATCGTTTAAATTTAAAAATGAATTTGGGCTAAATTCACGCTAAATTTAACCCAAATTTCATGCCTTACTCAGCCGGGCTCATCTGCTTTATCACAAGTTCTGGCGAGATTACACTTCTGAAATTATTTTTATTTATGCTAAAAATCAAATCCACTCTCTGATTTTCGCGTGGCAAAAAATCATAGTTAAACCACAGCGCCTCGACGCTGGCGCCGTTTTTTTGGATACTCATTTTGATATGTTTGCCATCTTTGCCGATTTGGCGCACATTGCCCACACTCGCGCCACAGATATTAAACACAGGCTTTGGATTTTTCTGCCCATAAGGCTCGAAAAATTCCAAAATTTCAAGCAGTTCAAAGTCGATTTGCGAAACTTCTAGCTCTCCTAGCAAATCATCAGCCGCCCTGAAATCCTCCAAATCATCAGGCGTGATTTTCGCATTTACCCTGCGCCTAAATTCCTCTAAATTCGCAGGCTCAATCCCCACACCAGCTGCACCCTTATGCCCGCCGTAAGTGGTTAAAATTTCAGCCTGCGATGAGATTAAATTTAAAATATCAAATTTCCCCACGCTCCTAGCGCTTCCCTTGGCGCGGTCCTCATGCACGCTAAAAACAATCGCTGGTTTTTTGTAAGTTTTGCTTAGGCGCGAAGCGACGATTCCGATAATTCCCTCGTGCCACTCATCACCCCAAACCACGATAATATTGTCGTCTTCGTTGATACTTTGCGCGATTTGCTCGTAAAGGGCCTTTTCTTCTTCTTTACGAGAATTATTAATATTATCTATCATTTTTAGGTATTGATTCGCCTCTCTGATATCGCGCGCGCACAGAAATTTATACGACATCGTCGCATCGTCCATGCGTCCTGTGCAGTTAATCAGCGGAGCAATCGTGTAGCTAATATCGTCGAATTCGAAATGTTTTTTGAAATAATGCTCTTTAATCGCCTTAAAACAAGCCCGATTTGAGTTGTTTAATTTTTTGATACCATAGCGCAAAAGCGCCCTATTCATATCTCTAAGCTCCATCATATCGGCGATTATGGCGATGATTAGGATATCCATTAGGCTAGACATATCGTAATTCACCCCAAGGGTTTCTTTGAGCGCGCCCACTAGATACCACGCGACCTGCGCCCCGCAAATTTCGACATTTGGGAAGGTGCAATCTGGTTGTTTTGGATTGACGATAGCGTAGGCTTCTGGCAGGACGGGTGGTGGCATGTGGTGATCTGTGATGATTAAATCAATACCCTTTTTAGCGCAAATTTGCGCTGCTTCTATCGCCGAAGTGCCGTTATCAACGGTAACAATCAGCCCGATACCCTCTAATTCATCGATTATTTCGTTATTTAGTCCATATCCGTCAGTGAAGCGGTTCGGGATTTTTATGACATAATCTGCGCCGATTTGGTTAAAAAAGTCGCTCATAATCACGGTGCTTACGATACCATCGACATCGTAATCACCCACGACTGCTATGCGTTCATTTTCATCAATGGCAGTTTTTATACGCAATGCAGCCTTATAGATATCTTTGAGCTGGCTTGGTAAGGGAATTTCACTAAGTTTTGTGTGTTTATCATTTGCAAACCTCGATTGTAAAATTTCCCTTACTTCGTTTTTACCTAACATTTTTAATAGAAGCTTCGATAAAGCCCAAAATCGCAGGATTTGGGCGCACTAAGCGACTAGTAAATTCTGGGTGAAACTGCACACCTAGAAAAAACGGATGATTTTTTAACTCCACCGCCTCGATTAGGCCGTTTGATTCGCCACATACAATCAAACCCTCTTTTTCAAATTTAGCTCTATATTCAGGGTTTGCCTCGTATCTGTGTCTGTGGCGCTCTCTAATGGTCTTTGCACCATCGTAAATTTTGGCTAGCAGTGAGCCTTTTTTGGTATCGCAGTCGTATCCGCCAAGGCGCATAGTCCCACCTAGCGGGCTTTTGTGCGTGCGGATTTGTTTTTTGCCGCTTGCGTCGATAAAGCTATCGATGAGATAAATAAGCGGACTTTTGGTATTTTCGTCAAATTCGATTGAATTTGCGTCCTTTATGCCTAGCACATTTCGTGCAAATTCGATTATACATAGCTGCATACCAAGGCAAATGCCTAAAAACGGCACTTTGTGCGTCCTAGCGTAATTTATGGCTAAAATTTTGCCCTCTACGCCACGCACGCCAAATCCACCAGCTACTAGCACGCCATTTACATCGCTTAGCATTTCATCTAAATTTGACTCTTCTATTTTTTCGCTATCAATCCATTTTAAATTTACCCTAGTATCCAGAGTAGCCCCTGCGTGAATAATGCCCTCGGTTAGGGATTTGTAGCTCTCTTTAAGGTCGATATATTTGCCTACAAATGCGATTGTGGTCTCATTAGTCGGAGCGATTACGCGCTTGACTAGACTGTCCCATTTGCTCATATCAGGCTTTAAAACGCCCAAATTTAGGAAGCTTGCAATCGGCTCTAAAATTCCTTGGCTCATAAATGCGAGTGGAATTTGATATATGCTTTGGCTATCTGGGCTTTCGATGACGCAGTTTTTATCCACGCCACAACTTAGCGCGATTTTGTCCTTTAAATTTCGATTTAAAGGCATTTCCGAACGGCAGATTATCATATCAGGACTGATACCGATACGGCGCAACTCGCCCACACTGTGCTGTGTCGGTTTGGTTTTTAGCTCGCCAGCGACCTTGATATATGGGACTAGCGTTAGGTGGATATTCATGGTGTTTGCGCGCCCAAGCTCCACTCTCATAGCCCTTATCGCCTCCAAAAACGGCAAACCCTCGATATCGCCCACGGTTCCGCCGATTTCGACGATTAAAATGTCGTTGTCTTCGCCCGCTTTTTTGATACGGCGCACGATTTCGCCCACGATATGCGGGATTACTTGAATAGTCTTGCCTAGATAATCCCCCCTGCGCTCGCGCTCGATTACCGCGCTATAAACTCTACCTGTGGTGAAGTTGTTATCTTGGCTTAAATTTTCGTCCAAAAATCTCTCATAATGTCCCAAATCAAGGTCTGTTTCAGCCCCGTCATCAGTGACAAAAACCTCTCCGTGTTCTAGCGGGCTCATAGTGCCTGGATCGACATTGATGTATGGATCTGCTTTTAGCATGCGAACTTTTAGCCCCGAGTGCTTCAAAAGTGTCGCAATCGATGCCGCCGCAATACCCTTGCCAAGGGAGCTTAAAACGCCACCCGTCACAAAAATATACTTCGTTTGTTTTGACATAGAAATATCCTAAATTTTGATTTTGATTAATGGCGAAATTATATCTTTGTTTTGGTTAAAGATAGATAATTTAAAATTTTATTATTTTTGGTTACAATGTCTTTTTGAATTTAATCCAAATTTTAAGGAGAAGCTGTGAAAAAATTTCTTGTTCCCATAGCGGCTGTAATCGTGCTAATTTTGGGTTTTGCCTTTTTGCCAAGCAAAGATAAAGGCAAGAGCCAAAACGAGCCAAAAGTAGAGCAAAGTGCGCCCGCAAATCCTATCGCTAAGGCTATTGATAGCGTAGTTGGCAACAAAGCAGGCGAGCTAGCCGAAAAATACATTAACCAAATGCTAGAAAATAGCCAGTTTTTCGAGGTCAAAGAGCGTAAATTCGACCGAGGCGACAGCTCGTCTGCTGGATATTTTATCGGCGTGATTAAAAAACAAACCCTAAAAGATCAGCTAGTCGTAGTCGTAGCTAGCGTGCTTGGCGAGGCAGAGGCTAAGGATTTGCAAAAGCTAAATTCCGAAATGGATGAAATTTTCCCGCAGGATTTGGAGTTTAGGTATGATTATACTATCGCGCACAGTGTCGCAAATATCGCTGATGGCGCGCAAATCGAGGGTAAAATCAAAATCACTACCCCACACTATGCTGAAATTTTAAAACAATTTTTCAAAACTGAGGAAATCGCTACAAACCGCGTCACAATCGCGACTGATATTAAATTTATCACCCAAATAGCAGACGCCGAATACTCAAACGAGGGGGTGATGATAAATTTAAGCGGGCTAAATTTTGGTGGAGTTAGCGATTTAAATGGCGAAATTTTTAAAACCCTAAATTTGAGTTTGGATAAATTTTTCGTTTATGGCGTAGAGGGTGTGGATATCGAAATGCAGGGCCTTAACTACGATATGAAATACAAAAACGGCGTCAAAAATGGCACAGAGCTAGTGGATTATTTCTTGGCTGATATGAGATATACTTCCAGCCTTAAAAACGCCCTAATCACCGTGGAGGGCGATAGATTTATCGTCGCAAATGACGCTTCTAGCGAGGGCGAGACTAAGATTAGCGCTGGAAAATACCTTATGGACGATAAATCACGCATAGCAAGCCTCAAAGTCGCAGATGTGCTAGTGCGAAATGTCGCAATCGATAGCGACATCGCTATGAGCGAAAAACTTTACCGCGAGCTTGCATTTGCGAACCAAAACAAAGCAGAGGAACTAGCGAAAAATCCGCAAATTTTAAGAAATCTGCTCAAAGATGATATTTCGCTAAATTTGAAAAATTTATCCTTCGAAAACAGCATCGGCAAAAAATTTAGCCTTAGCGCAAAGGGCGTCGTGGGCGATTTCGTAGATGAGGAGACGCTGTTTGCGAAAATGAGCGCCAGCGGCAGCGCTAAAATCGATACAAGCCTTGGCGAGTTTATCTCTGATTACGATAGCCTGCGCCCGTTCGCACCGCTAATCGAGCTGTATTCGGCGCAGTTTTTACGCCCTGAGGGAAATGGCGTAAGGCTTGATTTTAGCTACGATAAGGCTTCAAATTTATTGCAACTAAACGGCGAAAATATCCCGCTTCAATAATTTTTAGGTCAAATTTATGCGCGCAGAGCGTTTAAATTTGACCATTACACATTTTAAATTTGTGAAAATTTGTAATTTAAATTAAATTTAAAGGATAAAATTTATTAATATTATTTTATAAAAATTTTAAAATTTCGCTAAATTTTAAAATTTTGTTACCATAAGTAACGCACAAAAAAATTTTCAAATTTTATTTAACGCAATTTTAATAAATTTCCAACCTAATTTTGTATTATTCATAAAATCTTACAAAAAAGGAGTAACATGCCTGATCAAATCAAGGTGCGTGGGCACAACTTCCCAGACCTAGAACCGCAAAACTCGGAAGAAGTTGCGGAAGTAGCGCAACTAACCGATGTTGATTCGTTTCCGAAGCGTGGCATTATCATTGCGATAGTAGCGGCGTTGATTGCATTTGCGCTTTACAATGTCTTGCCGTTTGAGCCAAATGTCAAAAAAGGCTTGGCGCTTTTGGCATTTATCGCGATTATGTGGCTTACAGAGGCTGTGCATATCACGATTACAGCGCTTATGGTGCCAGTTTTGGCTGTGGCGATTGGGATTGGTAAATTTGGCAAAGACGGCGAATTTACAGCTTTGACGCTAAAAAATGCCTTGGCAAATTTCGCAAACCCTACGATTTTTACATTTTTTGGTGGATTTGCCCTAGCTACGGCACTTCACATGCAAAAACTCGACAAAAAAATCGCAACCTGGCTTATCCAAAAAGCCGGCGGACGCCTTGGCGTGGCTGCGATTTTGATCTGTATCACAACCGCGCTTTTATCAATGTGGGTTTCAAACACCGCAACCGCTGCGATGATGTTACCACTTGCGCTTGGAATTTGCGCGAATTTGGACGCAAAGAAAAAAGAAGATCGTGGCACAATCGTCTTTTTACTCTTAGGAATTGCCTATTCAGCTAGTATCGGAGGACTTGGCACAATCGTTGGCTCACCGCCAAACATCATCGCAGCTGAGGCTTTGGGCTGGAATTTCGCTGATTGGATGAAGGTAGGACTTCCGGTAATGCTTTTAATGCTTCCATTAATGTTAGTGGTGCTATATTTGGTCTTCCGCCCAAATTTAAACCACAAAGTCGAGATTGAGCTCGAAGAAATTCCATGGAACAACAAGCGCATACTTACCGTCATAGTTTTCGTCATTACTGCGTTTGCGTGGATTTTCTCAAAAGACATTAGCAAGGTAATCGGCTTTAAAATCGACGACTCCTATGTCGCTGTGTGCGCTGCAATCGCTGTGGTAATGCTAGGCCTTGCTAAATGGCACGATGTGGCTGAAAACACAGAATGGGGTGTTTTGATGCTATTTGGTGGAGGACTAACGCTAAGTGCGGTGCTAGGCATGTCAGGAGCCTCTGGCGTGCTAGGAAACCTAGTAGCTGATACCTTCAAAGACGCGCCTGTGTATTTGGTATTGCTTGTAACTGCTGTATTTATCATCTGCCTTACAGAATTTACTAGTAACACTGCCTCGGCTGCGCTTTTGGTGCCTGTATTTGCGGGCGTAGCAGCTCACATGGGCTTGCCAAAAGAAACACTTACAATCGTAATTGGTATCGGCGCAAGTTGTGCATTTGTAATGCCAGTAGCAACTCCGCCAAATGCCCTAGTTTTTGGCACCGGCATGATTAAACAAATGGATATGATTAAAGCAGGTGCTTACCTAGCCTTCGCTGGCGCGGTGATAGTATCGCTTTATGTTTATCTATTTTTTGCATAAAATTTAGTTGCGAGATTTTCTCGCAACTACTAAATTCTGCCAAATTTCACCTGCTAAAATTTATTAAAATTTTGATAAAATCACCAAATTTCATTTCAAAGGATTTTTATGAGAAGCGATATCGTAAAAAAGGGCTACACACGCACACCGCACCGCTCACTTTTTCGCGCGACAGGATTAAAGGACGAGGACTTTGATAAGCCGTTTATCGGCGTGGCAAACAGCTTTATTGAGTGTATTCCTGGGCATTTTTATCTCAACGAATATGCCAAAATCGTAAAAGACGAAATTCGTAAAAATGGCTGTGTGCCGTTTGAATTTAATACAATCGGCGTTGATGATGGTATCGCAATGGGGCATAGTGGAATGCTATACTCGCTACCAAGTCGCGAAATCATCGCAAATTCGATAGAAACCGTGATGAACGCTCACAAACTCGACGCTCTTCTATGCATACCAAACTGCGATAAAATCGTGCCTGGTATGATAATGGGAGCGCTAAGAGTAAATGTGCCAACAATTTTTGTTAGCGGTGGTCCAATGGCCGCTGGCAAGGGGCTAAGTGGCGAACAAATCGATTTAAATACCGCATTTGAGGCTGTTGGCGCGTATGAGACTGGCAAGATTAACGAAGAGCAGTTAAAAGCTATCGAGTGCGCAGCATGTCCTGGTGGAGGAAGTTGCTCTGGTATGTTTACTGCAAATTCGATGAATACTCTTTGCGAGGCGCTAGGAATTGCACTAAAAGGCAACGGAACGATTCTAGCCCTTACGCCTGAGCGCGAGGAACTGTTGCGCGCAGCTGCTAGAAGAATTTGCGAAATTGCACTTGATGAGAGATTTAAAATCCGAAATTTAATCAACGAAAAATCGATCCGCAACGCCATGGTTATGGATATGGCAATGGGCGGTAGCTCAAATACGATTTTGCACATGCTCGCAATCTCGCGCGAAGCAGGCGCACCGCTTGATATCGCGGAATTAAACGAAATTTCGCGCAGTGTGCCTCACATAGCCAAGGTCAGCCCAAGCCTACCAGGAGTTCATATGCAAGATGTGCAAAAAGCAGGCGGACTAGGTGCTATAATGAAGGAAATAAGCAAATTTGATAGCTCTTTGCTTGATTTAAATTTACTCACAATCAGCGGCGAAAGCCTGGGCGAGCGTATCCAAAACGACGATATCAAGGACGAAAACATAATCCACACCGTAGCAAACGCGTATTCTAAGCGTGGCGGACTAGCGATTTTGTTCGGAAATTTGGCCGAGCAAGGCTGTGTTATAAAAGCCGCCGGAATCATCGGCGAGCGCAAATTTAGTGGCAAGGTGATTTGCTTTAACAGCCAAGATGAGGCAATTGAGGGTATTAGTGGCGGAAAAGTGCAAAAAGGAAATGTAGTCGTCATACGCTACGAGGGTCCAAGAGGGGGTCCTGGCATGCAAGAAATGCTAAGCCCAACTAGCCTAATCGTGGGCCGTGGCCTTGGCGCAGATGTCGCGCTCATCACAGACGGGCGTTTTAGCGGTGCTACAAGGGGGCTAAGTATCGGTCATGTGAGCCCAGAAGCAGCCGAGGGCGGTATGATAGGACTACTCAAAGATGGCGATATAATCGATATAGATGTGGATAATTTCAGCATAAATGTCCGTCTAAGCGACGCAGAAATCGCCGCTCGCCGTGCCGCGTGGAAATACGAGGGCAAAAAGGTCGAGGGCAGATGGCTTCGTCAATACCAAAAACTAGTAACCAACGCCAGCAGTGGCGCAATACTAGAAGCGTAGAAATTTTACGATTATTTTTATTGTCAAATTTAAACATTAAATTTGACAATAAATTCGATACTATCGCGCTATTTTGTTAATTTATTATTATATAATTCATGATTTTATAAAAAATAAAAGGATTATTATTGCCTTACAAAGTAGGTAGCTTATTTGCTGGCGTCGGTGGCATCTGCCAGGCGTTTAAAAATTCTGGTTGCAATGTAATTTGGGCAAACGAAATCGATAATAGCGCCTGCGAAACATACAGACTTAATCACAAAACAACCAAATTAATACAAAAAGATATAAAAAAATTAACTAAAAATGAATTAGATGCAATAGATATATTAGTTGCAGGATTTCCCTGTCAGCCATTTTCTCAGGCAGGACACGGCAAAGGTTTTAAAGACGAGCGGGGTCAATTATTTTTTGAAGCGTCAAGGCTACTAAAAGAGTTGAAACCAAAGGCATATTTTTTAGAAAATGTTAGAACGCTTGCTTCTCATGATGATGGAAAAACCTTTGAAACAATCAGACATGAAATAGAAAAAGCCGGCTATTCCTTTATTCCATTTATTTTAAATGCGGCAAAATGCACCAATATACCACAAGGAAGAGAAAGAATTTATATTGTCGGATTTAAGGATGAGAAAAAATATTCATTTTTAAAACCAATAAAAATAAACGAATTAGAATATAGCAAAAATGCTTTATCGGCAAAATTTAAAATCCCAAAACATATTAATGAAAAGCCAAAAGATATTAAATTCTTTTTAGATGATAAATTTATAGAACAGTCTGATATTTACAATAATCAAAATAGCGAAATTCATCGTAAAATAATGCAGAGCGTTATAGATGAAAAAACAGTCTATCAATACAGGCGCTATTATGTAAGAGCAAATAAATCAAATGTTTGTCCGACCTTGACTGCAAATATGGGCGCTGGCGGACATAATATACCAATAATTTTACATAACGGTATAATAAGACGATTAAATCCCAAAGAATGTTTTAATTTACAAGGTTTTCCAAAACAATTCAAATTACCGAATAATATTTCTAGGGCACAATTATACAAACAAGCCGGAAACTCTGTTGTTGTCCCAATGGTAGAAAAAATAGCAAAAGAAATCGTTAGGGTTCTTGATGCAAGAAGAAGTTAGCCCAAATGTTGCAAATTTTGTAAAATCGCTTCGCGATATAGGTTATACATTTGAAGTGGCAATTGCCGATATTATCGACAACAGTATATCTGCATCTGCAAATGAAATTAAAATTTATGCCGTTGAAAAACCTAAACCAATTGTTTGTATATTAGATAACGGCGCCGGGATGAACGAATTTGAATTAAAAGAGGCTATGCGCCTTTCATCAAAAGATCCATACATACAAAGAGAGCAAAACGCTCTTGGCAAATTTGGTCTTGGCTTAAAGACAGCGTCATTTTCGCAATGCAAGAAACTTACCGTTGTATCAAAACAAGATGAAAAAATTTATGCCAAATGCTGGGATTTAGATTATATATCCAAAGAAAATAAATGGTTGTTATTAACGGTAGATGTTGATAAATTTGATAAAGAGTTAGATGAAATTTATTCTGATTTTATAAAAAATAAAAGCGCTACGCTTGTTATATGGGAAAATATTGATAAAATTTCAGATTTTACAGAACAATTGCAAGTATTAAGAGAGCATTTAGCATTAGTTTTTCATAATTTTTTAGAAAACAATGTAATAGGCAGAAAAAAAATGCAAATTTATCTAAACGATAATTTAATTCAGCCATTTAATCCTTTTAATCAAAACAATTACGCAACCTACACAAAATCACCTGAAATCATCCAGCATGGTGGGAAGAAGATAAAAATAACGCCTTTTATTTTGCCACATCATTCCAAAGTTTCTCAAAGCGAATGGGAAAAATATGGAGGAAGAGAAGGTTATATAAAATCACAAGGGTTTTATCTATATCGCGCAGATAGACTGCTGGTTCATGGGCAATGGTGGGGACTTATTAAACCTAGCGATGCAACAAAATTAGTTCGTATAAAAATAGAAATTTCTAACGATCAAGATGATTTTTGGAATATTGATGTTAAAAAATCCATAGCAAATCCACAAGGAGATTTAAAAAACAAATTAAAAAGCATAGTTAAGCACTCTATTGAAGACGGAAGAAAACCGTTTTCTATTAGAGGGCGAAAAATAAACGACAAATCGGTTATAAGATTTTGGGATTTAATTAAAGAAGATTCTAGGAGCCATTTTGCTATAAACAAAAATAATCCTGTTTATTTAAAACTGTTGAATTTGCTAGACGATGAGAGCAAAAAAATTTTGCAAATATATTTAAAACAACTAGAAGCATATATTCCGCTCGAAGCAATACAAGCAGAGCTTCAACAAAATCCATTTAAATTTAAGCAAGAACAAATCATTTCCGATGAGGAAAAGCAACAAATATTAGAATGCTTAAAGACATTGGGATTAAATGACGAAGAAATTAAAAAAATTGAAATATTTAAAAAAAACAAGGAGCTATTCAATGAATAATTTTTATGATCATGATAAAGTTTTTGAATTTATCTACAATCAAATACTAAATCCGAAATATCAAAAATCTAACGGAAAATTACACGAAAACGATATAGACGAAGCAATAAAAACAGCAGAAGATATTGTCAATAATATGCCAAATCCTAATATTATATTTGGCAATGGTAATTTTCAAAAAGAGCATTTTAAACAACTAAAAAAAGAACTTGAAAAAAATTTGATGTCGAAATGAAACAGGGTATGGTTATTCAGGGCATAGAACAAAACAGAAGAGATACAACTTGGTATAGCGACAATGTTAAAGCCAAAAACGATAATTTTTACTGGGATAGACTAAAAGAATTTTTAAATAAACAATTGCCACCAAAAGTCCTTAAAGTGATAGATGAGGATACCGATGTGATAATGAATCAAATCGGAGATCCAAGAAATACCAAATTTGACATATACGGTATGGTTGTTGGGCATGTTCAATCTGGCAAAACAGCAAACTATTCATCGCTTATAAGTAAAGCGGCAGACATAGGATATAAATTTATTATTGTAATTGCAGGCGATAAAAATAATTTACGAAAACAAACACAAATACGAATAAATGAAGCTTTTGTTGGTAAAAATAGCGACAAAAAAGTTGGCGTTGGCTTAATAAAAGAAGATATTCAAAAACAACCAGTTTGTCTTACAACAAAAACAACAGAAGATTTTAACAAACGAGATGCTGCTAGAAATTCGCAAGGGGTAACTCTCGATAATATCAAAACCCCATTGCTTTTAGTAATCAAAAAAAATGCACATACACTTAAAAATGTTATAGATTGGTTAAAATCAACCTATAAAAATAAAATTAGAGATCACGCTATGTTGCTAATCGACGACGAATCCGACTATGCATCCATAAATACGAGAGAAAAAGAAGACCCTACTGCTATAAATAAAGGAATAAGAACTATTTTGGAATTTTTTGAAAAAAGTTCTTATGTGGCATATACAGCAACTCCATACGCAAATATCTTTATAGATTACGATGACAAAGAAAGAGAAAACTTATCAAAAGACTTGTTTCCACGAGATTTTATATATGCGCTAGATGCGCCAAATAATTATTGTGGAGCAGATAAAATTTTTGGGAAAGATGAAAATTTAGTGGCAGATGAAAATTCTGAAGATAAAAACAAATGTTTAGAATATATTTTTGATTGGCAAAATATTTTACCACTTAAACATAAAAAAGATCATATTATTTTAGAATTGCCAAACAGTTTGTTGGAGGCAATAAATGTTTTTATATTAAATATAGCCATAAGATATTTAAGAAATCAAGAAAATAAACACAATAGTATGCTTGTTAATGTTAGCCGTTTTTCCGATATACACTCAAATGTGGCAGATTTAATATACAATAGAGTTGAAAATATTAAAAGAGATATTGTGGCATATGGCAAGCTTAAAAATAGCGATCAACAAAGCCAGATAATATCCGAAATAAAAAATGTTTTTGATAATAAATTTAATGTAGAATTTTCGTGGAATGAGGTGTTATATAAAATAACAGATATAATAAATAGTGTATTAGTAAGAGAAGTTCATCAAAATAGCAAAAGAAAACTTGAATATAAAGAAAATGATCCAATTAATGTCATTGCTGTTGGTGGATTAAGTCTATCTAGGGGATTTACTCTTGAAGGATTAAGCGTAAGTTATTTTATAAGAAATACTATTTTTTACGATACTCTTATGCAAATGGGAAGATGGTTTGGTTATAGAAATGACTATGAAGATTTATGCAAAATTTACATACCGAAAGAAATTGCGGAATATTTTGGATTTATTACAGAAGCCACTAATGAATTAATGCAAAAATTTAAAGAAATGTCCGAAAACGGATTGACCCCTGAGGATTTTGGATTAGCCATCAGACAAGATCCAGATAACCAGCTACAAATAACAGCAAGAAACAAAAGAAAAAGCGCACAAGAAAAAGAAATTTCTATCAATCTAAATGGAGCATTAATAGAAACTGTATATTTCTCACAAGATATAAAAACACACAATGATAATTTGAAAATTTTAGTAGATTTAGTAGCAGATTTTAAAAATAAATTTGGTGAAAAACAAAATATTTTTAAAGATATAAATAAAGAAATAATATTGGAATTCGTCAATAAATTTAAAGTAATTCATATGCCGAAAAAAGAATTTATAATACAATATCTTAAAGATAAAGATAGAAATTGGGATGTAGTTTTATATGAAGGCACAGGTAAAAATGTAGAGGGACTGAATATTCAAGCAGAAAAAAGAAATAAAACTAGAATTAACAAAAAAGGCTTTGTAGAATTTGGGCAAAGAAAAATATCTTCTGGAGATCCAGAGAAAATTTTATTAGATCAAGAAATTTATAAGCAAAGCAAAGAAATAAATAAAAAAGAAAGAACTTTATTTTTAAGAAAAAATTTGAAAAATCCTGTTTTAATGCTTCATGTATTAGAAACACAAAACGATGAATTTGCTTGCGAAAAGCTCCCTGCTTATGGCGTTTGTTTTCCATACGAAGGAGTTGCCAACGATGCCCAAACAATAAAATATTTAATAAATAAAGTATATCAAGATCAGCTTCAAGAAGAATTAGAATTAAGTGAATGTGAGTGGGAAGATGAATATGATGAATAATCCATGGCAAAATATGCACAATCATACTCGCAGAAGAATAGATAAAAATAGTAAATATGATATATTTTGGGCCATGGATTTAGATGGTAAATATTCTTTTTGTATAGAGCTACCAAACAACATCAGTATAAGTAAAAAAAATATACAATTCATTGGCTTAAATACTTTTGTTGTAAATAATCAAAAATCAATAATTTTTTTTATAACACTGAGTAATAATGCCGACTGGCAATTATTTAAATTTATTTGCGATGATATTGTTTTAACTTTGGAAAATTGTAACGATCCGCAAGACACAATAAAAATTATTAAAAAAAGGCTATTAAAATGGAAAAAATTATTTATTGAAAATATTGAAAATGAATTTGGTTTGGAAAAGCAAATGGGTTTATTTGGGGAATTAAATTTTTTGAAAGAAATTGCCAAACAAATAGGCTTTAAAAATGCCGTATCAGCTTGGGTTGGCTCAGAATCCGACAAACAAGATTTTTTGTTTAACAACTGTGTGGTAGAAATCAAAACATATAAAACAACAAAATCACCCAAGATTACCATCTCATCAGCAGAGCAGCTATATAGTAACAAAAAACAATTTTATTTGGCTTCATACGCTCTTAGTGAAAATTCTTATGGGAAAACCATTGATGATATAATAAAATTAATAGAAGCAAATATAACAGACAGCAATGCGTTTTATAGAAAACTTTTTCTATGTGGATACAAAACAAATTTAAAAGAAAAAATATATAAATTTAAAATAGATAAAATTTCATATTATGATGTTAATGATAAATTTCCAAAAATTATTACTCCAAATATTGATGCAAGAATTTCGGGCGTAAAATATACTATAGAATTATTAAAATGTAATGAATTTTTAATTGATAACATACTAGTTTAAGGGCAAATTATGATTAGTTTGGAAGATTTTCATCAAGATTTTATACAAAATATTATTAGTGAAACACAAAGTCGTGGAATAAGCAAACAAGAAGCTTTTTTTGAATATATCTGTAATTCCCTTACAACAGAAGGGGAATTATCTAGCGAATATACAATGGCCGAATATGCAAAAAAAGATATAGAAATACACGGCTACGATTACGATGAAGAACGAGAAATATTAAGCCTTATTGTTAATTGTTTTTTTCAGGAAGAAGATATAGAAACATTAACCAAGGCGCACATTGAATCGAAATTTAAAAAATTAAAAAAATTTTTGATAAAAGCCCTTGAAGATAAGCTATATGAAAACATGGAAGAAGGCTTTGAGCATTATTCTATGGCTTATAATATATATTTGCGTTTTTTGCACAAAGAAGTAAAGAAAATTCGTTTTATTATTATCACAGATGGCAAACTAACCAAAAATTTAGAAAACATCCCAAATGAAATTTTATTTGATATAACAACCGAATATCGCGTTATAGATATAGAATTTTTATATAAAATTTATACTATTAACACTTTTAAAGATACTTTTAATGTAGATGTAAATTTGCCAGCATTGATAGTAGATACCTTGTCACAAGATTATAGATCATATTTAACGGTTATAGATGGAAAAACCATATCAGAAATTTATGATAAATATGGTTCTCGACTTTTAGAACAAAATGTTAGAACTTTTTTACAATTTCGTGGTAATGTAAATAAAGGCATTAAAAACACCATTGAATATAATCCTGAAATGTTTTTTGCATACAATAATGGTATAACAGCAACAGCCAGCGAAGTCATATTGGAAAATAATAAAATTGTTAAAATTTCAAATTTTCAAATAGTCAATGGTGGTCAAACCATTTCAGCAATATACGCATCGAGTAAAAATTCAAAATTAGATGTTTCAAAAATTTATGTTCAAATGAAATTATCCGTTGTTTCAGATACAAATAAACAAGATGATTTTGTTTCTAAGGTTAGTGAGTATGCAAATACACAAAATAAAGTTAATCAATCAGATTTCTTTTCAAATAGTCCATTTCATAAGGATTTTAAAGAACATTCAAAAAGAAATTTAGCTCCTACAATCGGTGGCGCTCAGATAAGAACACATTGGTTTTATGAACGAGTAAGAGGTGAATATTTAAACGAACAAGCATATTTAAGCAAATCTGAAAAAAATAAATTTTTATTAGAAAATCCAAGACATCAACTTATTGATAAAACATTTTTAGCTAAAAGCGAAATTGCTTGGCAACAATTCCCAGATATAGTTTCAAAAGGAGCACAATATAGTTTTGCTAAATTTGCAGATTATATCACTCAAATATTAGAAAAAGATAGTTTGAGTATTACAAGCAATTATTTCAAAGAAGCTGTTTCTAGAATTATTATGTTTAAACAAACAGAAAAACTTATATCAGAGGCAAAATGGTATAATGGCGGTTATAGAGCTCAATGTGTAGCATATACTATTGCATACATATCATATCATTTAAATAAATTTGGTTTGCTTTTAAATTTTAATAAAATTTGGCAGGAGCAATGTATTTCAGATAGTTTAAAAAAAATTATAGCCCTAGTTGCCAAAGAAATATATGCAAGTATAATCAATCCGCCAGAAGGCAATGCAAATGTCGGTCAGTGGTGTAAGAAAAAATTATGCTGGGATAGTACAAAAAACTTAAATATAGATTTAGATTTTGATGAAGAAATTTTAACTAGTAAAGAAGAAGAAAAATATATAAAAAAGGAGGCTAGAAAAGATAAAAAACTTGATAATAGTATAGAAATTCAATCCTTTGTTATTAGGTTTAAAAATTGGAATAAAATTTTAGAATATTATAGTAAAGATGAAATTAAATCTCAAATATCATTGAAAGAATTTGACATATTGTCAAAATATGTAAATCATGACATAAATTTACCATCGGAAAAACAATCAAAAATTTTATACGATTTGCATAATAATGCAATAAAAGACGGCTTAGTTTTTTAAAATTTAAAGGGCAACTTTGCCCTTTAAATTTACGCATTTAAAAATTCTTTGATATTTCCTGCGATTTTGGAGATTAGCAGTTTGCGTGCTTCCACGCTCGCCCATGCAATGTGCGGAGTAAGGATTAGATTTGCCTTGTTTTTCACGCGCAAAAGCGGATTATCAGCGTTAATCGGCTCTTTTTCGACCACATCAAGACCCACGCGAAGTCTCATTTCATCGATAGCCCATGCCAATGCGCTCTCATCAGCGATTCCGCCACGACCAAAGTTCATAAACACAGCGCCCTTTTTCATTTTAGCGATTTCATCTTTGCCGATTAGCCCTTTTGTTTTTTCGTTTAATGGCGCATGAACCGAGATGATATCGCACTCTTTAAGCATAGTATCTAAATCCACCCTTTTAAACTCAGCGTCATCGTGCGCCCCGCTTGTAGAGTAGTAGCAGACATTTGCGCCAAAGGCTTTTGCTATGCGCCCTACTTCGCGACCGATTTCGCCAAGGCCTATTATGCCGAAATTCTTGCCAGAAATTTGATCAATTGGCGCGTTTAAATGTGTGAAAATTTCACTCTCACACCATTTTTTCTCGCCGTATTCGGCGTAATATCTCACATCGTTTAAAAGCGCTAGAAGCGTAGCAAAGGCTTGTTGCGATACGCTTTTGGTCGAATATCCAGCGACATTTTTCACAGGCACGCCGTGCGCTGCGGCCGCTTCGGAGTCGATATTGTTCGTGCCGGTTGCGCTTACGCAAATTAGCTTTAAATTTGTCTTTTCAAGCACCTCTTTTGTGATTAAAACCTTGTTTGTAATGACAATATCAGCACCCGCTAAACGCTCGATTGTCTGCTCTGGCTTTGTTTTTGGGTATGTTACAAGCTCGCCTAAGGCCTCAAATTCGCTGAAATTTGCGTCGCTTCCTAGTGTGTCAGCGTCAAGTAAAACAATTTTTGGTTTCATTACTCCACCCCTTCGATGTAGTGACCGACAAATTTAGAATAATTGTCGATGATATCTGCGCCCTTCCTAAATCCAAGCGCACAGCCTTCAAAGGCGTAAAACACCCCAGCTTGGTATTTTGCGCCGCTTTTATCAGTGTTTAGATTTGCAAATTCTTGGTATAAAAAATTTTGGTTTGCGTATTCGCCGCCATTTTCTTTGATTTTTTTACCATCTTCGTCAAAAATACTCACATTTGCCCCCTCGCGCCCAAAAAACGGCTTTTTGACCATTTTTTTGCCGATTAGTGGCTCGCACGCGCTTTCTAGCAAAAGCGGGTGATTTGGGTATAAATCCCATAAAATTTTCATTATTCCCTTGCTTTGGAAAAGTAGCGTGTATGCGGGATTTAGGATAATTGCCTTTTGGTTTTTCATTATGTTTTTTAGTATCAAGGCTAGCTCGCCCTCCTCGATAGCAATCGCCTCCCACGGGATTAGTTTGCACCAATACTCATAATTTTCGCCACCAAAAAATACCCCCTTCTCGTCGTCAAACTCGACCTCGTGCGCGTATGCGAAGGCTGTCTTAAAGCCCGCTTCATCGGCAGCTGTTTGCAAAAGCCTGATTGTCTTTTCGTCCTCATCGCTTCCAGCGACCGAGCTAAATAAAATTTTCCACCCCTCGTAAAATTTATCAAATTCCTCCAACTCTCCGCCCAAAACTACAAGGCGTTTGAAATTATCACTAATCGCGGCGAAAAGCTCGTTAAACTGCGCCATTTCATCAAGACCATTTTCTTTAAGCAACGCCCACTGGATAATCGCTGTTTCAAATACAGCCGTTGGGGTATCGGCGTTAAATTCGAGCAGTTTTATCGGTTCGCCGTCTAATCCGCCTGCGAAATCAAACCTGCCATAAAGGTGCCAATGCACATCGTTTTCCCAGCTCATTTTGATAATTTCTACTAGATTAAACGGAATTCCTAGCTCGTGGAAAAGGTCATTATCTATCACATACTGCGCCGCAGCGATAAACATATCATACAGCTCGTTTGCCGCCTCGTAGTAGGCGTTTGCCTCCTCTGCGCTCACACTTACGACCTCATCTGCTATGTATGCTGATAAATCCGCGTCAGTGTGCCATGAAAAGCCAAGTTTTTCTAAAAATTCATTGCTTAGTGGGGTTAGTTTTTTGAGTTTCATCTATTTCCTTGAATTTTAAAATTTAGCCTAAATTTGGGCAAATTCGGGGCAAATTTAGCCTCCAAACATACTACCGCCACTTTTTGCTGGGGAATTTGTGCCTGATTTGGAACCAAAAAACCCGCTTTTGCCACTTTTTGCTTTGGCATTATTTGCCCTAGCCTCTTTGAAACTATTTACACTCCTTGAATACGCGCTAGGGTTTTTAAAGGCTGTTTGTCTGTGCGCTTGATACGCTGGCGAGCCAAAGAGTTTCGAGCCTATCCATGAGCCGATGATTGCGCCTGCTGCGCTTGCTAAAATCGCCTCGCCAAGGCTGTATCCGCCACTCGAAATTTCAGCGTTTTGATTGGTTAAATTTGAAGTGCCAGCCTCTATTTTGACGTTTTCCTCAGCCAAAAGCGCGTTTGTCTCAGCCTCGCTTAAAATTCTCTCGCTTCCGTCCAAGCTTTTTAAGATAATTTGCGTTTTTTCGCTAGGAAATTCCTCTAAAATTTTATATTTTCCGGGTGCTACTTCCTCGATTCTAACTAGCGCGCCCTCTTGGATACGAAGCTCTGAGCCTGTATTTTCGCGCTCGCAGCCTGCCAAAGCACCAGATAAAATCAGTCCGAAACCGCCCACAATCGCATAACTTGCAATTTTTCTAATTTTCATTTTTTTCCTTTTAAATTTTTGATATCTAAACTTTTATGCACCAAAAGCTCGTCGCCAATGACCCTAATTAGCTCGTTTGCGCCGATATTTTCAATGATTAGGCTTTGGGCTTTCATCCGTTTTTTACGCCCTAAATCTAGGCTTTTGATAAATTTCGCTAGGCTTAGCCACTCGTTTTCATCGAAAATTTGCTCTTTTACCTCGACATCGTATGGTTTTTTTTCGCGCGCACTCTCGCCGATTAGCGGTTTTTCAAAAAACGAGAGAAAATACCCAAGCTTTTCATCTCGCTCTTTATACATGAGCTTGATTTCTTCTTTTGATGAGATTAAAATTTCCTCTTTTTCGCGGTGGAGCCTATCTTTGTCGCTTTGTAAGGTTTGGATTTGTTCTTTTAGTTCGGCGATTTCTTTGATTAAATAATCAATAAAATTTTGGTTCGAATTTTGTGGGGCAGGTTTTGAGGGTCGCACTTTTGCGCTAGCTCCTTGTGTGCTAGAATTTGAAATTTCGTCATTTTCGTCTTCTAAAACGACATATTTTACGCCATTAATCTCTGTCGTGCGAATAGAATTTCGCCTGATTCTATTGTAAATCGCCTCTTTTGAAACACCCAAAATTTCGGACGCTTCGCTTATAGAAACCTCTCTCATAATTCGCCTTATCCGCGTTGAAATTTTAAAACTGGATATTATGGCGAAATTTGCCTAAAAATGGGCTTTAAATATCAAATTTCACGGACAAATTTGGATTTTTTCGCGAAATAATATCCAAATTCTATATTTTTAATATGCAATTAATCTTTTAAGAGTAAAATCGTGCATTTATACAAAAAGGACATTTCATGGAGAGTAAAATCACAAAATTCAGGCAGAAGCGCTACTTTTTTTACGCTATCGCTTCGCTGTGGCTTTTTATAATGCCGTGGCTTCAAATAGGCGGCAAACACCTATTTTTAATCAGTTTTGAAAAAAAAGAAATCCACCTTTTTTTCAACACCTTTTCGACGCAAGAATTTTTCTTAATGCCGTTTTTGATAATCTTCTTTTTCATTTCGATATTTTTCCTAACCACGCTTGGTGGGCGCGTGTGGTGTGGCTGGGCCTGTCCACAAACGATTTTTCGCGTGATTTATAGAGATTTAATCTGCACTAAAATTCTTAAAATTCGTGGCTCTATCACAAACAAACAAAAGGGCGAAAAAGGCGGTGCAAAGGGCGTTATCGCGGTTGCGCTTTTTGCCATTGTTGCGCTGATTGCAGCCTCAAATTTGCTCTGGTTTTTCGTGCCACCACAAAGCTTTTTTGCTTATCTTTCAGAGATTGGCGAGCATAAACTTCTCTTTGGCATAGTGCTAGGATTTACGGCGTTTTTGACATTTGATATCACATTTTTGGGCGAGAATTTCTGCGTTTTCATCTGCCCTTACGCAAGGATTCAATCAACCATGCTTGACGAAGACTCGCTCGGCGTGATTTACGATGATATCAGAGGTGGCGCAGTTTATGACGAGCATAAAAATTTAATCTCAAACAAGCCAGCTAGCGGGGATTGCACCGGTTGTCAGGCGTGTGTGAGGATCTGTCCGACACATATCGATATTCGCAAAGGCATGCAGTTAGAGTGCATAAACTGCCTAGAATGCGCCGACGCATGCTCAAATATAATGAGTAAGCTTGGCAAAGCTCCACTTATCAACTGGACGAGCCTAAATGCGCAAAAATCGCAAAGCAAGGTTAAATTTATGCGATTTCGCACGATTGGCTATATCGGTGTGCTAGCCGCTGCGCTAATCGGGCTAGTGGTGATGAGCGGCACCAAAGAGAGCATGCTTTTAAACATCAATCGCAACACCCAGCTTTATAAAATAGATTTCGACGATAACGGCGAAAAAATCGTCAAAAACAGCTATACATTTTTATTCGAAAACACCCACAGCGAACCGCACAGCTTCTTTTTTAGCGTAGATAACGAAAATATCAGCATTTCTCGCCCAGACGAGCCTGTGAAAGTAAGCCCTGGCAAAAAGGCAAAAATCATAGTCTCGCTTACAAGCAAGGCAAATTTGAGCCTTGAAAACGAACACGATAATGTCGTTTTACCGCTAATCATCAAAGCTTACGCGGTCGATGATGAAAAAATCAGCGTTACACGCGAGAGTGTGTTTGTCTATCCGCAACAAAAATTTATTGATAGGAAGGATTAATGGCACAAAAATCAAGGTATGATAAATCGCAAATTCGCATAGAAAAAATTTTCGAGGTGGCCACAGAGCTATTTTTACAGCGAGGATATGACGGCGTCAGTCTAAATGATATCGTCGCTATCAGCGGTGGCTCGCTTGCCTCGATTTACAAATATTTCGAAAGCAAGGAAAATTTGTTTTTGCATGTGGTCGAATTTCACACCCAAAGGCTTGATAAAAAGCTAGATAATCTGCTTAGCTTAGACGAAAACCTCGCGCCACAGGAGTATTTGAGCGAATTTGCTCCGATTTATTTCGACTTTATTTATAGTGCCGAAAATCAAAAATTTCTAAAAAATATCCTGCTTGGAACCTCAAAAACCTTTGGTTCCATGCTAAAAAATGTCTCCAAAATCTTCTTAGATACCAGCACGCTTGCATTTCCAGCGGGGCTTAGCGATTATTTTAGGGCGCATATTGATGAGTTTGATAGCGCAGATCCTGAGTATTTGGCGCGCTATTTTTGCTTTTTGCTTCGCGAGCCTCACTTCAACCGCCTTATATTTTTCGACAAAGAGCCAAATTTAGACAAAGAAAGCTTCATAAAAGACCGCATTAAAATCTTTTTGCACGGCGTGAAAAAGCAATAAATTTATGCGAAATTTAGCGAAATTTAGCCTTTTGGCGTTTTTGTGCGCGGGCGCGTTTGGAGTGGATTTATCCAGCGTGGCAGAGAAAATTTACGCCAACGAAACAGGAGCGAAAAAGTCAAATTTAATCCACTGGAATAGTGGCGAGAATTTCCCGTCCTTGGGTATCGGGCACTTCATCTGGTATAAAAAAGACGAAAAAGATAAATTCGAAGAGAGCTTTCCAAATTTAGTGAAATTTTATAAAATTCGCGGCGCGAGCCTTCCAAAAATACTGTGCCTGCACTCTCACGCGCCTTGGCAGAGCAAAACCGCGCTTGATACGCTAAAAAAATCAGGCGACGCGGATTTGATAGAGCTAGAAAATTTTTTGTATCAAACCAAAAATTTGCAGGTAGAATTTATCTACGAAAGACTTCAAAACTCCCTAGAAAAAATGCAAAATTTAAGCGATAAAAAAGAGCATATCAAATCGCAGTTTTACCGCGTCGCAAGCTCGCCAAATGGGCTTTATGCGCTCATTGATTATGTCAATTTCAAAGGCGAGGGCATAAAAGAGAGTGAGCGATACAGAGGCGATGGTTGGGGGCTAATGCAGGTTTTGGAGTGCATGAGCGCGCAAAAAGAGGCAATGAGCGAGTTTCGCAGGTGCGCGAAATTTATTTTAAAGCGCAGGGTGGCTAACGCGCCCACAAACCGCGATGAAGCGCGCTGGCTGGCTGGCTGGCTAAAACGCTGCGATACATATAGATAAATTTTAAATTTTGCTTACGCAAGCCCGTGATACTGCGCCGAATTTTAAATTTGGCAAATTTTGCAGGATTAGGCAATGAATTTAGAGAATTTTTCTAACGAAATTTTCGCTTTTTTTATATAATCTTTGAAATTTTAACTAAGGGGCAAGTATGAAAAAAATCCTACTTTTTTTTCTTTTATTTTTCTTTGGCTGTGCGGGAAATGCCGCTGACACGAAGGTTTCACAAGGATTTAATATGAGTGGTAAAAAGGTGCTAATCGCGTATTTTTCGCGCGCAGATGAGAATTATCAGGTGGGCTATATAAAGAAGGGAAATACTGAAATTTTGGCTGAGTATTTGGCGGAATTTAGCGGTGGCGAGCTCTTTAAAATCGAAACTCTAACGCCCTATGCCAAAGAGTAT
>JAGBJQ010000087.1 GCA_017934385.1 Campylobacter sp. | reverse complement strand
CGACATCGTTATCATCGTGGTTGCGGCAGATGACGGCGTAAAACCACAAACAAAAGAAGCCGTAAATCACGCCAAAGCAGCAGGCGTGCCGATAATTATCGCTATCAATAAAATGGATAAAGAAAACGCAAATCCTGATTTGGTAAAAACAGGACTTGCGGAACTTGATATAATGCCGACCGAGTGGGGCGGAAGCTATGAATTTGTGCCGATTTCGGCAAAGACTGGTATGGGAATTGAAGATTTGCTTGAAATCGTCTTGCTTCAAGCCGATTTGCTTGAATTAAAAGCCGACAAAACTCGCCAAGCAAAAGCAACCATTATCGAAAGTTCGCTTCAAAAGGGTCGTGGCCCTGTCGCCACCGTCATTGTCCAAAACGGCACACTAAAAGTGGGTGATACGGTAGTTGCGGGTGTGGCGTATGGAAAGGTTAGAGCCCTAAATGATGATAAAGGCAAAAAGCTAAGCTCGATTGCTCCTGGTGAGTGTGGCGTTATCATCGGTCTTAGCGAAGTTCCAGAAGCTGGTGAAACGCTAATTGGCGTTGGAAGCGACAAAGAAGCAAGAGAGTATGCGAGCCGAATTTACGAGCACCAACGCCAAAAAGAGCTATCAAAATCTACAAAAGTTACAATCGATGAGTTAAGTGCAAAAATCGCAGAAGGCGAACTAAAATCACTTCCGGTGATTGTAAAAGCCGATGTAGTGGGTTCTGTTGAAGCCATAAAATCAAGCTTAGAAAAACTTCGCAATGACGAAGTCAAAGTGGATATTATCCACTCAGGTGTCGGCGGCATCACGCAAAACGATGTTGGTCTAGCAAGTGCTAGTGAAAACTGCGTGATTTTGGGCTTTAATATCCGCCCTACCGGCGAAGTCAAAGAAAGAGCCAAAGAGCGCGGTGTAGAGATAAAAACTTACAATGTCATTTATAACTTGCTTGACGATGTTAAGGCGATTTTGGGCGGATTAATGAGCCCGATTATCAGAGAAGAAGACCTTGGTCAGGCTGAAATTCGCCAAGTCATCAATGTGCCAAAAATCGGACAAATCGCAGGTTGTATGGTTACAGAAGGCTCGATTCAAAGGGGAGCTAAAATCCGCGTAATCCGCGATGGCGTGGTGGTTTTCGAAGGAAATATCAGCTCGCTAAAACGCTTTAAAGATGACGCAAAAGAGGTCGCTAAGGGCTTCGAGTGTGGTGTCGGTATCGATGGATACAACGATATGCGCGTTGGGGATTTTATCGAAAGCTTCAAAGAAAAAGAAGAACAAGCAACGCTATAAAGGTGATTTATGAACGCTCACGAAGTTAGACGACTACGAACCGCAAGTGTCCTAAAAGAGCTGATTCCACAGGCTTTATCGCAGCTTGATGATGAGTTTTTGCACGGGCTTTGCGTAACCGATGTCGAGTGCAAAAGAGGACGCTATGACGCCTTTGTATATCTCGATAAAATGGGCTTAGACGAAAGAGAGCAAGAGTTAATCTTGGCAAAACTCAAAAAAGTAAGCCGTTTTATCCAAAATCACTGCATGGAAGTCGAGGGCTGGTATCGCTCACCTGCGCTTCACTTCAAATTCGACGATAGGCTTGAATACCAAAACAAAATGGACGATTTGTTTGAAAAAATTAGTAAGGATTTAAATAAAAATGGTTGATTTAAACGCCCTTGCCAGCGAGTGTGGGCTGGAATTTTACGATAGCGAAACAGCGAGTGAAAACGGCAAAACGATTTATAGAGTTTTTGTAAGTAAAACTGGCGGAGTGAGCTTAGAAGATTGCGAAAAACTAAGTCGCATTTTATCGCCTATTTTCGATGTAGAACCGCCTGTTAGCGGGGAATATTTTTTAGAAGTATCGAGTCCTGGGTTGGAGAGAAAACTAAGCAAAATAGAGCATTTTAGCAAAAGCGTGGGTGAGTTAGTCAAAATAACTACGAGCGAAAAAGATAAAATTTGCGGAAAAATCCTTAAATTCGAAGATGAAAATTTATTTTTAGCCACTACTGACGGCGAAATTTGCATTAAATTTAGCGATATAAAAAAGGCGAAAACTTATATTGAGTGGTAAAAAATAAAATTTAAGGAAACAAATGCGAAAAATTATTTTATCCATTTCCATTCTTGCCATTGCATTCACACTTATATTTTTTTTAGGAAAAGAAAAACAATCAATAATATCTTGTTTTTTTGGAAACACAAATTCGTGTCATAATGTCGGACATTACAATAGAACAGGTGAAGAAAACACTAAAATAAATTTAGAAAAAGCTAAAAAATACTACGAAAAAGCTTGCGAAAAAGACTATGGTATTAGTTGTCACAGTTTGGGAATATTTGCACATGAAAAAAGAGATTTACAAAAAGCAAGGCAATATTATGATAAAGGTTGCAATTTAGGCTATGCGGATAGCTGTCATAATTTAGGATATTTGGAAAGAGAAGAACAAAATATTGAAGTGTCTATGAAATATTTTGAAAAAGGTTGCAATTTAGACCAAAATCAAAGTTGTTTGATTTTGGGAATAATTTACTCATACAACGAAGAAAACTACGAAAAAGGTGACCCTTATTTAGAAAAAGCTTGTAATTTAAATAATGGCATCGCTTGTAATTCTCTTGGTGTTCATTATGAAAATGGCATAGGCGCTAAGATAGATTTAAAAAAAGCGTATAAATTTTATAAAAAATCATGCGAAAATTTAAAAGATTACTATGGTTGTGGGAGCTTGGGATACTTATATTTAATTGGAAATTCGGCAGATGACGCTATGAATTTGCCTGAATTTTATGAGAAAATTTGCAAATTTAACGACGGCAAACACTGTGATGACATATCAAATTTTTTAAAAAACTATGATTTTATCGATAGAAATTATACAAAAGCAAAAGAATTTTTAGAATACTCTTGTAAAGGAATTCCACAAAGCTGTGGAATTTTGGGCGTTATGGCTGAATTCGGAAAAGGTATGCCACAAGATAAAATAAAAGCAAAAGAGCAATATAGAAAAACTTGTTATTTGAATTATAAACTTGGTTGTGATGAGCTAAAAAGATTGGAAAATGACTAACGAATTTTATATGAATTTGGCTGCCTTGGAAGCGTGGAAATATCAAATTTTAACCTTTCCAAATCCTGCTGTTGGGTGCGTTATTGCTGATAAATGTGGCAAAATTTTAAGTATAAATTCGCACAAAAAAGCTGGACTCTTACACGCCGAAGCAAATGCCGTTTTTGTGGCACTTTGCGAGATGAGCGAGAAATTTTTAAACGATTTTTTGCAAATTTATGAAAGCGAATTTGGCGTGAATTTGAGCCAAATTTGCAAAAATCCGCAAAATTTAATTTACGGCGATTTTTTTGAAAATTTCGGCACAGTATCTGCAAAATCACGCTTTGCAAATCAAATTTTAGAATTCAAAAATTTAAATGCAAATTTCGTTTATGAATTTATCACGCAAAATCACGCAAATTTGCTTAGTGGCGGGACCGCATTTGTTACGCTCGAACCCTGCGCCCATATCGGCAAAACGCCATCATGCGCCTTTTTGCTTAAAAATTTGGGCTTTAAAAAAGTCGTAATCGGCGTGGCGGATTTAAACGAAAAAGCTAGTGGCGGCGGCGAAATCTTAGCGCAAAGTGGCGT
>JAGBJQ010000011.1 GCA_017934385.1 Campylobacter sp. | reverse complement strand
TTCTCGATTTCTGCGTCATTTATCCAAATATATCCGCTCTCGCCCGTGCAACACTTGCCACCGCAGCTTTCGCAGGCGCTACTATCGAAGGTATAGTCAAACTCACTCAATATCGACACTTTCTAAATCAGCTTTTTCATAAATTTTAGCCGTTATTTTACTTTTTTCACCATTAAGAAATGTATAAATCGGCGCACAAATTTCACAAAGTGAGCGCGAACTTTTTTGCGCCAAAAAAAGTGCAAGTTTGGCGGGCTTGTTTTCGTTGGGATAGATGAAAGCAAGCTTTGTCAAATTTAGCTTATAACTTTGTAAAATTTCGCAAATTTGTGCGATTTTGCCCGCCTCGTAGCAAAAAATCAGCGCGCCTTTTGGCTTTAAATGAGTGTTGCTAACACGCACGAAATCGCTAAGACTTAGGCTTGTGGCGCTTTTGCTTAGCGCGATGTGCGAATTTTGGCTAGTTAGGATTTTTTCCCTGTAAAATGGCGGATTTGAAACGATTAAATCAAATCTTTGCTCGCTTTTAAAATTTGCGAAATTTTCGTGTAAAATTTGAGCCCGCAATGAATTTTGCTCGCAATTTTTACGCAAAATTTCTAAATTTTGCTCTTGGATTTCAAGCAAGCTTAAATCCAAATTTGGAAAATCCCGCTTCAACATCAGCCCCAAAATCCCACACCCTGCCCCAACATCTAAAATTTTAAGAGAATTTGTGGCGCGAGAGTTAAGCCAGTTTTCACAGATAAAATTCCATAAAAAAATGGTATCGCTGGTGTAGCGATACCCACTTTTTAGCTGGAAAAGTCTCATAAATGCAGATTTTCTACGATTGTGTGAGCGTGGTTAAAGGCTACGACGATCGAACCGCCGTTTCTGGTGATCAAATCTCCACCCACAAAAAGCCCTTTTGTGGCTGTTTCGCACCTCTCATCGACGCTTGGCATGCCGTTTTCGTCGAATTCTACGCCACATTTTTTAAGGAAATCCACAGGGCTCGTGCCACCGATTGCATAGATTATGCGATCATAAACTAACTCCATGCCGTTTGTGAATTTCACTAGCACCTTGCCACTTTCGTTTTCTAGCGCTTCGATATCAAGCCCAAGGCGCAGGATAATGTCGCCGTTTCTAGCCTCTTTTTTGATATCTTCTTCGTTGATTTCATTTAGCCTAGTAAAGCTCTCTTTGCGGTAGCATAGGGTAACGGTGTTTGTTTTGCATAGCGAGAGCGCGTATTCGGCGGCTGAGTTGCCACCGCCCACGACTAGGACTTTTTCATTGACGCTACATTTATCGAGGTTGAAATTTACCCTTTGTGTGATTGATGGCGGGATTTTGTAGCTTGGTTTGTTTGGTTTGCCCATACGGCCGATTGAGATGATGACATTGCGCGCTACAAAGCCAGCTGAGGCTGTGGTTATGCAAAATAGCCCATCGTCCTTTTTTTCGACCTTTTCGACCTCGCTGTTGAAGTAAATATCGATATCGCCGTGATCTAGCAAGCTATCGAAATAATCCAGCACACTCTCTTTCGTGCCAGTCTCAAAGCTAATCGTGCCCTTTGTTTCGCTATCCATGCCCTTGTATTCTTTATCTACGCGTTTTTTATCTTTATAAAATTGTCTGATTGTTTGAGAGTGATTATCGCCTTTTTCTAGCAAAAGCACCTTGGCTACGCCTTTTCTTTTGGCCTCGACCACAGCCGCGATTCCGCAAGGACCGCCACCGATGACAACTACATCATAAACATTTATCATTTTTTTCCTTTGTGTTAAATTTTACAAGTTTCGATTATAATCAAAATTTATTTATAAATGGTAAAAATAATTACATTTTTGAGATTTTATTTGTCTTTTTTATTTTTACCCAAAACTTAACCCAAAAATGCTAAATTTAGAAAAAATTTAAAGGAAAATAATGATTTTAGCTATTGAAAGTAGCTGTGATGACAGCTCGATTGCTGTGCTAAACAGCTCGAATTTCGCATTAGAGTTTTACGAAAAAATCTCCCAAGAACTCGAACACTCCAAATACGGCGGTGTCGTGCCAGAACTAGCCGCGCGTCTTCACACAGAAGCACTGCCTCGCATTTTAGAGCATGCAAAGCCATTTTTTAGCTCGCTTAAAGCCATAGCCGTTACCCACGCACCAGGCCTTAGCGTGAGTTTGATAGGGGGTGTAAATATGGCAAAAACGCTTAGCCTTGCGCTAAATTTGCCACTAATTGGCGTAAATCACCTAATCGGGCATATTTATTCGCTATTTTTGGACAAAGAAGCAGAGTTTCCGCTTGGGGTTTTGCTAGTAAGTGGCGGGCACACGATGATTCTTTATATTGACGCAAACGGCGAAATTAGCGTGCTTGCAAGCACTAGCGATGATAGTTTTGGCGAAACATTTGACAAATGCGCCAAAATGCTTGGGCTTGGCTATCCAGGTGGCGCGATAATCGAAAATTTAGCCAAAAATGGCAAGCCAAAATTTAGCTTCCCAGTGCCTTTAAAGGGCGATAAACGCCTACAATACAGCTTCTCAGGCCTTAAAAATGCCGTTAGGGTTCAAATCGAAAAACTATCGCAAAATGGCGAACTAGCGGGGCAAGATAAGTGCGATATCGCCTACGCCTTTCAAAAAAGTGCATGCGAGCATATCATGGATAAACTCTCGCGGGTTTTTAATGAGCGCAAATTTAGGCGTTTTGGCGTCGTGGGCGGGGCTAGTGCGAATACGCATTTGAGGCAAAATTTGGCAAATTTATGTGACGCGCATGAGTGCGAACTTTTATTTGCGCCACTGAAATTTTGCTCGGATAACGCTGCAATGATAGCGCGCGCAGGTTTGGAGAAATACCGCAAACAAAGCTTTGTCGCACCGCAAAATTTGCAAATTATCCCAAGCCTAAATTTAAACTCTGCATTTGAGTGAAAATTTAAAATTTTTGTAAATTTGCTGTCATTGCAAAGAAATGCTTCGCATTTCAGTTAAATAAAACCAGCTAAATTTAGAAAAACGAAGTTTTTCTAAATTTAGCCACTTCTAAGGTTTTACAGGGGAAATTCGCACGGAGCAAAATGCGCGAACAGCGCTTTTGCGTGCGAATTAAATGCGGGGAGGGTAGCGTCTCACAAAACAAGCGAAGCGCTCGGCGTCAGCCGATGTTTCCTTGAAAACCAGCGTAGCGGTGTGAGGCGGAAGCCGAAGCAGGTTTCCCAAGAGCGCAACGCGCGAAGCAAAGCAAACAAGCGCGCCCTCCCCCTTACGAGAAAAGCAAAATTTCGCCTCAAATTTAAAAAATCGTTCAATGCTAAATTTAAGTAGAATTTTGCATTAAATTTTTCTGGATTGCTTCGGCAAAGCGTCTTGACGCTTTGCTTTTGCTCGCAATGACGGCAAATTTAGAGCAAAGAATTTTAAATTTCGATTTCATACTCGATTGGATCTTTTACGCCGGCTTTTGCAAAGCCATTTAGGCGCAATTGACAGCTATCGCACACGCCACAAGCCTTGTGCGAGTTTGTGTAACAGCTCCAAGTAAGCCCCAAATTTACGCCGTTTTCAAGCGCACGCGCCACAATCTCGCCCTTGTTTAAATGCACCAAAGGCGTTTTAATCTCCACGCTAAAATTTGGCGAAGTGCCCGCATTTATCGCGCTTTGCATTTTTGCGATAAATTTCGCCGTGCAATCAGGATATCCGCTACTATCCTCCTGCACCACGCCGATGAAAATCGCCTCACACCCCTCACGCTCAGCAAGCGCGCCAGCGATACTCAAAAATACGCCGTTTCGAAACGGCACATAGGTGTTTGGGATCTCGTTTTTGTCGATATTTGCGCCCTTTCGCACACTAAGGCTTGTATCTGTAAGCGAGTTTGCGCCGATTTGCGCGATAAATCTAGCATCCAGCGTGTATCGCCTCGTAACGCCTAAATCATCGCAAATTCTCTCGAAACACTCGCGCTCTTTATCCTGCGTGCGCTGAGCATAATCAAAATGCACTCCAATGACCTCATAGCCTGAATTTTTGGCGATATACGCGCAAGTCGCGCTATCCATACCGCCACTGATGATACATAAAGCTTTTTTCAAATTTAATCCTTTTTTGGTAGAATTATAGGCAAATTTTGATTTAAAGGGCTTGAATTTGATACTTTGTGAAGAAAATTACCCAAAAATTTTGGACGAAATTTTAGCCACGCTTAGCGCAGGCGCGGTAGAGCTAGTCTTCGTGCGAAGCGAGGAAATGCGCGAAATCAACAAAAGCGCGCGCGGGGTCGATAAAACCACCGATGTGCTTAGTTTTCCGCTCGAAATTGTGCCAGGTGGTGCGAATACTGCCCCGATAGGCTCTGTTGTGATAAATTTGGATTTAGTAGAGCAAAAAGCGTTAGAATTTTCGCACTGCAATAACGATGAAATCGCGCTTTTATTTACGCACGGACTTTTGCATATTTTAGGTTTTGACCACGAAATCGATAACGGGCAAATGCGCGAAAAAGAGTGCGAAATCATCGCTAAATTTGGGCTTCCAAAAAGCCTGATTGTGAGAACGCTGGAATAAAGGATAAATTTTGAGTAGAAAAAGAAAAATTTTAAACATATTTTTGATGATTTTTTTGATTTTATTAATTCTTATGTCGGGAAGTATGTGGATGACAACTGGAATGAATAGACTGATTTTTTGGGCTAACCAATCCGAAAAACCATATCCGTTTCCAGGGCGTGAATTTTATATCAAAATTCCCGATGAAAAAATTGTCGATATTACATCAAACAAAAATAAAGAAAATTTACTCATCATAACGGACGCTGATGAATACGGCGGATTTTTAAAAAATCTAAAATGTGGTTTTACGCCAGAAAGTTCCAAAGAGCCGTTACCGTGCAAACACTATTATTATAAAGAAAACGGAAAAATAAAAGCTATAAGCGATGATGATTTCAAAATACTATCCGAGCAAAATATTACAAAAGTCATCATTAGACACAAATATTTATTTTGAAAATTTAAGAAAAATTAATCGGATCCATATCGATCTCAACGGGCAAATGTGCTAGAAGTGCGCCAGCCTTTAAAAGTGGCGTGTGCGTGGTAGCACGAAGCAGTATTTCGTAGCGAAATTTGCCCGCAATCAGTGCAATTCCAGCCTTGCCGTGCCCTATGATTTGCAAACCATTTAGTTTTTTGGCTTTTAACGCGCTGTGCAAAATTTCAAGTCCGCTAGCGCAAATTTTAGCCGCTTCTGCCTCGTTTTTATGCGAGATTAAAACGCGCAAAAGCCTAGTGTATGGCGGATACAGCGGATCTCGATCCTCGCTTTCTTCTTCTAAAAACGCGTCATAATCCTGCAAAAAATCCTCGAAAAACGCCCTTTGCAGAGTCTGTATCACGACCCTGCCTTCGCCCTTTCTGCCGGCTCTACCTGCTACTTGCATGCCAAGGGCTAGGGTCTTTTCGCGCGCCCTAAAATCAGGGTAGTTCAAATGCTCATCAATCCCCATAATCACAGCCAAATCCACGCCATGGTAATCATGCCCCTTACTAAGCATTTGAGTGCCTACCAAAATGTCGATTTTATGGGCGTTAAAGTCGTTTAGTAGGGTTTCTAGCTTTCTTTGGGTCGTAATCTCATCGCGATCAAATTTAGCGATTTTTGCCTCAGGGAAATTTGCTTTTAGCTCCTTTAAAAGCTCGCTAGTGCCCATTTTTTTGGCCTCGCTTACGCTTTTGCCACATTTAGCACAAGGTTGTTTGTAAAACGCGCTGTATCCGCAATAATGGCATTTTAGCGCCTTTCCCTTTTCGTGATAGCTCATACCCACCGAGCAAAACGGGCATTTGATAATCTCGCCACAACTCTTACAAACCATATATTTGAAATTTGCGCGTATGGGCAAAAACACCACCACTTGGCGATTTGCGCCTAGACTTGCGCTGATTTCTTTTTTTATTTTGGGCGTGAGGGAAGTTTCGCTCTCGTCGTAAATGTAGCGTTTGTGCGTGGCGTGATAGGTGCCTTTGAGCCTGAAATTTGGCTGTTTCGCAAAGCTCGTAAGAGAGGGTGTGGCTGAGCCAAGCACGGTTTTAACGCCACATTTGTGCGCGGCAAAAATCGCGAGATCACGGGCATTTATGCGTGGAGCGGAGGCCGATTTGTAGCTATCATCGTGCTCCTCATCGACGATAATCGCGCCAAGGTTATGAAACGGCAAAAACAGCGCCGAGCGCGCGCCTGCGATAAGGCGAATTTTACCTGCGAAAAAATCGGCTAAAATTTGGCGTTTTTTAGCGGGGGTGATTTTGGAGTGCCACACGCCAAGAGCCTCGCCAAAATACCCTTGCAAGCGCTTCGTCATTTGCGGTGTGAGCGAGATTTCTGGCATTAAAAATAGTGCTTGTTTGCCAGAGTTTAAAATTTCAGTTATAAGCGAGATATAAACCTCGCTTTTGCCGCTTCCCGTATCGCCAAAAATCAGCGAAACGGCGTTTTGTTTGGCAAAATTTAGAGCTTTTGTCTGCTCTGGGGTCAAATTTGGCGTTTTTGTGAAATTTGGCTTTTTGCAAGGCGCGCAATTTATGCTCGAATTTGGCTCAAAAATTCCAAACGCCACGCCGATTTCGCAGATATAAAAATGCGAAATAAACTGCGCCAGCTCCACCTGAAACGGCGTGAAATTTAGGGGCAAAATTTCGCTGATTTCTTTCGTGCAAAACTCGGGTTTTGGCACTTCGCGCAAAACTACACCGCGTTTTTGGGCGTTTTTTACGGGAATTTGGACTATTTGGTATGGTGAAATTTGTGAATTTGAAAAATAGGTAAGCGGTTTTAGTCTTGCTCCTAAAACCGCGATTTCATAGTAATACAAGCTTATTCTGCTAATGCTTTACAAGTTGCTTCTTTATGATCACAATCAAAAGTGCCAGCCTTGTGAGTAGCGTCTGCTTTTTGATAATATGTAAATGTTGTGCAATTATTAGCCACACAAGCTTGGTAAGTTTTATTTCGCTCTACAACTTTCCAGCCGTTTTTGCCAGTGCTTGCAGTCAGGTCATTTTGCAAAACATTACCAAACATATCAGAGCCACTGCTGTTTAAATCAGGCCATGCGCTCTTGCCTTTTAATTGCTCTTCGCCTCTTTTTAGCGAAATTCCACTTCTAATCGAAGCCAAATCGCCTCTCATTTTTGCGATTGTAGCGTCGTCTCTGGTGACGGCTAGTCTAGGCACAGCAACACCTGCTAAAATGCCGAGCACAACGATAACAAAAACCAACTCAATCATAGTAAATGCGTTTTTCATATTAAATCCTTTGATTTAAAATAGGTTTAAGTATAGCCAAAATAAAATTAAGCTAGCTTTAAATTATTTTAAGCTAGCGATTTTTTGCGCAAATTTTATCGTTTGCCCTTGTGAAATTTTAAATTCCAAAAATTTCGCCTCCGCAATCATCACTATCGTGGAGCCAAGCTCGAAATTTCCGATATGTTCGCCCTTTTTAAAGCTCACGCCCTCGCCATAATCGAATTTATTATAATCAAAATTCAAAATTTCCCTAGCTTTGTCGTTAGACTTGGCATTAGTTTGAATCCTCTCATCAAAGTCAAATTTCATCTTACCTACATTTAGCGCCCCTACAAAAACCAGCCACAAAAGCCCACCGTTGCTCATTTTACAGAGCAAAACCACGCGCTCGTTTTTGGCGTAGAGGTTTGGCACTTTTAGTAGATATTTTTTTGCTACGCTGTGAAGCTCGCCCGGGATATATAGCGCACCAATGACGCTAAGATCGCATGGAGCGTGATAGTGATGATAGTCTTTTGGGCTTAGATAGATATTCGTGTATGTTAAATCCGCCGACATTTTAAAATCTCTGGAAGTTTTCATATCATCTAAATTTAGCAAACTAATAAAAATTTCGGAATTTTGCTTTTGCAAATCCCCAGCCCAAGATTTAAGCCCCAAAAGCTCCCAAATATCGTATTTATGCCCATTTATACTAAACGCGCTAAAATCACTCGTGCGCCCACACTCAAAAATCATACCGTCGCTTGGGGATAAAAAAGCGTTTTTTTCTTGCGAAATTTCACGCTCTTTTTGCAATTTGCGTGTAAAAAGCGCATTTAAGCTATCATAATCACTAGCGCTTAAAAACTCGCTCATATCAATCTCAAAAGCGTCAATGTATTTTTGATTTATAAAAGTTTGCAAAGCGCGTGGAAATTTTATCCCAGCAATTACCCCAAAACAGCGCGAAAAAAACTTTCTCATTATGCTCTCCTTAATCTAAGTAATGCAATTTCTGCGTCGGCAAAAATCCTCATCGGAGGCCCCCAAAATCCAGCCCCACTGCTCACATAAATTTGCTTTGCTCCGTCATTATATAGCCCATGGACATATTTTTGATCGAGTGCTACAAGCAGGCTAAATGGGAAAATTTGCCCGCCGTGCGTGTGCCCGCAAATACACAAATCCACCTCATCTTTTACATGTAAATTTACAAATTTTGGCTGATGAGCGAGTAAAATTTTAGGTTTATTTGGATCTGCCATTTTGAGGGCTGCCCTAAAATCAGGTTCAAATTCGTTAAATCTCACACCGCTTAAATCGTGCGTGCCAAGCAGATTTATCCCCATAAACTCCACGCTCTCGTTTTTCAAAACCCTCACGCCCTCGCGCTCCAAAGCCTCAATTAGCCCTTTCGCACCTCTGTAATACTCGTGATTTCCTGTCACGAAAAACACAGGCTTTTTTAGTTCGCGCAAAGGCTCCAAAATATCGCCAAGCTCGTTTGCACGCAAATCAAACATATCACCCACGATACACACGCCGTCGTGCTCTACACTGTTTATTTGCGCCACTATGACTTCTAAAAAATCTTTTTTCAAAAACTCGCCCAAGTGTATATCGCTAACCACTGCCAAATTTAACTCTTTGCTCAAATTTTTAATTTTTATATCAACAATATTTATTTTTGGAGTTTTTAAAGCATTATAAAAGCCCTTAAAAAGGTAACTAAATGCCATTATTACAAAGGTTACATCTACGCAAATTTTAATAAATTTGCGCCTGCTCTCGCTAAATTTAGCAAATTTTGCGCTCACATTTAAAATATCATAAGCAAGGCATAAAAAGAAAAGCGAAAAGCTGCTAGCCACGCAAACGACGCAAATTTTGTATAAAATTTCATCTTTTAGCGCGCCAGCAAAAACGCTTCTAGTGAAAAATATCGTCTCAAAAATAGCCAAAAGAGTAAAAAGTGCTATCAAAAATAGTCTAAAATTCTTAAATTTAGCATATCTTTCAAACCTAGATTTAATCGATTTATAAATATATAAATTCAAAAAAATAAAAAGTGTCGTAGCTACAACTGGGAAAATATATGAAATTTTCATATTCTCTCCAAATCAAATAAAATTTTCTAACTTTTCTCTATCAAAGCCTGTAACCTCGCCGTTTTCATCTACGATAAGGGCTCTTGTTTTTTTAAATTTGGTAATAGTGCGAGAAAATGTTTCTGGCGTGACATTTAAAATATTGGCAATTTTTATATTTTTTGAGCCAGTAAAAATATCGAAATTTTCGATGATAAATTTCGATATTTTCGCCTCGCTTGATAAAACGCTGTTTTCAAAAGCAAATTCTAGCGCCCTTAATTTCGCCGAAATTGATTTCATAATGCTAATGCAAATCTCAGGCTCGTTCAAAAACTCTTCGACAAATTTTTCATAATCTATTTTTAAAACCTCGCCACCGCTAGCAAAGCGCGCGCTGGCTGGATAGGGGATATTTTCGAAATTTACAGCCTCAGCCACGAAAGACATCGGGCGGATTTCGTGGATATAGATTTCCTTGCCACTAGGGGCTGTTTTATAAATCTCGATTGTGCCTTTAAGCAAGATGATTAAATGAGAGCTTTTATCGCCCTCATAAAATAAAATTTCTCCCTTTTTAAAAGCCTTTTTGCTACTAATCTGCGCTAATCGCTCGATTTTGGCCTCATCAAGTCCCTTAAAAAAAGGGATAAATTTCAGAATTTCCATATTATTTTTTAAGTAGATCTCTAATTTCGCTTAGAAGTTTGATATCTTCACTTGGCTCGGCAGGAGCTTCTGGCTCGGCTGGTTTTTCTTTTTTAAGCTTATTGATTGCTTTGATTGCGCAAAAAATACAAAACGCAATAATGATAAAATCTACTGTCGTTTGTATAAACGAGCCGTAATTTATCGTCACGGCTGGTGTTTCGCCCACAGCCTCTTTTAAAACGATTTTTAAATCGGTAAAATTCATACCACCTGTGATAACTCCGACGATTGGCATAATGACATCGCCTACTAGTGAAGTTACGATTTTGCCAAATGCACCTCCAATTACCACACCCACAGCCATGTCAATGACATTGCCACGCATTGCGAATTCTTTGAATTCTTGAATAAAGCTCATTACAAGCCTCCTTTGGGAAATAAAAGGATAGATAATAACCTAATTTTGCTTACTTTTTGCTTTTTATTAGGAAGAAAAAAGTATAATGGCAAATTTTGAAATTTAATAAAGAAAAGGAAAATTTATGTATAGATTTGCGCCATCACCCACAGGCGATATGCACATTGGAAACTTACGCGCCGCGATTTTTAACTATATCCGCTCGCTTCAAGATAAAAGTGGATTTATTTTGCGTATCGAGGATACCGATACTGCCCGCAATATCGAGGGCAAAGACAAAGATATAATGGAAATTTTAACCCTTTTTGGTATCAAATGGCAAACGCTATATTATCAAAGCAAAAATCTGAAATTTCACCAAGAATTCGCCGCTAAACTGCTCCAAGAGGGCAAGGCGTTTTGCTGTTTTTGTAGCGAAGAAGAACTAGCAGAGAAAAAAGAAAAAGCCAAAGAAAAGGGTGTGGCATATCGCTACGACGGGACTTGTGAGCATTTAAGTGACGCTGAGGTCATAGACAATCCAAAGCCATTTACAATTAGGCTTAAAAAACCAACCAGAGTTTTGAAATTCACAGACGCTATCAAAGGCGAGATTAGCTTCGAGCCCGAAAATATCGATAGTTTCGTCATCATGCGTGCCGATAAGACCCCGACATATAATTTCGCGTGTGCCACAGATGATATGTTAGAGGGTGTAACATTTGTAATCAGGGGCGAGGATCATGTCAGCAACACCCCGAAACAAAACTGGATTAGGGAGTGTTTGGGATACACAGACGAGATTTCATACGCGCATTTGCCGATTATTTTGGGGCCTGATGGCAAAAAAATGTCCAAACGCGACGACGCAAGTAGCGTAAAATGGATGCTAGAAACTGGATTTTTGCCTGAGGCGATTGCGAATTATCTGATTTTGCTAGGAAACAAAACCCCATGCGAGGTTTTTAGTATCGAAGAAGCGGTGGAGTTTTTCGATATCGCTAAAATTTCAAAAGCACCTGCTAAATTTGACATCGACAAACTAGCTTTTATCAACCGCGAACATATCAAAAGAGCAAGCTCTAAGCGCATTTGCGAGCTTTTTGGCGTAGATGAGAGCAAGGTCGGGTTAGTGAAATTTTACACCCAAGAATCCAGTCTAATCCCAGAAATTAAAGCGAAAATAAACGCAATTTTTAGCCAAAAAGAAATTCCAAGCGAATTTAGCCAAAACGCCGAAATTTTGCGAAATGAAATCTTAAATTTAACCCAAATTCCAGCCGAATTTAACGAGTTAAAAACAATTCTTATGGAAAAAACCGCTCTCAAAGGCAAGGCGTTTTTTATGCCACTTAGATTGCTTCTTACAGGCGCGCCTCACGGACCAGAGCTTGGTGATCTTTACCCGCTCATAAAATCATCAATCAAGGAAATCCTAAATGCTAGCAAATAGCCTAATTTACGGCGTTTTAATCACTCTGCACTACGCCATACAAGCCTACATTTTGCTTGTGTTTGTCGCCTGCGTGCTTAGCTTCATACGCCCAAATCCGTTTAACAAATTTGTCCAAGCGATTTATAAGCTTACAACCCCAGCTTTCAAGATCGTGCGCAGGTATATCCCAACCACGCTTGGCGGGTTTGATTTCGCCCCGCTTGTGATTTTAATCGGCCTTAGCGTGATTGATAATGCGATAATTTATGCCTTACAAAGGAGTGTTTTTTGAAAATTTTATTTAAATTTAGCCTAGCGGTGGCACTTTGCGCAAATTTTGCCATAGCAGAGGTCAAAAGTTATAACGAAATAAAAAACGAACCAAAATCTCTGGCAAAAGATTATTATATTTACCGCCTAGCCACAGAAACTAAATACGATAAAAACGAGCTAAAAGCCCTTAGAAAGGCTGGAATTTACCGCTATCGTGGCAAAATAAAAAAAGAACTTGATAAAATTTTAGGCGCGTTTAAGGCTCTGCCAAAGCCAGATAAGTGTGCAGGGGTGACGAGCGCAAATATACTAGACGCGAATTTAACCTGCCAAAAAGCAAGAAGTTATCCAGCATTTGTGGCAAAGCTAAGCCCCAAAACTCGCTTGACGCTAATTAGCAAATTTGAAAATAGCGGAAATTTGGGCGCGATGAGTGCGATAAATTTGCTAAAAGGCTTTAATTCAGGCTCGCCGGCGCAGTATTTTAAAGAGAGTAGTCATGCGCAAAATTATTTTTCATATTATCAATTTAAGGGCGATGAGAGCTTGCTAAACATAAACGCAAGCCCTGCTTTTATCACAGATATGGCGCAAGTCGCAGGTTTTAAAAAAGTCGTAGAAGATGCCGTAATCAAGCGCAAATATCCAAATTTGCGCCAATCTATGCTAGGAATTGATCCACAAAAAGTGGATAAAGAAATCGCGTTTTTGCTCGGCGTAAATGCCGTAACTTATGGCGATGAGGCGCAGGCTTTGGCGTATTTTGGGCGCGCAGCAGCTACGATAGAGAGCGTGCATAACTCGCACAATGCGAAATTTTGGGTCTATTTGCTAAGCAAAGACGAAAATATCTTGCGCGAGCTTGCCAAAAGCAACTATTATAGCCTCTATTCGCTCTACGCAAAGGAAATTTTGGGCGATAAAAGCCTAAATATCATAAATCCAACCCCAGCGCGCGATAAAATTTCAAACTATGATATCAAAAACCCATTTAACTGGGTTCGCACCAAGGCCAAAGCCGATAAAATGGGCAAAGCAGAGCTTTTGGAATTTGCGAAAAAATTTGACACCAAAGAGAGCCTTGGCGAGTGGGCATACATAATGAATAAGGCTAGTGGCGGGCGTGATAACTACTATCTAACGCCATTTATGGAGCATATCGGCACTACTGATTTGCACCGTCAAGCGCTGATTTTAGCCCTTGGCCGCCAAGAATCACGCTTTATCCCAAGCGCGGTTTCGACCTCGTATGCGCTTGGTATGATGCAGTTTATGCCCTTTGTAGCGAACGATATTGCCAAAAAACAAATCAACATCGAGGGTTGGGATCAAGATATGATGTTTGATCCAAAAATCGCCTACAAATTTGCAAATATCCATATCGACACACTCGAAACCAAGCTTCTTAGCCCAGTTTTTATCGCTTATGCGTATAATGGCGGACTAGGATTTACGAGCAAGCTTTTAAAACGCGCAGATTTGTTTAAGAGGGGAAAATACGAGCCGTTTTTGTCAATGGAGTTAATAACATTTGCTGAGAGCAGGGATTATGGCAAGAAGGTTTTAGCAAATTATGTGATTTATTCGCATGTTTTAAACCCAAATTCAAGAGTAAGCGTGCGTGGCGAACTAGATAAGCTCTTAATCCCAAGCAAGAGTGATAAAATCCGCTAAATTTAACCAAATTTAGCGAATTTATTAAAATTCAAAATTTGGCGAAATTTTAAATTTCGCCAAATTTTATTAACTTTCCAATCCGCTTTTGCACGCTTCTAGCGAACCGCTTTTAAAGCCTTTATAAAACCACTCTTTTCTTTGTGCGCCACTTCCATGCGTGAAAGAATCCGGCACCACATACCCACGCGCCTTTTTTTGCAAGGTATCATCGCCTATCATCGTAGCGGCATTTAGCGCCTCTTCCAAGTCGCCGTCTTCTAAAATTTTGTATTGATGATGTCCCCAAATACCCGCCAAACAATCAGCTTGAAGCTCCACTCTAACCTGAATCGCGTTTGCCCCAGCTTCGTTTGTTCTAGCCTTTAATTTATCGGCGTTAGATAAAATTCCTAACAGATTTTGCACATGGTGTCCCACTTCGTGCGCGATGACATAGCCTTGCGCGAAATCGCCCGCTGCGTGGTGTTTTTTCGCCAAATCAGAGAAAAAATCCGTATCCAAATAAATCCTAGTATCAGCTGGGCAGTAAAACGGCCCAACTTGCGAGCTAGCATACCCGCACCCGCTTCTTGTCGCGCCGTGGAATAAAAGTAGTCTTGGCTCAGAGTATTTCGCGCCGTATTTCGCAAAAATCGCGCCCCAAACATCTTCGGTTTGCCTTAGCACGGTAGAGACAAAATCCTTGGCTTCCTGTGCTGCTTCGTTGTTTTCAAATTTA
>JAGBJQ010000086.1 GCA_017934385.1 Campylobacter sp. | reverse complement strand
ATTTAATGCTGAAATTTTTAAAAGCACGATTAAGGGCGAGTTAAAGGGACCTAAACGCGATATAGTCGTGCTAAATGCGATGTTTGCTTTGTATGCGGCTGACTTTGCCAAAAGCCCAACCGAGGCCAAAGAAATAATCGAAAACGCCATTGATAGCGGCAAAGTGTGGGAATTTTATCAAAATTATATTAAGAATTTTGGGTGAGATTTACAAAAAATAAATTTAAATTCTCGGATAAAATTTATAAAATCCGAGAATTTAGTATTTATTTTAAATTTCCTATAATCAGCGAACAAGTTCTTTCTAAGAAATTTTCGTAATCATTTAAAATTACGCCATTATCAAAATTATCTGATATTTTATCGCTATATTGCATTAAATTTTTATCATCAATTATGCTTTTGTAAAATTCGATATACTCATTTTTATCTTTGAATTTATAATTTTCTTCTTTTTCTTTTAATTTTATGACTACAAAAAGCATTTTATTTGGTGTATGAAAATAAATATCGGCATTATCTTGTGATAACTTTATATATTTATCTAAATTATGTTGTGAAACAATGTCATATTTGGCAAAAATACCAGAATTCTTATAATACGGAACTTTTTCAAAAATAATAAAAATTTGAAAATACGGAATTTTATTTGTTCTTATATTCGCCGTTTCGCCAAGCATATTTTCAAAGTAATTATTACTATTTTGAGAATAATTTTGCATTACAAATTTTACTGCATACCCAGCCACTGCTACATTGTTTTTACTAATAGTTATATCAACTTGCTTGTCAAAATATCTACCATTGATTTTACCTTCTTTATCGTTGCCATATCCTTGTGATTTTATCAAAAAATCTTTACCGAGTTTTCTTTGTAAATCAAATGCGATTTTGCCGTGTAAATTTTTTAATTTCGCAGTGCTCCTTGAAGTTCTACTATCTAAAAAATCTTTGAAAGATTGTTTAATTAAATTTAAAAATTCATCATTATTCATCTAAAACTCCTAATTTGCAAATTTGTAATCCAAATAAACTTTTACATCTTTTGATGAAAAAGTATAATAACCGCCACTTTTATATTTTCCAAGCAATTCCACAAAATTTATAAAATCATTACTTGATAGCGTGTTTTGAATATCATCAAAATTTATTTTTTCGCTGGTTATATAAAGTCCGCCATATACACCATATCCGCTAGGTGCAAGAGTAAATTTTATATCGTTTTTATTTCGTATCAACGAATTTATGGTTAATTTATCTTTGTAAGTATCATTTATTGCTTGGCTACGCCCAAAAGCAAACCAAAAATTTTCACTCTTTTTTTCGTTCGCTCTTTTTAATAATCTCTCTTTTTGTTCGGATAAATATCGATATATCTTATTATCTGATGAAAGTTCTTGTTCTGATATAAGTTTTCCTTTTTTATTATACGGATAAAAAATATATTGCATAATGCCTTTTGAAGCCTTGATAACTGGTATTATAAATTTATCAAATTTAGGACTATCGAAAATAAACACACTATCACACAATGTCGCATAACCATTTTTTATACTAATATCACTCTGTTTTTTATTTGATAAAATTTGTTTGAAATTTTTCAATTTTTCTTTTTTTGAAAAGTAAAAATTTTCAGATAAATAGCAATCTTGTAATGCGATATTATCTACAAATTTTGGTTGCAATTTTTTTTCATCATATTCATAATATTCTATTTTTTCGTTTTGATTTTTTTTATCCAAAATCATTATGGCTGTATAAGTCGTAGCATTAAAAGCCTGAAAATGCTTTAAATCAACTACTTTTGATATTAGTTTGTTTGAAGCTAAAAAACTGCGAATTTCCACACCAGCTGAGCTATTAAAAATCGAACTCGGGGTAATATAGCCTAATACGCCACTATTATTTAGCATTTTGATACCAATTTCATAAAATACAATAAATAAATCCGTCATACCTTTTTTAGCAAATTTAAATTCTTTGATTTCATTTAAGTTGTTTAAATTATGAATTCTAACATAAGGTGGATTTCCGACAACAAAATCCATTTTATTATCAAATTTTTCTATTTGCAAGGTATCGGCGCAGATTATGTCCCATTTGACATTTGATATACCGAATTTTTCCACTATATTATCAAGGTTACAGATACAAAATTTATAGTTATTTTTATCTATTTCGATGCCATGAATATATTGTTCTAAATCATCTTTTATTTTTTTTGTATTTATTTGATTTTTTATAGCTTCGTTGCAATATCTAAGAACTATTTCACATAAAAAAGCACCTTGTCCGCAACTATTATCTATAATATGCTTTTTTAAAATATCTTTGCCGTAATAATTACACAAATCTAATATATTTCTTACTATAAATTCTGGCGTGTATATTTGTCCGGTAGATTTTTCAATTTGTTTCATAAAGGCTCACTTTAATTACTTTGCAACTATAAAATAGACTTTAATTATACCTTAAATAGTCTGTAAAAATCTTTATATTTAAGCGATTTGCGTGTATAATACGATTTTAATATAGAAATGAGTTTATTAAATGCAAAAAGAAAACGAAAACTATCTTAGCGAACAACTTATTAGCTATTTGGGAAACAAACGCTCACTTTTGTGGGCGATAAATGGCGTTATAACGGACATTAAGGCAAATTTGGGCGCCGAAAAAATCGCTTTTGCCGATGTTTTCAGCGGCAGTGGCGTGGTAGCAAGGTTTGCCAAAGCTCACTCAAATTTGGTTTTGGCAAACGATTTGGAAAAATACTCTTTTGTTATAAATTCGTGCTATTTGGAGAATTTAACGCCCCAGTTAAGAGCAAATTTAGCTAAATTTCATGCCGAAATTTTAGCGAATTTTAAGCCATGCGAGAGTTTTATCAGCGAACTTTACGCGCCAAAAGACGATGAAAAAATCAAAAAAGGCGAAAGAGTTTTTTACTCACGCCAAAATGCCCTTATTTTGGGGGGACTACGCGCCGCAATCAGCCAAATTCCAAGTGAGTTTCAAAAATATTTTATCGCTCCGCTTTTAAGCGAAGCTAGTATCCACTCAAACACAGGCGGCGTTTTTAAGGGCTTTTACAAGGACAAAAACGGCGTGGGGAAATTCGGCGGTAGTGGCGAAAACGCGCTATCTCGCATTTTGGGCGAGATTTCACTTCCGATGCCGGTTTTTTCAAATTTCACAAGCGATTTTAGGGTCTTTCAAAATGACGCTTACGAGTTTAGCAAACTCGCTCCAAGCGTGGATATAGCGTATTTTGATCCGCCGTATAACCAGCACCCTTATGGCTCGAATTATTTTATGCTAAATTTAATCGCTGATTTTAAAGCACCAAATTTAGGGGATTTAAGCGAAGTTAGCGGTATCCCAAACGGCTGGAACCGCTCGAATTACAACAAAAAATCTCGTGCCGCAGATGAATTTTTCACGCTTTTGGCTGAATTTAGGGCAAAATATTTGATAATCTCATTCAATTCAGAAGGCTTTATCAGCGAAGATGAGTTTTTAAAAAATCTCGCTCTCATCGGTAAAGTTGAAAAAATCGAGATAAAATACCCTGCGTATCGTGCTTCTAGAAACTTGCGAAACCGAAATTTGCATGTAACCGAGTATCTTTATATCGTCAAAAAGGCGTGAAAATGGGCGTTGCAAGAGTAAAAATCAAAATTTGCGGGATTAAAAATTTAGCCGAAGCAAAAAGCGTTTTAGAGTGCGATTTTAACGGCGTTAGAGTGGATTTTTTTGGTTTAATTTTTGCCGAAAGTAAGCGAAAAGTAACGCCTGAAATCGCAAAAGAAATTTCAAATTTAGTGCATGAATTTGGTCGCAAAAGTGTCGGCGTTTTTACCGATACGAGCGATGATGAAATTTTAGAAATTTGCAAATTTGCAAATTTAAATGTCGCTCAAATTTATAAAGAAATTTCGCTAAATTTAAAGCAAAATCTAGCAAATTTGGGCGTAGAAGCGTGGCAGGTTGTGCGCGTAAAAGATAAAATTCCAAGTTTAAAAAATTTAAACTATGATAAAATTTTGTTTGATTACAAAGGCGAAAAAATGGGCGGAAACGGCGAAAGCTTCGAGTGGAAAATGCTAAAAAATCTGCAAATTCCTTTTATCCTAGCTGGCGGTATCGGCGTAGAAAATGTGAAAGAAGCCTTAAATTTAGGGGCTTTTTGCCTTGACATAAATAGTAAAGTCGAAGACGAAAACGGCATAAAAAATCCAGCAAAAATAATGGAAATTTTAAAAATTTGCGCGCAGTAAATCCACGCGCAAAATAAGAAGCAAAATCAAAATCAGTCGTTGCCGTGAAGCTCATCTATGTAGAATTTCACCGAGCCCATACCCTCTTTCAGAGCCCACTCGTAGGCACTTGATACAAACTCCCAGTTGATTCCAGCATAAAATTTCTCCAAATACGCCGGGCGCGCATTGCAAACATCGATATAGTATGCGTGCTCCCACACATCGACTACTAGAAGCGGCACAAGCCCGTCGCGCGCAGGTGTATCGGCGTTTTTCGTAGCGACAATCGAAAGCTTTTTAGTAGATGGATCGCACACTAGCCACACCCAGCCAGAGCCAAAGTGAGCTGTCGCTGCCGCGATAAACTCAGCTTTAAAATCAGCGAAATTTTCAGCCAAAGCGGTTTTTAGCGCATCGCTTGGCTCGCTAACTTTTGCGATACAATCCCAATAAAAGTCGTGGTTATACACCTGCGCCGCGTTGTTAAAAACCCCGCCAGTAGCGTTCATTACGATATCATAAAGCCCCTTGCCCGCAAACTCGCCACTTTCGGTCATTTTATTCAAATTTGCCACATAAGTTGCATGGTGTTTGCCGTGGTGATACTCACAGGTTTTTGCGCTTACTACGGCGTTTTTCTCTGCCTCGAAAGGTAAATTTCTAAGTTTAAACATATTCTCTCCTTCAAAAAATTATCCTCTATGATACAAAAACCTCTTAAACAAAAGATAAATTTTATCCTTTAATTGAAATTTATAAATTTATTAAAAATTTTGCCTAATTTGGCTAAACTTAGCGAATTTTGAAATTTAAAGGATATAAAATGAACATTATCGAAGGAAATTTGACCCTAAACGGCGATGAAAAAATCCTAATCATCAACGCCAGATTTAACCACATCATCACAGATCGCCTAGTAGAAGGCGCTCACGACGCATTTTTGCGACATGGTGGCAAAGAGGAAAATTTAAGCCTAATGCTAGTCCCTGGCGCATTTGAAATCCCGCTCGCCCTAGAAAAGGCACTTTTATCGAAAAAATACGACGCCGTCGTCTGCGTAGGCGCAGTCATCAGAGGCAGCACACCGCATTTTGACTATGTCAGCGCAGAGGTCAGCAAGGGTATCGCAAACACCATGCTTCGCCACGGCGCGCCAGTTACCTTTGGCGTGCTTACCACAGATACTATCGAGCAAGCGATTGAGCGCGCAGGCTCAAAAGCCGGCAACAAGGGCTTCGAAGCGATGACAGGCGTAATCGAAATGCTAAGCTTATTTCGCGAAATAAAGGCGTAATCATGGCGACAAGACACCAAGCGCGATTGGCGGTGATTTCGCTACTTTACGCAAAAGATATGAACGAAGAAAAGCCTGAGTTTGAAAACGAGTATTTAGAAGAAAAAAAGATTAGAAACGAGCAGAGAAACTGGACGCTGGGCCTGCTTCACAGCGTGCGCGATAATACAGAGACGATTGACGCGCTTTTAAACGAGTATTTGAAGGAATTTAAACTGCATGAAATTTCGGCGGTTGAGCGCGCTATTTTGCGACTAGGAGCGTATGAGTTGCGTTTCAGTGATACAGACGCTGGTATCATCATAAACGAAGCCGTAACCGCAGCCAAGGAGCTTGGCGCGTCCTCGAAGCTAATAAATGGCGTTTTAGACGCTATTAAGGTCGTAAAATGAAGCTTTGCGTAGCCTTAGATATGGCTAGCAAAGAGCAAAATTTAGCTTTGAGTGCGAATTTAGCGCAATTTGGGGATCAAATTTGGCTCAAAGTCGGCCTGCGCTCGTATCTGCGAGACGGGGCGAAATTTATCGTAGAACTCAAAAAAATCGCAAATTTTAAAATTTTCTTAGATCTTAAATTTTACGATATCCCAAACACCATGGCTGACGCCGCGCAGGTCGTCGCAGGTCTTGGCGTAGATATGATAAACCTGCACGCAAGCGCTGGAAAGCGCGCTATGAGCGAGGTTATGAACCGCTTAGACGCGCTAAATACCCGCCCGCTCGTGCTTGGTGTATCGGCTCTGACAAGCTTTAACGAGAGCGAATTTGGCGAAATTTACAACGATAAAATTGCGCCAAGCGTGGTGAAATTCTCGCGTTTTGCGCATGAGTGTGGGCTAGATGGCATGGTCTGCTCGGTTTTTGAATCAAACGCGATTAAAAATGCCACAAGCGACGAATTTATCACGCTTTGCCCTGGCGTGCGACCTTTTGGCGAGAGCGCAAACGATCAAGCGCGCGTGGCAAATTTAAGCGACGCTAAAAGCGCAAACGCCGATTTTATCGTGGTTGGTCGCCCGATTTATCAAGCGCAAAATCCAGAACAAATCGTAAATCAAATTTTGGCTAGCTTATGAGAGTTTTAGCATTTCTTTTTTTCTTTTTCGGCGCAGTATTTGGCGAGACTATCGAGGCACACTACGATATTTCTTTCGGCGTTTTTGGCGTCGTGGGGCATGCTGATGCTAAATTAGTCAAAACCGCCAAAACCTACGAAATCACGCTAAATGCGAGGGCTTATGGGATCGCTGGCTCGCTAAGTGGGGATAGAAGGGAGAAATTTTACTCCAAAGGAAGCGTTGTGGGCGAGATTTTAAAACCCAAAATTTATCGCCACGAAGTCGAGCGCAAAAAGGGCAAAAAAACCATAAACACGCGCCAAATTTTCACATTTGATTACAACAACAAACGCATTAGAGAGCAGAAATTTAAGGGCGAAAACGGCGATTTGCGTCCTAGTAGCGACAAAATTTTGCCATATTTTGCGACAAACGACCTGCTAAGCGTGTTTTTTAATTTTGGCAAAATTCCGCACAAAGGCGATATCTTTTTCCTAACCGCAGCCGGAGCCAAAAACGAAACTGGGCGCATAGATGTGCAAATCCCGCGTGGCAAACACGCCAAAGCTATCCAAAACGCCTTGCAGACGAGCTCGAACCCGTTTATCGTTTTTATAAATCAAAAGATTTTTTCTAGCAAAAAGGGCGAACTCTACCTCTCACTAAATCGCCAAGAAATCGCAGAAAATGTGATTTTAAAAGATGTTTTGTTTTTCGGCGATATCCGTGCTAAGCTAACTGAGGCCAAATTTTAGCCTAAAATTCATATCCGAAAATTTTAATGCCCTCTTCTAGCTTTTCGTAGCGAATTTGCGGAAATTTTGCTAGCAAATCTAACACCATTTCCAAATCATTTTTTTTCGTTTTATCGTAGCTTTGCGGTATGAAAATCCACGCTATCTCATCGTATGCAAAAACCCCGATTTTAAAGGCGATTTGCGCGTTTTGCATCTGCCATTTGGAGCTGTTTTTGATAGCGTAAAAATTCGGAAAAAGGATTTTTTTTATGATAAAGCATTTACAAAAGCTAAATTCGCTAAAAAAGCCCACCCAAAGCTCATCTGGCACGAAATAGCCTTTGGCTTTGAGCCGTTTTTTCTCCCTGCTTAGGCGAATTGGAGTGATAAATCGCTCGAATTTAGCGTAAATTTTGCGCTTAAAGCTCGTATAATACGAAAAATACAGCTTAAACAGCGCCTCGTAAGCCTGCAACGCTCGCCCTTATTTCTCTTCGATTTGCGATTTTAGCGAGCTTGCGATAGAAATATCGCTTGGATTGATATCGATTGTCTCTAATGCCTTGTCTTGGAAGACAAAGCCGATTTCTTTGGCGCCAAAACTTTTTGCTATGGTTTCAAGTGTGTCGGTTGCGGATTTGTGGATTTTGCCCCCTAAATCGTTTATGATTTTAAGCGAGAGTGCCTTAACCTCGTTTTTCGCGTCGTCGATTAGGCGGTTTTTATCGCTCTCATCAAAGCTCGACCCAAAAATACCATTTAGCGAATCAGGCAGCAAAAACGGCAAAAGTTTGGAGTTTTTCTCATCGTAAATTTTCATATCTTTAATCGAATATTTGTATTTGCAAGGTGGCATTTTGATCTCGTATTTGTCCTCGCCACGCGGAATTATGCTAAATTCAGGACTTAGCAGATCATAGACGAAATCTATCTCAAACTCAAAAATAATCGCAATCTGTTTTTTCGTCATCAGTGGCGAAACTAGCGAGCCAAGGAAGCCGTCAGCGACATTTTCTTTGCGCGTAACAATCTCTTTGGAATAAATTTTAAACACGCTTAGCTCGCCTATGCTTTTAAGCCTTGTAATATCCGTGCTAATCTCCGTTTTAGGGGCGTTTGCGCCAGATTTTTTCATACGCAAAAACATATAAACCAAAATCACAAAAATTAAAAAATTTAAGATAAAAGCCAAATTTTCCAAATTTTATCCTTTCAAATTTCGCCTAAAACAGCTCTTTGAAATCATATCCTGCGCTTTTTAGTGCCCACGCAATCTCCTCTTGGTGCGCCTTGCCCTTGGTTTCTAGCGTGATTGTAATCTGCGCGTCACCGTATTCGATCTCGGTCGAGAAGCGATCATAGTCGATTTTGACGATGTTTGCGTTCGCATCACGCAAAACATTTGTAAGCTTGGTTAGCGAGCCTGGTTTATCCACAAGAGTGACATTTATCGTCATTTTGCGGTGAGATTTGATAAGACCTTTTTCGATGATGATGTTTAGCATTTGCACATCGATATTTCCACCACTTAAAATAATGCCGATTTTAGCGCCCTCATTAAAGCTAAATTTATGGTTCATAAGAGCTGCTACACCCACAGCACCAGCACCTTCAACGATGATTTTTTGATTTTCTAGCAGATACAAAATTGCTCCTGCAACCTCCTCATCATCGACTTGAACAAACTCATCAACACTTTCTAGGATATTTTTTAGCGTAATCTCGCTAGTATCACGCACCGCGATACCATCGGCAATAGTGCGCACGCTTTTGGAATTTATCGCTTTTTTGGCTACGAAGCTATCATGCATGGCAGGCGCGCCCTTTGCACCAACAGCGATGATTTTTATATCAGGGTTAATCTGTTTAGCGCAGCTTGCCACGCCACTCATCAGCCCACCACCGCCCACTGGCGCTACGATATAGTCTAAATCAGCGACCTCTTCTAACATTTCAAGCGCGATTGTGCCCTGTCCTGCTTGGACTAGCTCATCATCGAAAGGATGGACAAAGGTAAGGTTGTTTTCCTTGGCGTATTCGAGCGCATAAGCGTAAGCCTCGTCGAAATTATCGCCTTTTAGGATAATCTCAGCCCCCAAAGCCTTGGTGCCACTGACCTTTAAAAGCGGAGTTGCTTCTGGCATGACGATTACAGCGCGCACACCAAATTTTTGCGCACTCATCGCCACGCCTTGCGCATGGTTGCCAGCACTTGCTGCGATTACGCCACGGCTCTTTTCATCTTCGCTAAGATGAGCGATTTTGTTGTATGCGCCACGAATTTTATACGCGCCTGTGCGTTGTAAATTCTCATTTTTCAGATAAATTTGCGCCCCGTAAATTTCGCTTAGCTTTGGTGCGAAAGCGAAGGGTGTCTTATGCACAAAAGCCGCTATTGTGCGCTTTGCTTGAACTATTTTATTTAAATCTACCATTTTTAGCCTTTCAAATTTTTATGCTCTATCATTATGCACTTGTTTTGGATAAAATTTACTCCATTTTTTTGCGCCAAAGAAGCCACGCTGTCGTTAAAAATGCCAAGCTGCAACCAAAGCGTTTTGGCTTTACACGCCAAAACATCGCTAAAAAGCGCGTTTGCGAACTCGCCTTTTCGAAACATAACGACAATGTCGATTTTATCATTTATTTCTTTTAAATTTCTATAAACCTTCCTGCCTAAAATTTCATCAAATTTAGGATAAATCGGAAAAATTTTAAAATTTTGCGCGGCTAAATACTGCCCCACGCGGTTGCTTGGCTTGTTCTCATCTGGGCTAAGCCCCACGATAGCGATATTTTTGGCATTTCTTAAAATTTCATTTATCACACTAACGCCTTTAAAATCACGCCACACTCGACATGATTAGTGTGCGCGAACTGATCGAAAATCGCAAATTTCTCCACCTTGTGCGTTTTGCAAAGATAGCTTAAATTTTGCTTTAAACTTTGCGGATTGCACGAAATGTAGATTATGTTTTTGTAATCTTTGATGAAATTTAGCACGCTTGCTTCAAGCCCTGCGCGCGGTGGATCTACCAAAATATGCGAGATTTCATAACCTTGCAAATCTACCCCCTCTAAGCGAGTAAATTCGCGCTCGCCCCCAAATGCGCTCATTAGCTCATCTGCACTTAGTCGGACAAATTTTATGTTTTTGGCGCCGTTTTTTTGCGCGTTTAAAAGTGCGTTTTTTATGCTATTTTTGCTAATCTCGTTTGCCAAAATTTGGCGAAATTTAGCACTAAGCGGGATTGTGAAATTCCCATGTCCGCAATACATTTCAAGCAAATCTTTTCTAGCGCTTTTCTCATCACCCACTGCGCCTAGCACCCACGAAATCATCTTTTCATTAACGCCTCTGTTTGGCTGCGAAAACGCCGTAGCTTCGAAAGTGTAGCGATAAGCTTGCCCCTCTATTTCAAACTCGTCTTCTAAATTTTCCCTGCCAAAAATGAGCTTTTTCCCGCGCGATCTAGCGATTAAATTTAGCCCTAAATTTCTGGCTAAATTTGCCAAATTCGGCTCTATTTCTTCGACATTTCGGTGATATAAAAGCACGCATAAAAAATCATTTTTCGTAGCGATAAACTCGGCCCCAAACAGCCTAAATTTCAAAACCTCATCGCCCCGCAAAATCGGCAAAACTCTATCCATAAAGCTTTGGATTTTTTCATCTACGATAGAGCAGTTTTGCACGAAAACACGCTCTTTATCCCTGCCTCGCATGCTAAAATGAAGCTTCTCGCCCTCGTGGAAAATCCCAAATTCAGCCCGCGAGCGAAATGCGCTTTCTTTGGAGGCAAAAACCTCGATTTCGCCAGTATAAAACGGCGCAAACTCCGCACTTATGCGCTCTTTTTTTAAATTTAACTGCTCTTTGTAAGGCAAATCATAAACGCAACTTCCACAAATACCAAATTTATCGCACTTCACCGCTTACCTTTTTGCCTAAAATTCGTATCGCAAGCACGGTTACGCCAAGCCCAAAGACTAGGCAGACCCAGACATTTACCCCAAAGCTAGCTGGCAAAAACCCGCAAAATGCGCTGATGATACCCACGACGATAGCGTAAGGCAGCTGCGTGCTGACATGCTCGATATGATCGCAACCTGCGCCCATTGAGGAGAGGATTGTGGTATCTGAAATCGGCGAGCAGTGATCGCCAAAAATCGCCCCCGTAAAAACCGAACTGATATTTAAACACATAAAAGCATGAAATTCATCGCCGCTAAGGCCGTATTTCGCCCCCACAGAGGCAGCTAGTGGCACAGCGAGCGGGGTTACGATACCCATAGTGCCAAAGCTAGTGCCGGTCGAAAATGAAATAATCGAGCTTAGCACAAAAATCACGAGCGCAAGTAGCACCATAGGGGTGCTCTCGCCTAGCAAATCGACAAGGTATTTTGAGGTGCCAAGCTCTTTTATCGTAGAGCTTAGCGACCACGCAAAAAGCAATATCAAAACGGTTGTGAGCATGGTTTTCCAGCCCCCAATCCAAATTTCAATTCCCTCTTTGATACCATAAATTTTTTGCCACAATCCTAAAACTATACCGATTATTGATGAAAACATAGCCGCTTGAAACAGCACCACAGAAGCGTCAGCCCCGCTAAATGCCGTTCTAATAGAAACGAAAGAAAACGGATCTGCTTGCACAGCCTTTAATTCCTCTTCGCCAAGCGCGCCAAGTCCGTTTGCATAAAACCCAATCACGCTTAGCACAATCATCGCTCCAAGCGGAATTAAAGCATTAATCTTGCGTGGCTCGATACCCTCTTTTGGGCTAAATGCTTGATCTTCTAAATTTGCAATTTTAAAGTCCCGTCCGCCGTTTTTGCCAGCGCGAGACGCCATTTCGGCGCGATACATAGGGCCAAATTCCCTCATCATCACAGCACTTGCCACGACAAAGAAAAGCATGTAAATATTATAAAATCTATACGGGATTGTCTCCACAAAAATCGTAAATGCGTTGATATCCTCGACGCCGATTTGCGCATACGCTTCCTTAATCGCCGAAATCTCAACCCCGACCCAAGTCGAAATCAGCGCAATTCCAGTTATCGGCGCAGCTGTCGCGTCGATAATAAATGCAAATTTTGCGCGCGAAATTTTAAATCTATCCATCAAAGGACGCATTATAGGCCCCAAAATAAGAGCGTTTGCGTAATCGTCAAAGAAAATGATAATTCCCATAAACCAAGTGTAAATTTGCGCCCTAACCCCAGTGTGCGCCCTAGCCCCAAGCCACATAGCAAGGGCTTTGGTGCCGCCACTTTTGGTAACTAGCGCGATTAAGCCTCCGATACACATAACTTGAAGCAAAATTCCCGCATTCCACGCATCAGCCATAGAAGCTACCATACGCGCACAAAGATCGGTAAATGCCACGACAAAGCCCGAAAGCACGCCATTATCGTTCATACCGATGAGAAATGTCCCGCTTAACACGCCCAAAAATAGCGATAAAATGACATCTTTGGTGATAAATGCAAGAGCAATCGCCACAAGTGGCGGAATCAGCGTCAGTGCGCCATAAATGCTTGCATTTTTTTCAGCTGGGCTAAGCTCCGCGCCAAAGACAAAAAACGGAAGCAAAAAAATAAATAAAATCCTAAACATAAATTTCCTTTTTGTATTAAATTAGTTCGCTATATCTTCGAAATTTTCCTCTGCCACGCTTCCCATGAAATCCCCATTATTCGCACTTACACTAGGTTTAAGTCCGATAGATTTGAGGTATTCTTGGATCTTTTCATCACCACCAAAAATAGCGTAATCAAGCGCGTTTAACCCAGATTCATCTACTCTTTTTTCATCTGCGCCAGATTTAACCAAAAGTTCGGTGATTTCTTTGTTTCCATGTAGTGCCGAATACATTAGCAAACTAGCACCCAAATCATTAAACGCACACGCGTCCGAATACCCGCCAAGCGAAGCTAGCGCGCCCTTTTCGGTAGAGCCGATTTGGCGGACATTGACACTTGCGTGGTTATAGACCATGAAATTTACCATTTCGTAGTTTTTGCTAGCCACAGCGTAGAAAATCGGGGTTTGGCCAAGTTGATTTTTGTGCGATACTTGCGCGCCTTTGGAGATTAAAAATTTAGCATTTTCCAAATTTGACATAGCGTAAAATAGCGCGCTATCGTCCCCGTCGTTAATCTTTGCCCCACGCGTAATAAGTGCGTCGATAAATTTCGTATCATATCCTAGCAAAAGTGCTAAATTTAGCGCACCGCTAAGGTCGTTTGTGCTGTAAGTGTCGCTACTTAAAAGCACATTAAACTCATTTATATTTACCTTGTTTTTAAGGGCTAATTCGAGCTTATTATACGCATCGATACTGCGATTTTTGGCCGCGTATAGAGCAAATTCGCTCAGCACCAAATCCGCAATCTCACTAGCCTCGTTTGGGGATAAATTTGCACTAAAATAGCTTTGTAATGCCGTTTTTGCCAAATTTATCTCAGAGATAAAATTTTTGAAATTTATGAAATTTATAAATTTTTGCTCAGAGTAAAATTCTAAAATTTCTAGCGCATTTGCATACGCTGCGCCTAAATTTTTCTGCTTAGCCTCGCGCAAAAATCCCTCGCTATCCATGCCAGCCTGCGCTAACATGCGTTCGAATTTTTTCTCATTTATGCTAGCTTCGTTTCCCACGCACTCGATACTCTCGCTTCTAATCGTCCTAGCTAAATTTTGCAAATTTCGCAAAAATGGAGCCTCCACAAGCGAGCCCTTGCAATCATAATCGCTCAGCAAAAGTTCGCTAGGGCTTGGCGTGCTGGCAAAATAGGCTTTCGGATCTGCCTCGATATCTGCGCAGGTCGCGCCAAAAGCACAGATTGCGCCAAATATCCATAAAATCAAAATTCTTTGCATAACCAACCTTGTCAAATTTAACCCGCCATTTTAGCGAAATTTTGCTTATTTAAACTTATTAGCGCAAAACGCGCTAATTCGTGGCTTAGAGCGCGAAATTTTCTTCCTCGTTAAAATTTAAATAACGATAAATTTCACTATTTTTGCCACTTAATTTCTCGCGCACTATCTCTTTGTATTCTCTCGCGCTAGGAATTCTGCCTAGCATCGCGCAAACAGCGGCTAGTTCGGCACTGGCTAAATATACCTTAGCACCCATACCCATGCGATTATCAAAATTTCTAGTCGAAGTTGAGACCACGACCGCATTATCTTTTACTCGCGCTTGATTTCCCATACACAGCGAGCACCCAGGCACCTCTGTGCGCGCTCCTACCGCGCCAAATACGCTATACACGCCCTCTTCTTTGAGTTTTTTTTCGTCCATTTTCGTAGGCGGTGCTATCCAAAGGCGGGCTGGTGGTTGCGCGCTACCCTTTAAAATCTGCGCTGCGGCGCGATAATGCCCGATATTTGTCATACAGCTTCCGATGAAAACCTCATCGATATTTTTCGCTCTTGTCTCATCGGCTAAAATTTCACTTAGCGTTGCGACATCGTCAGGGTCGTTAGGGCAGGCTAAAATCGGCTCTTTAATATCATTTAAATTGATTTCAATCACTTCTGCGTATTTTGCGTTTTCATCGGCTTTTAGAAGTGTCGGATTTTCTAGCCATTTTTTCATTTTTTCGCCCCTTCTAGCTAGCGCGTCGCTGTTTTGATAACCAGCCTTTATCATAGCGTCGATTAGAGCGATATTTGAGCGTATGTATTCGCACACGCTCTCGGTATTTAGCGCAATCGCGCACGCTGCTGCACTTCTCTCGGCACTAGCGTCGCTTAGCTCGAAAGCCTGCTCGGCCTTTAAATTTTCAAGCCCTTCAATCTCTAAAATTTTGCCCGCAAATATATTTTTTTTGCCCTTTTTCTCGACGCTCAATAAGCCTTTTTTAATCGCATAGTAAGGAATTGCATTTACCAAATCGCGCAAAGTAATTCCCTCTTGCAACTCGCCTTTAAATTTCACAAGCACGGATTCTGGCATATTTAGTGGCATACTTCCAGTAACTGCCGCAAACGCCACTAGCCCGCTACCTGCTGGAAAGCTAATGCCGATCGGAAATCTCGTGTGGCTATCTCCGCCCGTGCCTACGCTATCAGGGAGCACCATACGATTTAGCCACGAGTGGATTACGCCATCTCCTGGGCGCAGTGCCACGCCACCACGACTACTCATAAACGGCGGAAGTGTTCGGTGCGTGATAGTATCGCTTGGCTTAGGATAGGCTGCTGTGTGGCAAAAGCTCTGCAACACGAAATCTGCGCCAAATCCAAGGCTAGCAAGCTCTTTAATCTCATCGCGCGTCATAGGGCCTGTGGTGTCTTGCGAACCCACAGTTAGCGTGAGTGGCTCGACATACATACCAGCTCTCACGCCCTCCATGCCACAGGCTTTGCCGACGATTTTTTGCGCGAGAGTGTAACCTGCGCTCTCGTCAAATTTAGGTTGCTCTGGTCTAGTAAAAATCTCATCATCGCCTAAGCCTAGCTCTTTTCTAGCCTTAGCGCAAAGCCCTCTTGCGATAATTAGCGGGATTCGCCCGCCGGCTTTGTATTCATCAAAAATCGTATTTGGGCTCAGGCTAAATTTGCAAACGACCTCGCCGTTTTTGACAATCTCACCCTTGTATGGATAAATCTCGATTTCATCGCCCATTTCGAGGTTTTCCACACTCGCTTCGATTGGCAGAGCACCGCTATCTTGGGCTGTGTTGAAAAAAATCGGCGCGATGACCGAGCCTATGATTACACCGCCTGTTTTTTTGTTTGGGATACCATAAATTTCCTCGCCGATATGCCATTGCACGGAATTCACGCCACTTTTGCGACTACTTCCAGTGCCCACGACATCGCCCACATACACGACCTGCCTACCGCTTTTTTTAAGCTGGGCGATTGTTTCTAGGCTACCGGCTTGGCGTTTGCTAAGCATGCTTAGGGCGTGAAGCGGAATATCCGAACGCGTGAAAGCCTCGCTAGCAGGGCTTAAATCATCTGTGTTTGTCTCGCCAGCGACCTTGAAAACCACGCCTTTGATACACTCGCTCAGAGGTTTTTTCGCCCTAAACCACTCCATATTCGCCCACGCTTCGAGCACGGCTTTTGCGTGAGCGTTGCCCTCTTTTGCCAGCCTTGCGACCTCTGCGAAGTAATCATGCACGAAAATCGTCCTACCAAGAGCCGCTGCTGCGCCCTTTGCGGCGGCTTCATCTGCGCTTTGCAAGGCGCGAATTAGCTCGATCACGCTGTATCCGCCAAGCATGCGCTCCAACATCGCAAAAGCCTCATCTTTGCTAATGCCAGCCACGCTACAATCGCCATTTATGATTTCGCCTAAAAACTCCGCCTTGATTTTAGCGGCATCATCGACGCCCGGGTTAATGCGTGTTTTTAAAATTTCGATTAATTTTTCGCTTGGATTGGTTTTTAGGATTTCGCATAGCTGCTTGGTTTGCTCGGCGCTAAGTGCTAGTGGCGGGATACCTAGCTTCGCGCGCTCATTTACGCTGGATTCGTAGTTTTGTAAAAAGTCCATATTTTGCCCCTTTTTGGTAAAATTTTGGACAATTTTACAATAAATTTGATTAAATAGTTAAATTCGCAGGAATTTTAAATTTGCACTCATTGCAAGAAATTTGCGTTAGCAAAATTCAAAACAATTTAAATTTTAAATTTTCGCAAATTTCAGTCTGATTGAGTTTAGCACCACGGTTACCGAGCTAAAACACATTGCTGCTGCACCAAACATCGGTTTTAGCAAGACACCCCACAAAGGATATAAAATTCCAGCCGCCACAGGTATGCAGATGAGATTGTAAAAAAACGCCCAAAAAAGATTTTGTTTTATCGTCGTCATTGTTTTTTGCGACAAATTTATCAAATAAGCCAAATTTCGCAAGTCGTTTTTGATAAAGATTATATCTCCTGCGCCTTTGGCAATGTCGCTGCCTGAGTTCATCGCGACGCCTATATCGGCGGTTTTAAGAGACGGAGCGTCGTTTATACCGTCTCCTACGAAAAGGACTTTTTCGCTGTTTTTTAAATTTGCGATAAATTCGTATTTTTGGCTTGGCAAAACTTCGCTGATAATCTCATCTACGCCTAAACTTTTGCCGATGAAATTCGCCGTTTTGGCGTTGTCGCCTGTTAGCATTATGGTTTTTATGCCTTGATTTTTTAGCGTTTTTATACACTCGCTCGCTTCATCACGCAAAATGTCGCTAAGTGCCACAAAGCCCACGAATTTGGCATTTATAGCCACAAAAATCACGCCAAAGCCATTGCACAAAAATTCGTCTGCATTTTTTGGCGTTTCAAATTCCACGCCGTTTTCATTTAAAAGCTCTTTATTTCCCGCTAGTAGCGTAAATTCGCTGTTTTTCGCCTTTATACCACGACCCAGCAAACTCTCAAATTCTCCCTCAAATTTAGCAAATTTAAGCCCTTTTTCTTTTGCAAATTTCACAATCGCTTTTGAAATCGGGTGTTCGCTAAGCATTTGCACGCTTGCGATTAGTGCGAGATTTTCATCGCTTAAATTTGTAAAATTTACCGAAATTTCGCCCCTGCTAAGTGTGCCTGTTTTGTCAAAAACGGCGATTTTCGTATCTTTCAGGATTTCTAAAACTTCTGGATTTTTCACCAAAACGCCGTTTTTAGCGGCATTTGAAATAGCGCAAACTATCGCAATGGGCGTAGCCAAACCCAAAGCACAAGGGCAAGAGATTATCAAAACGCAAATCGCGCAAAGCAGGCCAATATGGGCTTTTCCAGCGATTAGCCAAATCACAAACACGCAAATGGCGATAAAAATCACGCTTGGCACAAAGATATTTGCGATTTTATCGGCAAAGCGAGAAATCGGCATTTTTTTGCTTCCTGCTTCGCTGAGTAAATTTTTGATTTCAGCCAAAACGCTTTGGTGCGAAAATTTGGTGATTTCGACCTGCAAAATTCCTGCGACACTCATGCAGCCGGCATTTACCGTGTCGCCGACCTTTTTAAAAACGGCTAAACTCTCGCCTGTTATTAGGCTTGTATCGATTTCAGCTTCGCCATCTATAATCACGCCATCGCCCGGGATTTGCGCGCCGTTTTTGACTAAAACTTTATCGCCGGGTTTTAGTTCGTTAGCCAAAATTTCGCGCATCATGCCGTCTGGGTTAATCAAAACCGCCTTTTTTGGGCTTAAATCTATGAGTTTTTTAATGTAATCATTGGCTTTTAGTTTGCTTCGCTCTTCAAGGTATTTTCCTAGCAATATGAAAGCAATTATCATCGCTGACGAGCTAAAATACAAATTCGCCCACTCGTTTCCGCCCTTAAAATAGACAAAAATCGCACTTCCTAGCGAATACAAATACGCCGCAGACGAGCCAAGAGAGACTAGCACATTCATATCGTAGTTTTTGTTTTTTAGCGACCCATAGGCATGGTAAAAGAAGTTTTTGCCACAAAAGCCAAGCACGACGGCGCCCAGCACAGCGCAAATCGAGGCTTTTACGGCGAAGCTGAAATTTGATTTCATTTCGATGAGCATTATAAAACACGCTAAAATCACGGCTAAAACGAATTTAAAAAGCATATTTTTTAAATTTCGCGCCTTTTTGGCTTCCAACTCTTCGTAGTTTGTGGCGATTTCGTAGCCTAGTTTTGTGATTTTTGCTTTTACGGCGTCTAGCACGGCATCATTTGCGACTTCAAATTCGCCGACCCCAGCCGTGAAGCTCACATTTACGCTTTCTACGCCTTCAATCTTGCGCGTAACTCGCTCGATTGCGTTCGAGCAATTCACGCAGGTCATTCCAACTATGTTTAGGTTAAATTTTTGTGACATTTGCGATTAAATTTTGGTTGCGCTAAATCCCAAATCGTCCATTTCGCTAAGGAATTTTTCCACCTCATCCGCGCTTAAATTTACACTTACGACCTTGTTTTCTACATCGACGCTAATCTCACCAAATTCCTCAGTTAGGGCGTTTTTGATAGTATTTGCGCAGCCGTTGCACATGATTTTTGGTGCGCTAAATTTCATAGTTTGTTTAAAAGACATATTCACTCCTTGAAAAATATTTTGCGATTGTATATCATAAAGTTAAATGTTTGGAATTTCGCTAGCGCAACCCCATAATACTGCGCCGAAAATTTGTCATTGCAAGCGAAGCGAAACAAAATTACTCGCTATTGTCATTGCGAGCTTTCCGCTACCGCAAGTTTGAAATACTGCCCCGATTTTGTCATTGCGAGCTTTCGCAGAAAGCGAAGCAATCCAGGGAAATTCAGATAAATTTTGATTAATTCAAATTCTCTCTAAATTTTACTGGATTGCTTCGATTTACTTCGTAAATCTCGCAATGACATTATTTGGTTATTTTAAAATATACAGAATAATTCAGAAATTTATATCAGTTTTCCAATTTTGCTTCAATGAGAAATTTCATAAAATTACCAATAAGATAAAATAAAAATTCTGCTTCACTTTTCTTGAATACAACATTTTTATCTTTATCAATATTATCTTTATCCAAATGTTTGATGTGATTATTAATGAGTGTCAAATATGTATTATAAAAATTCGTTATTTCTTTATGTATGTGTATATTGTTATTTTGCAAATAAACTCCTAAATCACTTTTTTGGTTTTCTAGGCTTTTGTTATTACTGAAATATTGTTTCATAAATATTTCCAATGCTAATCTTATTTTGTCAATAGCGTCTCTATAAGAACCATTTTCTTTTATGAATATAGTTAAAGCTTCCGTAAATTCTTTGTGTGATTTTGGATAATCTTTCAAAAATTCCAAAACATCGTCAATAAGCTTTTTATCAAAAAGTTCAACTCCACTTGGATAAAATTTATATCCGTCATCATAAACTAATCTAACAGGTTTATTTGAAATAAATGCAATGTCATTAAATGTATTAATAAAATCTTTATTTTCAGATTTTAAAATTTCATTAAAAACTAACTCCAATATTTCTATAAATTTTATAAAGTTGGTATCGTTAGATAATTCGCATAATAAGTCATATAATGAAGTATCGACAAATTTAATTTTTGACCCATTAAACAATTTTTGGACACTTTCCGTGTAGCCAATATTAATTGTGATTTCTTTTTTTGTATCTACTTTACCAGCTAACTGATGAATTCTATGAGATAAATTTTTAAAACTTTGGCAATTTTCAATAATATCTTCTACCAATTCTATACATCGTTGATAAAATCTATTATCATGTAAATTTATATTCCAACGCCTTGAAAAATCTCTTTTGGTCTCAAAAAGCCAACTTCTATCAATTTTAATATCTTCCAAATTTATTCTCCGTTTTCTATAATTTTTATTTCTTCATCGGTTAAGCCGTAGAGTTGATACACCATTTGGTCAATGGTTTTATCGGTTTGGCTGATTGTCTGTTGCAAGGTGGTGCAATGGTTTTTGTATTGTGTAAAATAATCTTCCCATTCGTCTTGCTCTGCGAGTGTGAGTTTTATTTTCTGTTTTTTCAATTCATTGACAAAATCGGCAAAGGAAAGTTGCCAAAATTGCGTTAATCCGCCTTTAATTTTGATATTTGCAAAATTTTGTTGCAAGCGTCTGATAAAACGAGATTTTTTATCGTTTAATTCGGCATT
>JAGBJQ010000085.1 GCA_017934385.1 Campylobacter sp. | reverse complement strand
GCTGTCGTTGTTTTTGATTTTGGATTTTTTATTTCCCTTAAATTTGGCTGGATTAAATAAAGAAAAGTCGTTAGTTTTGTATTCGAGCGAGGGGGAAATTTTAAATATGCAAATCAGCAGTGATGAGATTTGGAGGTTTTATGCTAGCAGCGATGAAATCCCACAGCGTCTAAAACAGAGCGTAGTGCATTTCGAGGACAGGTATTTTTACTACCATTTTGGTGTAAATCCATTTTCGATAGCACGGGCATTTACGCATAATATTTCGCAAAATTTTACGCATAAAAATGCAAATATAGCCAGAGTGGGTGCAAGCACCATTACAATGCAGGTTGCGCGTATGATGAACCCCAAAGAGCGCAGTTACAAAAACAAATTTATCGAAATTTTCAACGCCTTTCAGCTCGAATTTCACTATACCAAAGATGAAATTTTGACAATGTATTTCAATCTAGCCCCCTATGGTGGCAATATCGAGGGTGTGGCGAGTGCTAGCTATTTTTATTTTGGCAAAAGCCTAGGTGAGCTTAGCAACGCTCAAATCGCGCTTCTTGCGGTGGTGCCAAAAAACCCGAACAAAAACCGCCTAGACCGCGCGAATTTGGATTTAAATTCGCTAAAAAACAGACTGATTTCTAGTCTTTATAAGGCAGGAATTTTATCTCTAAGCGAATTTGAACGAGCTAGTAGCGAGAAATTTACCCCCACAAGGCACCCAGCGCCAAATTTTGCTCCGCATTATGCAATGCGCGCCTTTAAAAATGCGAAAAATTTGGGCGTGGTAGGGCGCGCTGGCGCGAGTGAGGCTGTGGGTGTGCGTGTGGGCGAAACAGCGAGCAAAACAGCTGGCGTGGCAGAGGGTGTGAGCGAAACAGTTACCGAAACAGCTACCGAAACAAAACGCGCGTGCGCAAGTTCTGTGGAGGCAAGTTCTGTGGGGGCAAGCCAAAGCGCGCACTTGGCACAAAATGGCGCGATAAAGCCCGCAAACACAGACAATCGCGCCGTGCGCGCAGGCGATACAAAGCACTTGGCGCAAAACGGCGCAATCTGGCAAAACAAAGCAGAGCGCGTGGCACAAAACGGCGCAAATTTAATCCACTCAAATTTAAACAAAACCTATCAACTCACCCTTGAAAATTTCCTTAAATCAAGGATAAATGACCTAGCCAAATTTGGCGTCAAAAACGGCTCGGCTATCTTAATCGACAACGAAAAAATGGCGGTTGTGGCATACGCGGGTTCGCACGATTTTGGCGGATTTTTGGGACAAAATGACGGCATAGTCTGGGCGAAAAATGTTGGCTCCACGCTAAAACCATTTATCTACGCAAGAGCCCTTGAAGAGGGGCTTATCACACCACGCCGTGAGCTAATCGACGCTCCGATTAGCTTCAAAAACTACTCCCCACGCAACTACAATCTAGGCTTTATGGGGGTTATTAGCGCAAATGACGCGCTCGGATATAGCCTAAATATCCCGGCTTTGAAGCTTTTACTATCCCTTGGCGATGACGGGCTTTATGAGCTTTTGCTTCGTGCAAATCTCGCGCCGTATTCCAAAGAGCATTATGGGCTTGGGCTCGGGCTTGGCGGAATTAGCATAAATTTGCTAAATCTCACTCATCTTTACAGCGTTTTTGCAAACTCTGGCGAGCTAAAACCGCTAGAACTAGCAGGGGCGAAAGTAGGGCAGAGCGCGCAGATACTAAGCCCGCAAAGTGCGTATATTATCACGCAAATGCTAAAAAACGCCCCACGAAGCTATCTTGGCTCTGTGTGGCAAAATACCAAAAACATGCCAGCCCTGATGTTTAAAACCGGCACGAGTGCCGACGGGCGCGACCTTTATACGATTGGCGTAACGCCAAAATTTAGCCTTGGGGTTTGGTTTGGCAATTTTAACGGCGAAAAAACGAGCGATATAAGTGGCGGACTTAGTGCTGCGCGCGTGGTTTTTGATATGTTTTCTTACCTTTCAAACACAGGCGCGATAAATGCCGAATTTGCCCGTCCTAGTGGCGTGAGCGAAAGAGAAATTTGCGCTGATTTTTTCGTAGAAAAAGAGTGTAAAAAAATGGTGCGAGATTTGGTGATAGAGGGTGTAACTTTGCGCGATGAGTGCGAATTTTACCGCCCTAGCGAGCTTTTTTATCTTTTGCAAAACGGCATAATCGACGCAAATACGACCAAAAACGGCAGGTGCAAAGATAAATTTGCTAGCATTGCACCCGCCCTTAGCGATATAGATGGCAAAATTTACGAAGTGGGCGATAATGCAGAGATAAATCTTAGCGCCTCTTGCACGGCTGTTTTTGGCGATGAAATCTTTATCGGCGTAAATAACGGCGCATACGAGGCGAAAAAAAATGGCGAGAATTTTATGCTAAATTTGAGCGCAGGCGAATATGAGCTTTCGTGTTTGGACGAAAATGCGAATTTTAGCGTGGCGAAATTTAGGGTAAAAAATAGATAAAATAAAAAATAAAAAATTACCAAAATATAAAAATTTGACAATATAATTACGCGAAATTCTAAGGGGAAAATCATGGAAAAAATTTTAATCAAATTTGGGCTTTGTAGCGCACTTTGCGCTGGGTGGCTCTTTGGCGTGGAAACGCAGATTAATGATGAGAGCTTGGTTTTTAGTGGTGCAAAAATCGCGCCTTTTGGCATAAGCGAGGAGCAAATCGCAAAATGTGAGCCAAGGATTACTGGCGTATATGAGTATAAAAATAGCGCTGAAATAGAGTTTTATCCAAAGACTAAGCTAAATGCCAGCACTCGCTATAACTGCGAGATTGGCGGGGAGAAATTTAGTTTTACGACGGCTGAGTTTAGCGCGAGCGAGCTTAAAATACTGCGCCAAGGACTTGCAAAGATTAGCTTTAACGATAGCGTGAGCGAGGAGGGGGCAAAGTCAGGGATTAGGGTGTATTCGCTGCAAAATTTAGCCAAAAACGATATTAGCTTTACCATTAGTGCGCAAAATGATAGAAGTTTTTTGATTTCTTATGATGCTAAGCACCCAAATATCGTCATCGAAGCAAACTCTGTAAAATCAAAAAACGGCGCAACGCTAAGCGCCCCAAAAATCCTAAAAGCAGATGAGGAGCCATTTAATGATAGCATAAATGCGTCAAACCTAGACGATGTCAAAATCCGCGAAATTAGCTTTAATGACGGCTCGTTTGGAGCGAGGCTGTATTTTCCTCACCATGTCGATGACGCGAATTTAGCCAAATTTATTCGCGTTAATGGCGTGGGTAAATTTAGCCTTGGCGAGGCTAGATACAGATACTACGAAGATGAGCAAGAATACCCACAAATCAGTGATAAATACTACTATCATGTAGATATCAAAAGCGCTGAATTTGCGCCAAATAAAAGCTATGAATTGCGCCTTTTAAAGGGCTTTGGCGATGATTCTAGAATAGTTAGAGATGAAATAAAGCTAAATTTCAAAACTGGCGATAGGAAGCCTTTTGTGCAGTTTAGTGATATGAAAAAATTCGTCCCTAAAAATGCAAATATCGCGATAAAAAGCTCGAATTTAAATGAAATTAGCATTAGCGTCTCAAAAATCAGCGATGAGAATTTCAGATATTTTCTAAATTTCGAAAGCAATTATCCGCACTCGCTAGCTAGCGAGGTTGTGAATAAAAAATTTGACATTGGCGGGGCGAAAAACGAGATTAGCGAGCATAAAATCGCTATGGATTTTAAGGGCTTTGAGGACGGCGTGTATGTGATAGATGTGCATTACAAAGAGGGCGCTATAATGCGAACTATCACGCGCACAGCCTATATCAGCGACATTTCAGCTCAGGTCAGCATGGCTGATAGTGGCGCACTAATCTATACTTCGCGCCTAAGCGATGCGAAGGCTTTGTCACACGCTATTGTTAAAATTTACAATAACAAAAACGAGCTGATTTTAGAAAAACGCACGGATAGTGACGGGATTTTGCTTGTAAATGACGCTAAATTTTTGGATAAAAATCCTAAATCTATCGAGATTACAGACGGTAAAGAGCGCGGATTTGTGATATTTGACGAGGCTGTTTCTAGCAGGGAAGCGACTACAAGCGACGCGCGAGCAATGGTGTATTTCGCTAGCGAGCTTGTAAGCCCAAATGAGGCACTAATCGGCTCTGTGGTGCTCAAAAAGAGCGATTTTACGCCGATTAAAAACACTCCGATAAAATACAAAATCACAGATCCTTACGGCGTGAATATCATCACTCGCGCCCTAAAAACCGACTCTTATGGCGCGCTAAATTTCAAAGAGAATTTGGGCGAAAAAAGCGGAAGTTATACCTTTGAACTGATTTACGAGGATAAAATCATCGAAACCAAGAAATTTAGCGTCGAAAATTTCATACCAAACCGCGTAAAAAACGAAATTTTAACGAGCAAAGATGAAATTTACAAAGATGAGTTAATAATCGCAAATTTGATTTCAAACTACCTTGTGGGCGCACCAGCTGCAAATTTAGCCAGCAAAATTGAGGTGAAATCTTACGAAAAAGAGCTTAAAATCAGCGGTTTTGAAGGATACAGCTTCACAAATGCAAGACTTAAAAAAGAGGGCACATTGGAGGTAAAAAGCGAGGAATTTAGGCTAGATAATAACGGCAAAAAAGACCTCGTAATCGCTCCAAAGGCGCAGGGTGTCTCAAATGCGGCAAATTTGATGATGAATTTTAGCGTCCAAGACGGGGGCAAAAATGTCAGCGCATATAAAATGCTAAGCTACTATCCATACGACAAAATTCTAGGAATTCGCGCAAATAAGGACTTTATAAGCAGTGGCGAAGAGGTAAAATTCGACCTTGCATTGCTAGATAGCCTTAGCAAAAAAGAGCAAAAAGGCAAGGTGGATTTAGAAATTTATCGCCAAGATTTCACTTACATTTACAATGGCGAGAGATATGTCGAGCAAGAGAGCTTTTCGCTTGTGGATAGCATTAGCGCAGAGGGCTCACAGATTGGGTATAAATTCGAAAATGGTGGTTCGTATATCGTCGTAGCGAACGACTACGCAAGCGGGGCAAGTGCGAGCGTGAGAGTCGATGTGAGCGGATATGGATACTATGGCAGGCTAAATGCCAAAGATGTCAATACCGCCCGCATAAATTTAGAAAAATCAAAGCTCAAACCCGGCGAAATGATAAAAGGCGTGATTACTTCGCCTATCGAAAACGGCGTGCTAAATGTGGCTTTGATAGGAGAGGGCGTGTATGATTATAAAATCACGCAAATTCGTGGAAACAGCGCAAGTTTCGAGCTAAGAGTGCCAGAGAATTTCACTGGCGGACACATTAGCGCTAGCATTTCACGCTCTGCCTCTGCTGCTGCTATGCCACTTCGCACCTATGCAAATGTAGCCGTAAGTCTCGATGTGAGCGAGAAAAAACTCCCTCTTAGCCTGCAAAGCAAGTCTGAGTATAAAAACGGCGAAAAAGCCATAATTGTGGCAAAATCCGCGCCAAATTCTAAAATCACGCTTTATGCTGTGGATTTAGGGATACTAGACGCGATAAATCAAAAAGAGCTAAATGCGTTTTCATATTTTGATAAGCCGATATATTTCAGGCACCGATATTTCGATATTTTCGATGATTTGAGTGTGTATAGCGCAAACGGCAAAGAACTAAGCTTTGGTGGCGATGAAATGCTAAAAAGCGCGAAGCGAAATTTAAGCCCAGTGCAAAACAAAAAAGATAAAAAATTTGTCAAAATGTATGAGAGTATCGCAAACGGCGCAGGCGAGGCTAGATTCGAGGTAGATTTGCCAAAACACTTTAACTCTATGATTCGCCTAAGCGCGCTAGCCCTTGATGATGAAGAAAAAATCGGCTGGGCAAACTCTCAAATCAGCGTCAAAGATGATATCGTTATCAAACCAGCAGATCTTACATATATGGTCAAAGGCGATGATATAAATATCCCGCTAACGCTCATAAATACGACAAATTCGCCAAAATCGCTAAATTTAAAGGCGAGCTTTAACGACGCAGTTCAAATTTCGCTTAGTGATGCAAATATCACGCTAGGCGCGCTAGAAGCAAAGAATTTGAAATTTAGAGCAAATGCGTTAGAGCTTGGCGAGGGCGTGGTGAGCTTGGAAGCGAGCGAAGAAAATGGGGCGAAATTTGAGTATGAGTTGAAATTTGATGTCATTTCGCAGTTTCCGCGCTCGAAATTTAGCGCCAGTGCTTATAGCGACGCGCCGATGAATTTTAGTCTGCCAGCTTCGTATAAAGATGTCTTTACATATATAGGCACTAGACCTAGCACTTATACGGTGGCAAGGGAGTTGGAGCGATATCCGTATGGTTGCACAGAACAGATTAGTTCTAAAATTTTAGCCTATGATTTCTTTTACAAACGCGACCACGACGAGGCGATGAAGGGGGCTGTTTTAGAGCATGCTACGAAAATTTTATCAAGGCTTAAAAATAACGGCGAATTTGGGTATTGGAGCGCGCATGGCGAGACGAACGCATTTGCGTCGCTGTATGCTAGCGATGTGCTTTTGGATATGGACGCGAAATACAAAATCCTAACCACAAAACAAAAAGAGCTGATTTTAAGAGCGCTAAGATCGTCGTATTCTAGCGAGCCTAGCTTGCGATTGTATGCGGATTTCGTGCTAGATAGGGTTGGCGCATTAAGTGATGATGAGCTAAATTTCGTCTATGATAAAAAACTCTACGAAGCTAGCCCACTAGCGACATTTTCTATGCTTGCGATTTTGCAAAAACACAAAATGAGCGCGGAATTTAGTAAAATTTATAGTTCAAATTATAAATTTGATTATGCTAATAAAGAGGCTAGTAAAATTTTTGCTAGTGAGGTTAGGGACGCTGGATTTGCGGTGTATGCCCTAGGAAGTGTCGGTATAAAAGATAGCGTCTTAGATACTTTGGCGCAAAATTTAAGTCAAAATTTACAAAATGTTTCTAGCACGCAAGAAAGAGCATTTGTGCTAAGAGCACTTGAAGCGTATTTTGGTGAAGATGATAAGGGCGTGGGCGCAGATATAGTCGCAAACGGACTTACACAAAGTATCCAAACTCCGTCAAATTCGGTAATTACGCTAAATTCTAACGACAGAGAAATCAAAATTTCACCAAAAAATGGCGAGAAAATTTTTACTAATTTGCTTAGCTTTGGTTACGAGCCAGTCGCGCTTAAACACAGCCCGCTTAGTATAAACAACCGCACAGGAAATCTGCACGGAATCAAACAGCTAGAAATCGTGCGTGAATTTGTCGATGAGGCTGGTAATGCGGTTTCGCTTGATAATCTAAAAGTAGGGCAGAGAATTTATTCTAAGATAAATTTCCGCTCAAATTTCTATATCAGAAATTTTGTGATTGACGAGGCGGCAAGCACCTGCTTTGAGATCGTCAATGAGCGCATAAATCCGGGATTTATAAGGCCTGAGAATTTGCAGGATAAAACTAGCTTCGAGCATAAAGAGATAATGTTTGATAGGGTGCTAAGCTTCCCGGTTGGTGGGGCGTATTACAAAGATACGAAAAACGGCAATGACTATACCGGCGTATTTTACACACCGCTTAATGTAGTGTATTCTGGTATGTGTGCCTTGCCGGCTGTGAGTATCACCGATATGCAAAACGAAAGCGTAATGGATTATGATTTACCGGTGCTAAATTTCAAAATAAAATAAATTTAACCTTAAAATTTAACTTACTTGTAGAAAATTTAACTACAAGTAAGTTCTTTCTTAACAAATTTTAAACAAAAAAACTATATAATTATGGATTAACGCTATAAGCGTAAAGGAGAACATAATGATTGATTTAGCAAAAGTAGCCGATAGGCTAGAACAAGTCGCTAAACTGCCTAAAATGAAAGAAGGCGATAGTATTACTAAACGCCTTGCTGAGCGCGGTTTTTCACGCCGTGATTTTATGAAATGGGCAGGCGCAATGACTGCGGCGATTGGGTTACCTAGCGTATTTGCACCACAAGTTGCACGGGCGGCAGAACTCGCCGATCGCTTACCTGTGATCTGGCTTCACATGGCAGAATGCACAGGTTGTAGCGAAAGCTTACTTAGAATTGATACTCCAACTATCGATTCGTTGATTTTCGACTATATTAGTTTAGAATATCACGAGACGATTATGGCTGCTGCTGGCTGGCAAGCAGAGGAAAATTTAGACGGAGCTATCGAAAAATATAAGGGGCAGTATATTTTAATGGTAGAAGGTGGAATTCCAAGCGGAAGTAGCGAATATTTCCTTACAGTAGGGCCTGCTGGTAAGACAGGTGCCGAGCATTGCAGACATGCTGCTGCTGGCGCAGCTGCGATTTTTGCTATTGGAACATGTTCGAGCTTCGGTGGTATCCAAGCAGCAAGACCAAACCCAACAAACGCTGTTGCGTTAAGCAAATTAACTAAAAAACAAGTAATCAATGTCCCTGGCTGTCCGCCAAGCGAGAAAAATATCGTAGGAAATGTCCTTCACTACATACTATTTGGCACACTTCCAGCACTTGATGTTTATAATCGTCCAAAATGGGCTTACGGACTTAGAATTCACGATTTGTGCGAAAGACGCGGTCACTTCGACGCAGGTGAGTTCGTAGAGCAATTCGGCGATCAAGGCGCAAAAGACGGATATTGTTTATATAAAGTAGGTTGCAAAGGCCCATATACATTTAATAACTGCTCACGCGAGAGATTTAACGCTCACACTAGCTGGCCAATCCAAGCAGGTCATGGCTGTATCGGCTGTTCTGAGCCTGATTTTTGGGATCACATGGGACCATTTGAGGAGCCGTTGGCAGATAGATTATACAATACCGTATTTAGCGGAGCAGGTGCTGATGCGACAGCCGATAAAATCGGTATAGGAATTTTGGCTGTTACAGGTGTAGCTATCACAGTTCATGCAGCCATTGCATCATTTAAAAAGAATAAGGGAGAGTAGAAATGTCACAAAGATTAGTAATAGATCCGATAACTCGTATTGAAGGACACTTACGCATAGAAGTAGTTGTCGATGATAACGGAGTTGTAACGGATGCGTATTCTGGCTCTACTTTATGGCGTGGATTAGAGACTATCGTTAAGGGTCGCGATCCTAGGGATATCGGCTTTTTTATGCAAAGAATTTGCGGTGTTTGCACATTTTCTCACTATAATGCTGGAATTTCAGCCGTTGAAAATGCTCTTGGCATAACTCCGCCACTAAATGCGATTTTGACTAGAACGCTAATGAACACTGCGTTATTTATGCATGATCACCCAGTGCATTTTTATCAACTACACGGACTTGACTGGGTCGATATCGTAAGCGCACTAAGCGCAGATCCACACGCTGCTAGCCAAGAGGCTTTCAGATATACAGATTTGCCTTATGCTTGCGGTGAGGATCAGCTAAAAGCAGTTCAACAAAGAGTAAAAGCTTTCGTTGAAAAAGGCGCACTTGGACCATTTGCAAACGCATATTTCGGACACAGCACATACAAACTAACTCCTGAGCAAAATTTGATTGCGCTTAGCCACTATTTAGAGTGTTTGCGTATCCAAAGAACAGCTGCGCAAATGATGGCGATTTTCGGTGGCAAACAACCACACCCACAAACCCTAACAGTCGGTGGCGTAACATGCGTAATGGATATCCTAAGCCCAGCAAGACTTGGTGAGTATATGGTTAAATTCCAGGAAGTAGCTGATTTCATCAACCGTGCATATTATCCAGACTTGCTTATGGCTGGTGGTGCGTATGCTAGTGAAGCAAGTGTCTTAAACGATGTCGGCGTCGCAAATCTATGGACACACCAAACTTTCCAATATTCACGCAATGATTTCTTATTCCAAAGCGGTGTGATTTTAGACGGCGATATTAGCAAGGTTCATGAGCTAGATGAGAGTAAGATTACAGAAGAAGCCACTCACTCATGGTATAAAAATGACAAACCACTTCACCCTTATGACGGCGAACAAGAACCAAACTACACAGGATTTAAGGTAGAGCAAACCCTAAATGCCAAAGGTGAAATGGAAGATACAAAAGTCCTAAATACTGAGGGTAAATATAGTTGGATTAAGGCTCCTAGATATGATGGCAAATCACTTCAAGTTGGACCACTATCAAATATCGTTGTAAATTACGCAAAAGGCAATGAATTTGTCACAAAAGTAGTAGATAAATTCCTTTCTGATACTGGTCTTCCACTAGAAGCAGTATTCTCTACTCTTGGTAGAACAGCATGCCGTATGATAGAGGCAAAAGTCGTAGCTGATAATGGATTGCTAGCGTTTAACAACTTAATAGCTAATATCAAATCAGGCGACACTGAGACTTGCGCTAAATACACAATCGATAAAAAGAAATCATATAAAGGCAGATATATCGGACATGTTCCACGCGGTAGCCTAAGCCATTGGTGCAGTATCGAAAATGGTGTGATTAAAAACTGGCAAGCAGTAGTTCCAAGCACATGGAACGCTAGTCCAAAAGACGCTCAGGGCAACATGGCATCTTATGAGGCATGCTTGATTGGTCTTAAAATTGCAGATTTAACGCAACCGCTTGAAATTATCCGCAAAATCCACTCTTATGATCCGTGCATTGCGTGCGCTGTTCATGTTATGGATACCAAAGGCAACGAGCTTAGCTCATATAAAGTAAATCCAAATATCAAGGATTAACCATGAAAAAAAGAGAAGCCGAGTATGAATTTTCGATAGGATTGCGCCTTACCCACTGGATACGCGCTATCGCTATCGTCATACTTGTAATTACTGGATTTTATTTGGCTTATGTTTTCATAGCCCCAGAGATTAGCTCTGAGCCAAATTTATTCTTGCAAGCTAAAATTCGCTTCGTGCATTTAGTGGCAGGTTTCGTGCTAATGGCGGCTATGCTTTACAAATCATATCTGTTTTTGTTCGATAAACACAGCAGAAAAGAGCTAGTTAGTATTAAGGATTTTATCAATCCTAGGGTTTGGGTTGAGCAAATCAAATTTTACCTATTTTTAGGCGAACACCCACATTTGCACGGCGTTTATAATCCTTTGCAATTCATTGCGTATTTAGGATTTTATATCGTTTTGGCTCTGATTTGTTTAACTGGCCTTGTGCTTCATGTGCATATGTATCATGGCGGACTTGGCGGTATGATTTATGATCTAATGCGCCCAATCGAGGCTATGATGGGTGGTTTAAGCGAGGTTCGCACTATCCACCATTTATCGATGAATATCATCATTTTGTTTATCCCTGTGCATGTTTATATGGCTGTTTTCAACGCTGTAAAAGGACAAGACGGAGCTATGGACGCTATCATTAGCGGCTATAAGTTCAAGGTTCAAAAATGAAATTAGGTGTTATCGGTATAGGTAACATTATGTACTCCGACGAAGGTGTCGGAGTACATTTTATGCACGCACTGCAACAAAACTACAAATTCACCCCAAACTCACCTGACGATAGTATCGAATTCATCGACGGAGGCACGCTGGCTGCGCTTTTAATGCACATTTTGGTCGAATTCGACGAAATTTTGCTGATTGATTGTATCGACGCAGACGAGGGCAGTATCGGCGATGTGTATTTCTTCGACTACGAGGCTATGCCAAAAAGCGTGAAATGGAGCGGTTCGGCTCACGAGGTGGAGATGCTAGAAACCTTGCAAATGCTAGATCTTTGTGGAGATAGACCACGCACGCAAATCCTAGCCGTAGTGCCAATGCGCATAGAGCCGATGAGTTTTAGCGTGAGCGATGAGGTGCTAAAATCTAGTGAGATTATGGAGCGCACGGCGATAGATTTTATCGCTTCTCGCGGTTTTGTGTGCGAAAAAATTGGGAATTTAAGCGTGCGCGATATCGCTGAAAAATTTGATTCTAAGGGCAAAAATTGATAATTTCTTTTAAATTTGATTATTTGAATAACAACGGCTTAATCGCCTATTTTTTGGATTTTTATGCGCGCAAGGCTGGGCTGAAATACGCCCTAAATTTAGGCAAAAATTTAACCACACTCTATGTCGAAGCAGACGAAAAAGAGCTACTCGAATTTAGCGATAAATTTATGGCGCTTATCCCAAATTCTGCATTTTTGGCAAAATCGAGCGTGGAGGTGGTATCTGGCGAAGGGGATTTGAAGGAAGTTTGCGCCAGAAGCGACGAGATTAAATTTTTGCCTAAATTTTCAAATTTCACCCCAAGCCAAATTCACGAATTTTTGCAAAGTGGCGAATTTATAGAAAATGAATTTGGAGTTTTAAGCGGTGTTAGCGTCTTTGACGGCGAGAGTTTCGTTGCTGTAAATAAGCAAAATTTTGGCAAGTTAATCGAGTATGCTTACCGCATTTTGCGTCATAATCAAATTTTGCAAATTTCGCTAAATGGCGAGAAATTCGGCCTTAGCGCGGATTTAAATTTCGAAAATTCAGACTTCATGGTCGCTACTGGCTTAAAATCGTTTAATAAAATTTTTATCACCGATGACAAGCAAAAAATCGCCCTTGCGACATACGAAAAGCCAATTTTACGCCTCAAAACAAATAGCGTTTTTCGCAGCTCCTTCTCAAAATCGCCTAAATTTTTCGATGTCAAAATGTGTAGCGATCTCTTTACTTTCGCGCTTTTTAAACGGCTCGAAGATGATGAAATTTACTATGTTAGCGCGCAGGGAAACAAAAATAAATTTTTAAATTTATGCGTGATTGAGGATAGATTTCTTATCACAAAAAACTCTGAATTTATGAGCGAAGCTGAAAAAACGCTCCTTGCCTCTGGCGATGAGATTACGCATTTTGGGCTTATTTGCAAGGAAAGGGAGATTTTTGATTCGCGCGTGATGAGGGTGTTTGTATCGAAAAATAGCGCCGATGAGATTGCGATTTACGAAGCCAAATCCAAACGCAAACTCCTAAATTTCGCTATTCCTGCGAATTTAGACGCTCTTTTTGATGAAATTAAAAGCGACGAGACAGGCGCAAAACTTTTGGCAAATTTTGGCGCAAAATTTAGCCTAGATTATGCGCGCGCAAATGCCGATTTTAGCGCAATCAAACCTAGTTTTTATGGCTATTTTGAACTGCTTTCTCGCGTGATTTTTGGTAAAGACGCGCAGTATTTGTTGGAGTGTGCTGGGGAGTTTTTGGGCGAAAAGGGCATGAAGCTAGACTTCGAGCTTAAAGAAAACGGCGATTTTAACTTCGCTAAAACGCTTCGTTCAGCGATGAGCTACAAGCTAGCAGGGGTCGATGACAAGGTTTTAAGCTACGGCGTAATCGACACGCTGGCTAGATTTATCGGAGATTTGGCTGATGCAAACGAGGCATTATATGATTCTGGCGTGCTTAGTGGTTCGCTCTTTGCCGAGCGCAGGTTCGCAAACATCGCCACACTCGTGCTTGGCAAATCTCGCCTTGATTTCTCGGCATATTTGGGTTTGCAAGGCTGTGAGCGTTAAAATCGAGATTGCAGGAGCTGTGCAGGGCGTGGGCTTTCGCCCGTTTATCTACCGCATTTGCACCGATCTTGGCATAAAAGGCGAGGTTTATAACGACGGCGAGGGCGTGAAATCCACGCAAACGCCACGAGCGAGCAAATAGCGCGACTTAAAGAGCGCATTTATAGCGAGTTTCCGCCACTTGCGCGGATTGATAAATTTGAAATTTTTGAAATCGCGCCTAAAATTTATAATGATTTTAAAATCACGCACTCGCAAGAAACACAAAAATTTAACCCCATTTTGCCTGATTTTGCCATTTGCGATGATTGCAGGCGCGAATTTTACGACCAGCAAAACAAACGCTACCGCTACCCATTTATCAACTGCACGAACTGCGGACCGCGCCTTAGTATCATCAAAAAACTCCCTTATGACCGCGTAAATACGACAATGGCGCAGTTTAAAATGTGCGAATTTTGCGGTGGCGAATACACTGACCCGCTAAATCGCCGTTATCATGCTGAGCCGATTGCTTGCGCAAAATGTGGGCCAAAGCTCTTTTTGAAAAACAAAAATGGCGAAATTTTGGGTATTGGCGAAAATGCGGTTAAAATGCTTTGTGAAATTTTATCTCGTGGCGAGATAGTTGCTGTAAAGGGGCTTGGCGGATTTCACATAATGTGCGACGCGACGAACGAAGACGCCGTAGCGACCTTACGAATTCGCAAAAATCGCCCCGATAAGCCATTTGCCGTGATGTGTAAAGATGAGAAAATGGCTGAAAAATTTGCCAAATTTAGCGAGAGTGAAAAAGAGTTTTTAAACTCGCAAATTAAGCCGATAATTTTGGTTAAAAAATCAAAAAATCCGCAAAATTTAGCCCTTGCTAGGGCGGTTGCGCCAAATTTAGGTAAGGTTGGCATTTTTCTAGCAAATACTGGCATTCATTTGCTACTTTTTGAGTATTTTAATCGCCCGTTAATCGCCACGAGCGCGAATATCAGTGGCGAGCCGATAATTTACGATGAGGCGAGTTTGCGCCAAAAATTGGGCGGTGTGATTGATTTTTATTTGGATAATGACAGAGAGATTATCACGCCAAGCGACGATAGCGTGGGCTTTGTGGTGCGAAATCAGGCGCAGAGTATCGCAGAAATCACGGAGCAAAATTCGCAAAATTTAACGCAAAATTTACGCACTTCGCGTGGGCTAAATCCGCAAATTTTCAAAAGCAAATTTACTCATAAAGGCTCGTTTCTCGCCCTTGGCGCGGAGCTAAAAAACCAGTTTGCAATATATAAAGACGGGCAAATTTTTATTTCCCCATACATCGGAGATTTGAAAAATATCGCCACAAATGCTCGATTTTTCGCGCTTTTGGATATTTTTATTAAAACTTATGATTTGAAATTTGACGCTGTTTTGGGAGATTTGCACCCGAATTTTTTGCACACGAAACATTTTGAAAATTTGGGCTTTGAAGTGGTGAAATTTCAGCACCATTACGCGCATTTGGTTGCGAATTTGGCGGATAATGATTTGCTTGGAAGTGGTAAAAAATATCTTGGTTTTAGCTTTGACGGCACTGGTTATGGCGCAGACGGCGCGATTTGGGGTGGCGAAGTGCTGGAATTTGACGAATTTGGCTATGAGAGGGTTTTGCATTTTGACGAATTTGCACTAATTGGTGGTGAGAGTTCGATCAAAAATATCTACAAACTCGCAATTTCGCTGATTTTTAAATTTGGCATTGAAAGCGAGGCGAGTGAGTTTTTGGCGAAATTTAGCCAAAATGAAATTTCAAATTTAGCCAAAATCGCCCCACGCTCGCCAAAGACAACCTCGCTAGGGCGCATTTTTGACGCATTTGCAAGCGTGATTTGCGCCCTAAAAAGCGTGAGTTTCGACGGCCAAAGCGGTATGAGTTTGGAAAATCTCTTTGATGAGAGCAAAATCACGAGTGAGAGCGAAAAACGATATAAATTTGAGATAATAAACGGCAAAATTAGCGTGAAAAACGCATTTTTAAGCGCGCTAAAAGATGAACCAGCCGTGGCTGCGTCAAATTTCATAAACGCGCTCGCTAAAATAATGCTTCAAATCGCAAAAGAGCGAAATTTGCAGGTCGTGCTAAGTGGCGGGGTTTTTCAAAACGCCACGCTTTTGGATTTGGTAGTGCGAAAATTTAGCGAGGCTGGCGTGAAATTTTACCTACATAAAACCACTCCGAGTAACGATAGTGGCGTGGCCCTCGGGCAACTCTATGCGTATTTAAGCCGTTTGGAAAATAAAAAATAAAATTTATTCATTAAGTTTAAATTTAAGAATTTAGGCTAAAAATTCGCATAAATTTAAAAATCAAAAGGCAAAAAAATGTTTAAATTTTTAAAATTTTTACTATTTTTTGCGTTATTTCTAAACGCAAACGATACAAATTTAAAGGCAGAAAATATGACAAATTCAAACCAGAAATTAAAAGAAATTTATCTAGCGGGTGGCTGTTTTTGGGGTATGGAAGGGTATTTTAGGCGAGTAAAGGGCGTCGTAGATAGCGAAGTTGGCTATGCAAACGGCAAGAGCGAAAAAACAGATTATTATTCGCTTAAAAATACTGACCATGCCGAAACTCTAAAAATCAAATTTGATGAAAATGTCGTGGCATTTGCCGAGATTTTGGAGCATTTTTTCAGAGTGATTGACCCAGTCAGTGTCGATAAACAAGGTAACGATGTCGGCAGGCAGTATCGCACGGGGATCTACTACACCAACGAGAGCGACAAGGAATTTTTGCAAAATTTCATCGCCTTAAAACAAAAAAAATATAAGGAAAAAATCGCCGTCGAGGTCGCGCCACTACGCAATTACGCGCGCGCAGAAGAGTATCACCAAAACTACCTTGGCAAAAACCCAAATGGATATTGTCATATCGACCTAAATTTGGCGAGCAAACCGCTTTATGACGAGAGCAGGTTCGCGCTCCCTAGTCCAGAAGAGATGAAGGAAAATCTAACGCCGTTGCAATTTAGCGTAACGCAAGAAAAGGCGACGGAGCGACCATATACGAGCAAATTTGATAAATTTGATAAAAAAGGCATTTTTGTAGATGTCGTTACGAAAAAACCGCTTTTTAGCTCGAAGGATAAATTTGACGCAGGTTGCGGGTGGCCCAGCTTTTCAAAGCCCATTACAACGGACGCTTTGGGGTATAGTAGGGACGAAAGCCACGGTATGGTGCGAACAGAAGTTAGCTCTCGGCTTGGCGGATCGCATTTGGGGCATGTTTTTGACGACGGGATCAAAGAAAAGGGCGGTTTGCGCTACTGCATAAACGGCGCGGGGCTTGAATTTATCCCGCTTGAAAAAATGCAAGAGCTTGGATACGGCGAGTATTTGCCGTTCGTGGAGTGAAATTTTGCTATATAAAATAGTTAAATTTTAATTAAAATTTCAGCTAAATTTTTTTGTTAATGTTGTATAATTTTGCAAATTTTTCAAGGAGGTATCTATGAAAAAATTTGCAATTTTGAGTTTGGCGTTGGCGTGTAGTATGGGTTTTGGCTTCGATAATGCGCTAAATAAAGCAAAAAATGCAACAGGGATTGATTTGCCAAAAGCGCAGTGGAAGTTACCAAACGGGCTAAATGAAGACGGCACAATCGACGAGAGCAAACTGCCTGATTCTCCGTATATCAAAATGGTCGTCTTAGGCTCAAAAATCATAACCCAAAGCCATAATTATATCGGTCCAAATGCCAAAAACGAGGATATGAGACTAGCCGGTAATCATCTCTCTTGCGCTTCTTGTCATACGACCAAGCCAAATCAAACCGGATTTATCGGCATTTGGGGTAGGTTTCCGCAATACATCGCCAGAGGGGATGGGATTGCTACTTTGGAAAACCGCATAAACGGCTGTATGCAACGCAGTATGAACGGCAAACCTCTTCCGTTTAATAGCAAAGAGATGAAAGCAATGCTTAGTTATTTTCACTTCCTTTCGCAAGGTATCGCCGTCGGTGCAAAGACCGAAAGTCAAGGGCTTCCTGCTATCAAATATATCTCTCGTGCAGCCGATCCTGCAAAAGGAAAAGCGATTTATGAGACAAAATGCGCTTCCTGTCATGGCGCAAACGGCGAGGGCGTAAAAAATCCGGATAGCGCAAATGCCGATTATTACACATATCCGCCGCTTTGGGGCGATGATAGCTACAATACGGGAGCCGGAATGTATCGTTTGCTAAAAGCGGCTTCGTATATCAAATCTAGTATGCCGCAAAACGAGGCAAATTTGAGCGACGAGGAGGCTTTTGACGTTAGCGCCTACATAAATACGCAGAAACGTCCGATTTTGGAGGGTAGGGAAAAGGACTTTCCAAATCGTGCGATTAAGCCGGTTGATATGGATGTAGGACCATACGACGATGATTTTAGCACCGAAGAGCATAGATTTGGACCATACGAGAAGATGTTTCAATAAAACAAAATTTTAATTGCCCGAAATAGGGCAATTAATCAGTTTTTTTTAATTTTTCAGAATATTTTACCGCTTTTTCTAGCTTTTTAATGATTTTACAGGAATTTTCGATACCGCCGTCGCAGGATTTTTTGGCAAAATACAAAGCTTTTTTAAAGTCTTGCTCTCCCGTTTCGCCAAGTCCGTAAATTGCAATTAACCCGGCGCAAGATTCATAAAGATTGCCATCGCAAGCCTTTTGTAGATATTTGGCTGCTTCTGCTTTGTCTGTAAAAATTCCGTCGCCTTTGAAATACAATGCACCCAAAATATGGCAACTTTGCAAAATTCCGCTCTCACAGGCAGGTTTGAAAAATGCAAATGCTTTTTCAAATTCCTTCTCTTTGACATAAAATTTACCGAGATTATCGCAACCGCCGAAAAAATCATTATTGCAAGATAATTTTAGATAAAATTCGGCGTTTTTGTTATCGTTTGTTTGTATATAAAGCGCACCCAAATTTGAACACGATTTCCAAAATTTCGCCTTACACGCCGTTTTTAGCAAATTTTCAGCTTTTGTAAATTCTTTGTTTATCAGATATTTATTGCCGGCAAGATTTAATTTTTGACACCGAGCTTCATTTCCGAATTTACAAGCTGTTTTTGTGAAAATAAATTTGTCGTTAAAAATAATATTTACGGCGATTATTGCGGTCAAAAAAGCCAAAAATATTAAGATTCTTTTCAATCGTCAAACCTTTTTAAGAGCGGTGCGTAGCTTTCTATGCGACGATCGCGCAAAAACGGCCACCAGCGTCGCACGTTTTCGCACCTTTGCATATCGATTTGCACGACTTCGCATAGCTCGTTTTCGCTGTCCCCGCGAAACAGCTCCTCTCCTTGTGCGCCGAAAACAAAGCTATTGCCCCAAAATTTAATCCCCTCGTCTTTTTCGTTTTGCGAAATTTCGGACGCAGTATCCGCACCTAAAATTTTGCTTGGCGAAATTTCGCTCAAATTTGCACTCTCAAACCCTACACGATTGACGGCTACCACGGGCAGAGAATTTGCCACCGCATGACCCCTTTGCACGGCAACCCACGCTTCTAGTTGGCGCACTCTTTCGCTCTCATCATCGCCCATAAACCAGCCGATTGCAGTAGGATAAATCAAAATTTCAGCCCCTCTAAGCGCCATTGCGCGCGCAGCCTCAGGATACCACTGATCCCAGCATACCAGCACGCCGAGCCTTCCCACGCTCGTATCAATCGGCTCAAAGCCCATATCACCGGGTGTGAAATAAAATTTTTCATAAAAATTCGGATCGTCTGGGATATGCATTTTGCGGTATTTGCCAAGCACTTTGCCGTCGCGCTCGAAAACCACAGCCGTGTTGTGATATAGCCCAGCACTCCTGCGCTCAAAAAGTGAAGCCACAAGCACCACGCCAAATTCTTTGGCGATACTGCCCCAAAATTTCACATCGTCTTCGAAATTTGTCGCATAGTCGAAATTTTCGGTGTTTTCTCGCTGACAAAAATAGTGAGTTTGGTGGAGTTCTTGAAGCACGATTAAATTCGCCCCTTTTTTCGCCGCCTCGGCAATAAGCCCCTTGGTGCGCGCTATCGTGGCTGATTTGGTGCCGTAAAATTTGTGTGAGATTAGTCCTACTTTTAAATTTTTCATTTTTTGCCTTTAAATTTTAAATTTTATCGCTAAATTTATTCATACACGAGCAGTGAAGCGAGCCATTTTGACGGATAAAAACCCGTGCATCTACGCCAACGACCTTGCGCCCTGGGCATGCCAAAGCAAGGCGAGAGAGCGCGATTTCGTCGTTTTTATCGCCATAAGTAGGCACGATTAAACCGCCATTTACAAATACAAAATTCGCATAAGTCGCCCCCAAACGCCTATTTTCGTAAAAAATCGGCGCTGGAAGCGGAAGCTCGATGACCTCGAATCCATGCGCTAAAATCTGCTCTTTTAGCGAGCGCAGGGCAGGGTAGTGTATGTCGCTAGAATCATCGCATGAAGCCACGGCGACGAGATTTTCGCCCAAAAATCTAGCCAGCGTGTCGATATGGCAGTCTGTATCATCGCCCTGAATAAATCCGCCTTTAAGCCAGATTATTTTTTTTAGCCCAAAAATTTCGCCTAGCTTTTGCTCCAAAATTTCTTTGCTAAGGGCGTTTCGGTTGTCATTTAGCAAGCACTCCTCGGTCGTCATCAGCACGCCAGCGCCGTTAAATTCGACACTTCCGCCCTCTAAAATCAAATCAATATCTTTTAGTGGTTTATTCCAAATTTGATAAAGTGCAGAATTTAGTGCATTGTCTTTTTCACTCGCAAATTTCCCGCCCCAAGCGTTGAAGGTGAAATTTAGCGCCTCTACTTTACCCTCATTTTCGATATCGATTGCGCCATAATCGCGTATCCAAGTGTCATTTGTAGGGATTTGCACGAAATTAACGGCGAATTTTTCGTCTATTTCGCCACAGATTTTCTCAAAAATTTCTTTGCGCGGTGCGATAGCTATGAGCGGCTGAAATTGCGCCACAGCGCGGATAAAGTGCGTATAAGCACTCTGTATTTCGCCCAGATACGGCGCCCAGTCGCTGTCCTCGTGAGGTAGTGAAACTAAAAGTGCGTTTTGATTTTCCCACTCTGCAAATGCTCTCATTTTCTCTCCAAAATTAAATTTGCATTGAATTTTATCTGAAATTTAGCGTAAAATTTTACGCTAAATTTGTTAAAATTTTAAAAATTCCTCTTTGAAAATGCCTTTTAAATTTTCGTAAGGCACGATGATTTCGGGCTCGCCCATAGCATACGGCGCGATGAAATACGGCGCGAAGACAAACGCCACGCCCTCTTTGGCGAAGTAAAATTCGCTTTTAAAAACGATATCTTCTGGCAGATTATCCACCCAAAATGTCTTGATAAACTCCGTAATATCGCGCTCTTGGCAGGCTTTGTCGCAGTTTGGCTGCGAGGCTATGATATCTGCGCGAAGCATATCCTTGTAACCCTTGAAAATCTCCTTGTATAGGGGCTCCACGCTAACCGCGCCGATTAGGACATTTGCAATGTCGATTTTTTTGTTTGCGAGTAAATCGTAGATGATATAGCTCGTGTGCTCCATGCCGTGCGCTCCGCCAGAATACGAGTATGAAAATTGCTTGATTTGGGCTAGGTTGCCGATTTGAGAGACGAAGCTTTGCTCGGCGCTAAATTCGCTATGAAAGTCCAAATCGCCATTTTGAGCCATTTCTTTATCGGCTTGGGCTTTGGATTGCTCTACTAAACTTGTGGCGTATTTTTTCGCGTCCAAGCTTTTTAGCAAAAGCGCGCATCTCTCGTCGATACTCTCGCCCTCGCAAATCCCAAACAGGCGGTTTTTTAGCAAAATGTCTAAATTTTCGTTGCCAGTTTGAACTAGGGTGTAGCTGTGCGCATCGTCTGAATACAGCTCCTGGGACTGAGGGTTAATCTGCGCGTAAGAAAACAGCGCAAACAGCGCAATTGTGGCAAGTTTTTTCATTTTTTTCCTTTATATAAATAATCCATCATAATTACAATTACATTTTTTCAATACAAATCCTTTAAATTTTTTTGAATTTCATTTGCTATATACGAACCTTTTATCCAAACAAATTGTGGGAGTATTTTTATATTATTTACAACTTCTGTTTTATTTTTTAAATGAGAATTTATGCCACCACCACGGATAAATACTTCGTTTTGGGAACTTTTTATAAAATTTGGTGCGCAAGATTTACTTCCGTCACCTAAAATTTTAGGTTTTCCGTTTTTATCAAAATTTGGCATATCAAGTAATGTTTTATTTGTAATCTTATCTTTTGTATCTTTCCAAGCTTTATAGACGATATTATAAATAAAATCATTAGAAAATACAATTCTCTCAAAGCCTATAAATTTATTTTCAAAAAGTTCATATTTTTGATTTTTTGCCTTTTTGGGTTCTTCAAAAATAATATACAAAAATTCGTTATTTGCAAAATAATTGTAAATTTGACTATCTTCAAATTTAGTATC
>JAGBJQ010000084.1 GCA_017934385.1 Campylobacter sp. | reverse complement strand
GGTTAGCATGTCGCTTCTGCCGTTATCTAATAAGACAACATGGACTTCTTTTGGACCGTCTAGTTCGCCCTCTTTTCTAGGACCCGTGATAATGTTGTTGTAGCAAGTAATAGGCGCACCTACGGCTGATGGAGTAACAGGCGAGTGAGCGCTTACTACATCTTCAAATGTCTCTAAAACTTTTTCTATACCACAGATTACGATATGCACATCAGGGGCTGTGGTACACATTCTACCGTTACCTTCGTTTTCTAGCAACCAAATGGCTCCTGCCTTGCTAATACCAAAATTTGCGCCTGAAATTCCGATTTTCATCGTTCTAAATTCGTTTCTTAGGTGGTTTCTAGCGATTGCATTTAGTTTTTCAGGTTCGCTCTCTAACTCCGCACCTAAGCGCTCTTGGAAAATTTTACCGACTTCATTGCGGTTTTTGTGAATCGCAGGGACGACAATATGAACAGGCGGATCTTGGATTAATTGGATAATCAACTCACCAAGGTCGGTTTCTTGGGCTTTGATACCCCTATCTTCTAGATAGTGATTTAGGTGAATTTCTTCACTAGCCATTGTTTTTTGTTTTAGAACTTTATCTCCGTTGTGAGATTTTATAATTCGATAAATTATCTCGTTCGCTTCCTCGCCATTTACTGCCCAATGCACTTTCATGCCGTTTTTTGTAGCATTTGCTTCAAATTCGAGTAGTCTTTCATCAAGTGTCGCAAGAGAGTTATTTTTAACGGTTCTTGCTCTGCTTCTTAACTCATCAAAATTTTTAAATTTTGTAGTGCTAAGTCTGTTTCTGTTACCTTGAAGAGTGTGCATTGCAGAGTCAAGGTTTGCTCTTAGTTGTTTGTCAGCAAGCTTTTGATTTACTAAATTTTCATGATTCATCATAGCGCTGCTCCTTCAATTCTTTTGATTATGAAATCATATAGATGAATACCTTTTACTCTTGAACCATTTTTTTCCATAGTTCCTGCGATATTCATCAAACAGCCGCCATCACCTGAAACGATATAATCAGCTCCGCTTTCTTCTATGAATTTAATCTTTTGTTGAACCATAGCGTTAGAAATTTCAGGCTCTTTTACAGCGAAAGTTCCACCAAATCCGCAACACTCCTCTTCTCTTTCAAGCTCGATCAATTCTACATTTTTGAATTGAGCTAGCAAATTTTTAGCGTTTTTGATTGATTTTTGGACGCGCAAAGCGTGGCAGTTCGAGTGCCAAGTGATTTTTACTTTTTCGCCTTTGTCTTCGTATTTGACATGCAAAACCTTGTCCAAATACTCGCACAAATCATAAACCCTAGAACTAAATTCTTTGACTTTTCCTTCGTATTCTGTGCCTTTGAAAAGCTCGACATAATCGTGCTTCATCATACCAGCACACGAACCAGATGGAACGATAACAGGATAATTTTCGCTAAAAAGATTGATATTGTGTAGGGCTATTTTTTTAGTGTCTTCGAAATAACCTGTATTGTAGCTTGGTTGGCCACAGCAAGTTTGATCTTTTTTGAAAATAACCTCTACACCCTCTCTTCTTAAAAGCTTAACTGCATTTAAAGCGGTATCGGTAAAAACCGCGTTGCCAAGACAGGTTGCAAAAAAATAAACCTTATTCACCTTTATTCTCCTTTCTCGAATAAATTTAAATTTAAACTAGTTATTTTATCACGCTTTTGGAATATTTTGTATTAAATTTGGATTAAAATAACATTAAATTATAATTAAAATGAAATGTAATTTTTTTATTACAACATTTTTTAAGTTTAAAAAAAGAAAAATTTGAAAATTTTAAAATTTAAGTGCAAAAATAAGATAAAAAAATAGTGAAATTCTATCCGCAAAGATAGAATTTCACTCATAAAATTTATAGCAATATCACACCGATTATAACGGCTATTATTGCATAAAATACTGCTGGGGCTATATTGTAAGTAAGACATCTAGCCTCACCCTTACCTAGCAAGCCAACAGTCGCACACACAGCAACGATATTGTTGATACAAACCATGTTACCGATAGCACCACCAACATTTTGGAGTGCAACAATAACTTCGGTTTTTAAGCCAACAAGCGTAGCTGTTTCGTATTGAAGTCCTGAGAAGAGCATATTTGATACTGTGTTTGAACCAGAGAAAAATGCTCCAAGAATACCAACTAGTGGCGCAACAGCAACATAAGCTTGACCTGAAATATCAGCAAAGAATTTCGCCATAAGTTTAATCATAGAGTAGTTAGTTCCATCGACTGTTGTGCCGACATTTAACATGATTTGAACCAAAGCCAAACCAGCTGCTAGTGGAATTGCCGCTGCTGCAACTTGTTTGAAAGTTTTGCTCCAAGCCTCTTTTACATCATTGCCACTCATTCTGTGCAAGAATATAGTAAGGATAGCAACCAAAATAAATGGAATAATACCTGGCAAATAGCCGTAGTTGAAGCTATATGCAGTGCCAGGGACACCAAACATCAAGTTATCAGGAGCAGTAAATAGATTTATTTTCCAGCTTTGTAGAATTGGTTTTAATCCGATTGCAGGAATACGAGTAACAACTAGTATAAATGAAATAAGGATGTATGGTAACCAAGCCATAAACAATGGCATTTCTTTTTTGCTACTCTCTTCTTGTTTAGGTGCATTTTCAGAAGCCTGAGTTGAACCTATCCAAAATTCTTGCCATTGTGCGCGAGGAACGAAATCCCAGTTCTCTTTTGGAGTCATAAATCCAGCTTTTGCAGATGCGATAAGGATACCAAGAGATATAAGACCAGCAAGAAGTGATGGTAACTCAATACCCAAGAATTTTGCGCCTATCAAATAAGGAACGATGAAGCTAACTGAGGCAAGCATAGCAAATGGCAATGCAGGAAGAGCGTCTTTGAAGCTTCTGTTTTTACCGAATAGTTTTACCATTATCATAACAACAATAAAAGGAATAAAAATAGCGCCTACTGAGTGGATGATAGCAGTATTTGTGCTAACGGTAGTGATATATGAATCTATGTTTCCACCACTTCCTTCTACAAGACTTTGAACGGTAGTTTTAACACCAAATGTTGGAGTTCCAACCGCACCGTAGCTAACAGGCGAGCTGTTTAGCACAAGACATGCAAGAGCCGCACTAAGAGCTGGGAAACCAAGACCGACAAGAAGTGGAGCAGCCAAAGCAGCAGGTGTTCCAAAACCAGCCGCACCCTCGATAAAAGCACCAAATGCCCAACCGATAATCAACACTTGAACGCGGCGATCGGTTGAAATTTTGGTAAAGCCGTTGTTGATTGATTGCATAGCGCCTGAGTATTTCATGGTGTTTAATATCAAAATGGCACCAAAAATGATAACCAAGATATCAAACGCCTTCAAAAAGCCCAAAAGCACATACGCCAAAACGCTGGTGCCATCGGCATTTACACTAAACGCAGAAAGAGCTATACCAATCGCTAAAAACATGGCAACACTAAGCGAGAGCTTAGAACTAAGTTTAAACCCTATCATCATAACCAAAATGACGATAATAGGTAAAAAGGCTAGCAAGGTATGCATCGTTAGATCTCCTTTGCAAGATAAATTTAGATTATCTTTTGATAATTCTTAAATCGAAAGTCTATACAAAAATAAATAAATAATAAATAAAAAAGAATACTTTAATTATTTTTTAAAAAAATTTTAAAGAAAATGTATTTAAGGTATCAAAATTTCGCCAAATTTTGCCCCAAAAAACTTAAATTCTTTAAATTTTACTTAAATTCAGTTTTTTATAAGGTTATTTCTGTAAAATCCCATTTTTCAAAATTTTTAAGAAGGCGGAAATCATGACAGAAATTACAAAGCCTAGCGAAGTCAAACGCGACTGGGTTGTTATTGATGCAACCAACAAGAGATTCGGTAGAATGCTAACCGAAGTCGCGGTTTTATTGCGCGGCAAACACAAACCATGCTACACACCAAATGTTGATTGTGGCGATTATGTCATTATCGTAAATGCTTCAAAAGCAGTTTTTACAGGTGCAAACAAAGGCGAGGACAAGCTATATCATAGCTATTCAGGGTATTTTGGAAGTCTAAAAAGCGTTAAATTTGAGGATATGTTGAAAAACAATCCTGCTAAATTATATAAACTTGCAGTTCGCGGTATGCTTCCTAAAACAAAACTAGGTAAAGCAATGATTAAAAAGCTTTTCGTTTATGAGGGTAGCGAGCACCCACATACAGCGCAAACAACAAGTAAAGGAAAATAATTATGGCAACAATTTACGCAACAGGCAAAAGAAAAACAGCCGTAGCTAAGGTATGGTTAAAACCAGGTAGCGGTAAAATGGTTGTAAATGGTATGGACCTAAATACTTGGCTTGGCGGTCACGAGGCTATTAAATTAAAGGTTATTCAACCGCTTTTAGTTACAAAACAAGAGACATCTATGGATATCACTGCTCAAACACTAGGCGGTGGCTATTCAGCTCAGGCAGAGGCTTTGAGACATGGTATTTCACGCGCACTTGCAGCTATGGATAAGGATTTCAGAGCAGCTCTAAAACCAAAAGGTCTTCTTACTCGCGATTCTCGCTCAGTAGAAAGGAAGAAATTTGGTCGCAGAAAAGCGCGCAGAAGCCCACAATTCTCAAAAAGATAGTAGTATTTTGGCGGTTTTTTCTAGAAATTTATTCAATTTTTGGAAAATTTTACAAAAATTTTGGTAACATACAATTTTAAATTTACTTTATTCGAAAGGATGTTTTATGAAAAAAGTTTTGCTTGCATTAAGCTTATGCGCATCAAGTGCATTACTTGCAACAGATGCAGATTATCACTGGGAGATCACTCCTACAATTGGTGGTATGACTCACGAAGGTAACATGGATTTGGATTCAAATTTCATGGCAGGTCTTCGCCTAGCTAAAAACCTTCAAGATTCATTTATCGACCAAATCGAGTTAGGTTTTGATTATTCTCGCGATATTGGTTTAGAAGATCTTGCTTATAGAAATGGTGGCGCAGAGCCAAATGCTAAATATTACCACATCAATGTAGTTAAAGATTTGGTAAATTTCACTGACAACTTCAAACTATATGGCTTAACTGGTGTTGGTTATATGGATTATAGCAAAGATGTATTCAATGACGGCGACCAAGACAGCGGTTTCTGGCAATATGGTCTAGGTATGAAATACTACATCACAAGAAACTTCGCTACAAAACTTGAAGCAAGAGACGCTATCAGATTCGAAGACGGCAACCATGTTCTATTCTACACACTTGGCTTCGCTGTTGATTTCGGTAAAAGATTCGCTGACGCTGCTGCAACTGGCTGCGTAGATTCAGACAATGACGGTGTATGCGATGATATGGACAGATGCCCAGGCACAGTTGCTGGTGTAGTTGTAGATGAATACGGCTGCGAAAAAGTAATCAGACTAAACCTAGGCGTAAATTTCGCTACTGATAGCTCAAAAATTTCAGATGAATATATGAGCGAAATCAAAAATGTAAGCGACTACCTAAATGAGCACTCAGATTACAGCGTAATCCTAGAAGGCCACACAGATAGCACTGGTTCAGATGCTTACAACCAAAAACTATCTGAGAGAAGAGCAGCTGCTGTTGCTGGCGCATTGCAAAGCTTCGGCGTTGATGCTGCTAGAATTTCTAGCGTAGGCTATGGCGAGTCTCAACCAATCGCTACAAACGCTACAAAAGAAGGCCGCGCTCAAAACAGACGCGTTGATGCTAAATTTAGAAAATAATCTTTCTAAAAATTTTAAGCGGGGCTTAGGCTCCGCTTTTTTTATTTATAAAAATGCAGAAATTTAACACTACAATTTTATTTGATTTAGACGGGACTTTGATAGATTCGACCTCTGCGATTTTGGAGGGTTTTGCTTATGCTTTTTCTAAAATGGGCGAGGCTTGCCCAGATGATGAAGCGATCAAAAAACTAATCGGCTATCCGCTCGATGAAATTTTCGCTGGACTTGGCGTAGTGGGCGATACGAGCGAATATGTAAGGCTCTACAAAGAAAAATATGTCAAAATTTATCTAGATCAAACCACGCTTTTGCAGAGTGCTTACGAAGCTGTGGAATTTGGTGCTAAATTTGCAAATTTAGGCGTGGTTACCACGAAAACATCGAAATTCTCGAAACTCTTGTTAGACAAACTTGGCGTTGGCGAGTTTTTCAGCGTGATAATCGGCAGAGAAGATGTAGAGCATGTCAAACCGCACGCCGAACCTATCATAAACGCGATGAAGGGATTAGGCTTGCCTGTGGATAAAAGCGTTTTTATGGTGGGCGATACGAAGCTCGACGCACTAGCTGCGAGCAACGCTGGAGCGCGTAGCGTGGGTGTAATGTGTGGGTATGGCGATGAGGCGCAGCTTAGAAAGCACTGCGAGTTTGTCTGCGAAAACGCTTATGCGGCAGTGAGTTTAATCAAACAAAATTTATAATTCCCTTGGGCTATCGTCTAATGGCAGGACAACGAACTCTGGATTCGTGAATATAGGTTCGACCCCTATTAGCCCATCCAAATTTTATTTCAACTAAATTTTCCAAAATTTTTATGAAATTCCTTTCAAAACCCCCATTTTAACATACTTTAAGATTTTTTTAATGGGGGGGGGTATAATGACGAAATTTATCTGAGTTTGAAATTTGGATAAAATTTTTTCGAAAGGATTTTTATGAAATCAAATTTGGCTAAAATTTTCTTAGCAACTTCTTTGGCTTGCGCTTGTAGCTTCGCAGATGAGGGCGCATTTATCGGTATTGGTGGTGGATACAACTTCGCTGGCGATGTAGATGTCTCTGGCGTAGGCTCACTAGATAGCGTCAAACAAGGCGTCATCAGTGTCAAGGGTGGTTATGATTTCGGCGATTTTAGAGCTTACTCACAATACAACTACAACACAAAGTATTCAGAGGAAGTCTATACGAACGATACTCTCATAGCCAAAGGCGAGCTTAGCGGACACGAGTTATTAGTAGGCGCGGACTACACGCCAGCGCTTAGCTCAAACCTAAAACTAGCCGTTGGCCCATATATGGGTCTTTCGCTACTAAAAGTCAGCCTAAGCGACGGAGAGTTTAGCGATAGCCAAACTCAAAAAGGCTTCATCGTCGGCGGTCATGTGGGGCTAATTATCGATAGTGAGATTGGTCAGTTCGAAGCAGGTATCAAGGCTGACAAATCATGGCACAACGGCACTAGTGATTGGCCAGATTTCGACAAATCTACATTTGGCGGATATGCTGGATACAACTATAAATTTAATTAAAAACTTCTTGTAACCCTGAAATTTGGCGAATTTGCGTTCGCCAAATTTTGCTAAATTTTATTTTTTTTGCAAATACTGCCTCGAATTTGTCTGATTTGTCATTGCGAGTGCGCATTTTTAATAAAAGCGAATTCCTTTGCCTTTAATTTGTCATTGCGAGCCAAAAAAAGCGTCAAGACGCTTTTTGCACGGCGTGGCAATCTACGACTTTAAAATTACTTGCGTCAAATTCGCTGTCATTGCGAGAAAACGAAGTTTTCGAAGCAATCCAGAAAAATTTAAATTCAAAATTCAACTTAAATTTAGCATTGAACGATTTTTGAAATTTTAGGCGAAATTTTGAAATTCTCTGTAAGGGGGAGGGCGCGTTTTTTGCGAGACGCTACCCTCCCCCTTACCAACCCCCACCCCTGTAAAACGCTAGAAGTGGCTAAATTTGGAAAAACGAAGTTTTTCCAAATTTAGCTGGCTTTATTTTTCGGAAATGCTTCGCATTTCTTTGCAATGATAGATTGGTAAATTTTTGCCTTAAATTTCGCCAAATTTTATTTGATTTTTTCTTTGCCTTTGTATGTGGCGACGACCTTTGTGGTGCCGTCTTTTTTGATTGCGATGACATCGTAAATCTCAGGCTCGGCGCCAACTTCCATACCAGGGCTTTCTAGTGGCATGGCAGGAACTGCGATACCGATAATATCGCTTGGTTTTTGATTTAGGATTATGCGGATTTCGCCTGCTGGGACATGGCCTTCGACGACATAGCCATCAATCAGCGCAGTGTGGCAGCTAGCAAGCTCCAATGGGACTTTTTCGTCGTATTTTTTTTGGATAAAAGCTTCATCGTCTAGGTAGATGTGTTTGGTCTCAAAGCCATTTTCGCGCAGATAAGCTGACCATTTGTGGCAGCACTCGCAGGTTAAGCCCTGATAAATTTCGATGAAATTACTAGCGTGCAAATTCGCGCAAAATACGCCAAAAAGCGCTGTGGAGAGTAAAATTTTATTCATTATAAATCCTTTGATTACAAAAATTGTGGCGATTATATGACAAAAGATTAAATTTTAAAAATTCCTTGCCAAATTTGGCAAGGAAGGTGGATTATAAGCATTTTGAGATTGCTGATGAGATCGCAGATTTAGGGACATAACCCTCAGAATCGCTAGTCAAAGAGACATCGCAACCTGGTTTGTAGTTTTTCCAAGTGTAGATATTGCCGTTGTTTGCGGTAGTGCGGATAGAATCTGGCTGTTTATTCCACGCTGAAATTACTTGGTTGATATGAAAAGCATCGCTTTTATCGACTACGGCATCGACTGCGCCTGCATCTGGTAGGTTCTCTTCGACCATTTCTACGGTGTCGTTTGAGACCTCTTGGACTTTGTCTGTCACGCCACTTATGCTTGGCTCATTTGCTGGGGCAGTGGTTTGAGAAGCGCTTTGAGTGCGTGCGCCGGTTGGTTGGTTGGCTATATTCCAGTTAGAACAGCCTGTGAAAATAGCGGATAAAAGGATTATCGCAGCTAATTTTTTCATCTAAATTCTCCTAAAATAAATTCGCTCTGATAGTATCACATTTATGTTTAGTTTAAAATTAAAACTGCAAATATCTTAAATTTTATTATGCGTTTCAGTAGGAATTTATGAAATTTAAGGTAAAATCCCAAGCTTATTACCAAATCGGGCTATTAAATTTTGCAATGCAAATGCCCTTTTGGCTACCAAATTTTTAAGGAGCTTTGATGTATGCAATCATCAAACACGGCGGCAAGCAATATAGAGTAGAAGAGGGAAACTACCTAAATCTAGATCATTTTGCAGCAGAGCCAAAAAGTAAAGTCGAACTTAGCGAAGTTTTAGCGCTAAATGACGGCGAGTTAAAGGTAGGTGCGCCATTTGTTAAGGGTGCAAAGGTGGTTTTAGAGGTCGTTACAGAGGGTAAAGACAAAAAAGTCGTAATCTACAAAAAACGCAGAAGAAAAGACTCAAAATTAAAACGCGGTTTCAGACGCCAATACACTCGCGTCAAAGTTGTCGCAATCAACGCATAAAGGATAGCTAATGGCACACAAAAAAGGTCAAGGTTCAACCCAAAATAACCGTGATAGTATCGGACGCCGCTTAGGTGTGAAAAAATTCGGTGGCGAGTTTGTTAGAGCTGGCAATATCATCATCCGCCAAAGAGGCACTGCAACTCACCCAGGTAGCAATGTAGGTCTTGGCAACGATCACACAATCTTCGCTCTAATCGACGGCGTAGTAAAATTCGAGCGCAAAGACAAAAATCGCAAACAAGTATCAGTTTATCCTGTTGCGTAATTTTAGGGGCATTTCGCCCCTTTTCTTCTTAAAATTTCCACTTTAAAAAGTATTTTTAACCGATTTGGCTATAATTGCCGTTTTTAAATTTAAGGATTGTTATGTTTATAGATAGTGCAAAATTTAGTGTAACTTCCGGCAAGGGCGGAGCAGGGTGCGTAAGTTTTAGACGCGAAAAATTTGTCATTTTAGGCGGACCTGACGGCGGAGACGGCGGAGCAGGCGGCGATGTATTTTTTAAAGTAGATAAAAACTCCCATACTCTCTCATTTTACAAAGGCAAACGCGCTTTCAAAGCCCAAAATGGCGCGCCTGGCGAGGGTCGCAAGAAAACCGGCAAAAGTGGCGAAGATCTATATCTCATAGTGCCACCTGGAACGGCGGTGTATGACGATGATAGTGGCGAGCTTTTGCTTGATTTGACGATTGATGGGCAAACGGAGCTGTTTTTAAAGGGCGGCAAAGGGGGGCTTGGAAATGTGCATTTTAAAAACTCAGTAAATCAGCGCCCAGAATACGCCCAACCAGGGCTTCCTGGCGAGGCTAAAAATGTGCGATTAGAGCTAAAACTCATCGCAGATGTAGGACTTGTAGGCTTCCCAAATGTCGGCAAATCTACGCTAATCTCTGTCGTTTCAAACGCCAAACCCGAAATCGCAAACTACGAATTCACCACAATCACGCCAAAGCTTGGCATGGTTAGCGTAGATGAGTTTAGCAATTTCGTCATCGCCGATATTCCAGGCATTATCGAGGGGGCGAGCGATGGCAAGGGGCTTGGGCTAAAATTTTTGCGCCATATCGAGCGAACTAAAATTTTGCTTTTTATGCTTGATCTTGCAAATTATCGAAGCCTAGGCGAGCAATACCGCGCACTTCGCGCCGAGCTTGAAAAATTCTCGCCAGATCTCGCAAAACGCGCCTTTGCGATTGCGCTTACGAAATTTGATGCATGCGAAAATTTTGATGAAAAATGCGATGAATTTTTGCGCGAATTTGGATATGAAAAAAGGCAAGATTACGAAATGTTTGGCAAGCTCGATGAGAGCAAACCGGCCTTTGTTATGGGGATTTCGAGCGTTGCGGGCGCAGGTATAAACGAACTAAAATTTGAGCTATTTAAACTTGTGAAAAAAGAGGAAAAATGAAAATAGTTTTTATGGGCACGCCAGAGTATGCGACGACGATTTTAAGGGCATTGGCAGCTAAATTTGAGATTGTGGGGATATTTTGTCAGCCAGATCGCCCTGTTGGTAGAAAACAAATTTTAACCCCGCCAAGCGTGAAAATGTGGGCGCAGGAAAATTTAAAAAGCGTGCCGATTTTTCAGCCAAATAGATTGCGCGAGGGTGATAATGAGCGCATTATTAGGGAGCTTGCGCCAGAATTTATCGTCGTGGCAGCGTATGGTCAAATTTTGCCAAAAGGGATTTTAGAGATTGCGCCGTGTATAAATTTGCACGCTTCTATTTTGCCAAAATTCCGTGGCGCTAGCCCTATCCAAAGCGCGATTTTAGCGGGTGAAGCGCAAACTGGCGTAACGGCAATGCTCATGGACGAGGGGTTAGATACTGGCGATATGCTGGGTTTTGCCCGCACTTCGTGCGAGGGCAAAATGGCTAGCGAGCTTTTTAGTGAGCTTGGAGAGTTGGCGGCGGGGCTGATTGTTAAAGTTTTGCAAAATTTCGCCCAAATTTCGCCGATTAAACAAAATTCCGCCCTTGCTTCGCATTGCAAAAAAATCCTTAAATCTGACGGCCTTGTGGATTTTAATGAGAGCGCAAGCGAGATTTACAATAAATTTCGCGCTCTAACTCCGTGGCCTGGAATTTACACTGCCTCGGGGCTTAAAATCTTAAATTTAGAGTTAGCGCAGGATTTCAAAGAGAGAGAATTTGATAAATTTGGCCAAATTTTAAGTATCCAAAAAGACGGATTTTGCCTTTCTTGCAAAAGAGGCGCGATTAAAATCACAGCCTTGCAAGAACCAAGCAAAAAGCCAGTTGGCGCGCTAGATTTTATTAATGGCAAACGCCTGGGCGTAGGCGAGTTTTTATGCAGATAGAATTTGCTGGGATTTTGCCCTCGACGCAAAGCGAATTAATCGAAAGATTGAAAAACGGAAGCGTTCGCGCACCCTTTTGTTTAGTGGCGCAGGCGCAAAGTAGCGGTCTGGGCTCGCGCGGAAATAGCTGGGAGAGTGCAAGCGGAAATTTAGCTTTTTCGTTTTGTGTGGATATGGCTGATTTGCCAAGCGATGTGCCACTTCAATCGAGCAGCATTTATTTTGCGATGATAATGAGAGAATTTCTTGCTTCACGCGGTTCTGAAATTTGGCTTAAATGGCCAAATGATTTTTACATAAATGATCGCAAAATTGGCGGAATTTTGACAAATAAAATAAAAAATATCCTAGTTTGTGGCATAGGTATAAACCTAGCTAGCGCGCCCGAATTTGCGGGTATATTAGACATAAAAATCACTCCAAAAGACGCTGTGGAGGGGTTTTTAAATTTATACAAAAATAAAATCTCGTGGAAGCAAATTTTTAGTAAATTTTCGTTACAATTTCGCCTGTCTCAAAATTTTTGCGCTCATATCGAGGGCGAAAAGGTCCCACTCTCGCAAGCGCAGCTCTGCGACGATGGGGCGATAATAATAAACAAAAAGAGGATTTATAGTTTAAGATGAGCGAGATAATAACGATTGCAAACCAAAAAGGCGGTGTAGGCAAGACAACCACAGCGATAAATTTGAGCGCGTCGCTTGCGATGAAAAAAAAGCGAGTGCTTCTAATCGATGTCGATCCTCAGGCAAACGCCACGACTGGGCTTGGGTTTAACAGAAGCGATTTTGAGTTTAATATCTACCATGTCTTAACTGGTCGCAAAAAACTCTCCGAAGTCATACAAAAAACACAAATGGAGTATATGGATCTAGCCCCTTCAAATATCGGCCTAGTTGGTATCGAGCGCGAAAGTGCTGACGAGGCTGATTTCAAACTAATCCTAAAAAACAAAATCGAAGAGATAAAAGATATATATGATTATATCATTATTGATTCGCCACCTACGCTTGGCAGTATCACGGTAAATGCCCTAGCAGCTAGCAATAGCGTGATAATCCCGATTCAGTGTGAATTTTACGCATTAGAGGGTGTTGCACTCGTGCTAAATACCATAAAAATCGTCAAACAAACCATAAATAAAAATTTGCAAATCAGAGGCTTTTTGCCGACAATGTATTCTGCGCAAAACAACCTTGCCAAGGAAACCGTGGCGAATTTGCAAGAGTATTTTGGCGAAAAGCTATTTTACATCGGCAAGGATAAAAACCTTGTCGTAATCCCGCGCAATGTAAAACTCGCCGAAAGTCCAAGCTTTGGCAAACCGGTAATTTTATATGATAAAAAATCGGCCGGTTCGCTAGCGTATCAGGATTTAGCAAAAGCAGTAATGGAGAAAAGATGAGCAAGGTTAAAAAAAGTGTGCTAGGACGGGGTTTAGGCAGTATTTTAGAAGATGTCGAAAAGGCATACACAAAAGAGCTAGAAGATGGACAATCTGAAAATTTAGTCATCGAAATCGATGTGGATAAAATTTCGCCAAATCCATATCAACCAAGGTTAAATTTCAACGAAGAAGCACTTCGCGAACTAAGCGAGAGTATCCTTAGACACGGCCTTATCCAGCCAATCGTAGTCATCGAAAAAAATGGCGCCTATGTCCTAATCGCTGGCGAGAGGAGGCTAAGAGCAACCAAGCTAGCAGGTCTTAGCAAAATCAAAGCCGTCGTAGCAGACCTTGGTTCGCAAAACATGCGCGAACTAGCCCTAATCGAAAATATCCAAAGGGAGAATTTAAACCCAATCGAGCTAGCCAAATCATACCGCGAACTAATCGAAGAGTATAAAATCACGCAAGAAGAGTTAGCCGATATCATCAAAAAATCCCGCACGCAAATCACAAACACCATGCGTTTGCTAAATTTATCAGCCCCTCTTCAAGATGCTTTGCGCACGGAAAAAATCAGCCAAGGCCATGCAAAGGTCATCGTAGGTCTTAGCGAAGATGAGCAAATTTTGGTTTTAAATACAATCACTGGACAAAAACTTAGCGTCAGAGAGACCGAGGATTTGATTAAAAAGCTAAAAAGCAAAGAAAATGTCAAAACTGCAAACAACCATAAAGAATTCCAAACCTTTAAGCCAGAACTTATGAAGCTGAAAGAAAAATTAAACAAATTTGGAAAAATCAGCGTGAAAGATAAGAAAATTCTTATAGAATTTAGCGAAATTTCACAAATTTCAGACTTTATGAAACAAATAGGTTAAAATTATATTAAATTTTAATCTTAATTATTGTAGTATCCCAAGTTTATATAAAATTTAGCCAAGGAGGTGTAATGCTAGAAATTAGTGTATCTGCAATGCTGACGACAATCATTGTGTTTTTAGCTCTAATAGCATTTTTAAATACCAAGCTTTACAAACCGCTTCTTGCGCACATGGAAGCGCGCGAAAAAGCGATTAGAGAAGATGAGGAAAATGCTAGAAAAAACGCACAAGATGTCGATTCTAACAAAGCAGAGATAGCAAAGGTTCTTGACGCTGCGAGGGTTGAGGCAAGTAAAATTAAGCAAGAAGCGGTAGATAGCGCAAAAGAGGTTGCTAGCAAAGAAATTGCTGAGCAAAAAGCTAAATTAGAGGCCGATTTTGCGAAATTTAGCGAAAGCTTAAACGAGCAAAAAGCAAGCTTAAAAAGTGATTTGAGTGCGAAAATCCCTGATTTCAAAGACGAAATCAAATCTGCACTTTCAAAAATTTAAGGAGTCGGCGTGAAAAAATATCTAATTTTCCTTATTTTGCCACTTATCTCGCTAGCTAGCGGACATGACGGCCCAAAAGACTACGATATAGTATGGAGAACGATAAATTTCGTATTGTTTTTCGGCATTTTATATTACCTTCTAAAAGGCCCTGCAAAAGACGCTTTCAAAGCCAGAATCGATAGTATCGCTAAACGCCTTGAAACAAATCAAAGAATTTTAAAAGAATCAAATGAGAAAAAAGAACAAGTAAAAAAAGATTTAGAAGAGGCAAAAGCCCAAGGCGCATCGTTAATCGAAACTGCTAAAAAAGAGGCTGTGTTTGCGGCTGATAAAGTAAAAGCGATGAGCGAGCAAGAGATTAAAAATTTAAACAAATCTTTCGCTGAGCAAAAAGATTTCGAAACACGCCGTATCGAAAAAGAGGTCGTAAATGAAATCTTAGATGAGGTTTTTGCAAAAGACACTATGGAATTCAAGCAAGACAAGCTTCTTGATATCATTGAGAAAAAGGCTGTGTGATGATAGATAATACGGCGAAAAAATATGTAAGCGCACTGATTAAAACTTATAAAAAAGACGAATTAGGCGCTGTTTTAGGCACATTGGAGACTATCTCATCTGCGTTTAAGGTTTCAAAATTTGGCGATATTATAAAATCTCCAACAATCAAAGACGCTGATAAAGTGAATTTAATACTTTCTTTTATCAAAGATCCAAGCGATAAAATCGTAAATTTCATCAAATTTCTTGCCAAAAATAGAAGAATTGGTTTGATTCCTCAAATCACAGATGATTTGCGTAAAAATATCTCTGCTATGGATAACAAATTCCACGGCAAAATTTACTCAAATCAAGATATTAGCGAGGATAAAATCAAGTATTTGCAAGGCAAAATTTCAAAGAAATTTAACGCCGAAATTTTACTCGAACTAGTCAAATGCGACTACGAGGGTATCAAAATCGAGGTCGAGGATTTGGGATTTGAGATTAGTTTTTCAATCGATAGATTGAAACAAAAAATGAGTGAATATATTTTAAAAGCAATTTAATAAGGAGTAAAGTGTGGGTGCGAAAATTAAAGCAGACGAAATTAGTAGCATAATTAAAGAGCGAATTGAAAGCTTTGATCTTAGCGTTGATGTCGAAGAGACAGGTAAAGTCGTATCTGTTGCTGACGGTGTCGCTAATGTTTATGGGCTTAAAAATGTTATGGCTAATGAAATGGTTGAGTTCGAAAACGGCTCTCGCGGTATTGCGCTGAATTTGGAAGAAAGCAGTGTCGGTGTCGTTATTTTGGGCGATACAAGCGGTATTAATGAAGGAAGTAGCGCAAAAAGACTTGGCAAACTTTTGCGCGTTCCAGTAGGCGACGCGCTAATCGGACGCGTTGTAAATGCCCTTGGCGAGCCGATTGATGGCAAAGGTCCAATCGATACGAATACAACAAGATTCGTTGAAGAAAAAGCAAAAGGCATTATGGCTAGGAAATCAGTTCATGAGCCACTTCAAACAGGTCTTAAAGCAATCGACGCCCTTGTTCCAATCGGTAGAGGTCAAAGAGAGCTAATTATCGGCGATAGACAAACAGGTAAAACAACTGTTGCAGTTG
>JAGBJQ010000083.1 GCA_017934385.1 Campylobacter sp. | reverse complement strand
CTCTTTGAACTACGGCGTCAAGGTCGCTAAAATAGCTACTATCATCTAAATGGCAATGTGTATCAATAATCATAAAACTCACTTAAAAATTTATAAACAAAACATTTTACGCCAAAATAGCCAAATTAAAATTAAACAAAGATTAAATATACCAAACTAGTTTCATTTTTTGCTTAAATTTAGCTAATTTTTTAGCTTTTTGGCGAATTCTAATGCTTCCTTGCTTATCGTCTCGCCGCTAATCATTCTGGCTAGTTCTGTGATTTTTTCGCTCTCATTTAGCAGTTTTACGCTCGAAATTTCTCCGTTTTTGCTAACTAAAAAGTGCGAGTGGGCTTTGGAGCTAAGCTGTGGCTGGTGCGAGATAGCGAAAATTTGGTAAAATTTTGAAATTTTTTCTAGCACGGTTGCGATACTCATCGCCTCTTTTCCGCTTAAATTCGAATCAATCTCATCAAGGATTAAAATCCCGCTTCCTTGGTTTGTAATCTCCAAATTTGCCCCGATGAAGGCGAGGCGCAGGCGGTTTGTCTCGCCCGAGCTTAAATTTTTAAATTCGGTATTATTTAGCATTACGCGCACTTCGTCGCTACCGTTTGCTTCCAAGCTCTGCTCTAAAAATTCCAGCCTCACGCTAGGCATATACAAATCGCCCAAATAGCGATTTATCAGGCTTTCTAGCGCGTTTTTACTTGCTTTTCGTTTTGCGCTGATAAGAGTAGCTAAATTTGAAATTTCCAAATTTAGCGCGTCAAATTTCGCGTTTAAATCCCTTTTTTCGAAGCTGATTTGCTCGTAGTGCGCAAACTCTGCCCTGCGCCTTTCAAGCGTGTCAAGCGCGCCGGCAATGTCGCCGTAGCGTTTGTTTAAGCCTGAAAGCGCTTCTAGTCTGTTTAACACTGCCTCGATATCGATTTCACCTAGTTCATCGAGGTTTAAGCTTTCCATTTTTACGCGCAGTTCGTTCATACTATCTTCGAAAAACGCGCTATCCATTTCGCTTAGATTTAGCGCTTCTATCACGCTTCGCTCAAATTCGAAAATCCCTTCGGCTCTCGCCCAAAGTTCTTCGATTTTATCCTTCTTGCTAAGCTTTTTTTTGACTGCCAAAAGCTCTTCGTATTCGCCGATTTTAGGCGAAATTTGCTCGATTTTTTCGATTTCAAATTTGGCAAATTCTTTAAGTTCTTCGATTTTGTTTTCTTCTTCTTCGATTTTTTTAAGCTCTTTTTGCACTCTTAAAAATTCGCTAAATTTAGCCCTAAAATTCGCCAAATTTGCGCCATGAGCGCTATCATTTTTACAAATCATAAAATCAAGCAACTCCAAAAGCGAGGCAGAGTTTATCTCATCGGCATTTTTTGCGCCTAGAAATTTCACATATTCGCCCGCGATTTTGGTTAAATTTTTCTTTGAAATTAGTTGCGAGTTTATGAAATACCGCACGGATTTATCCCGCAAAATGCGGAAATTATTCGGAGTTTCGTTTTCTATGCCAAACTCATCAAGCCCAAATTCGTGGCTAATGTCGGCTTCTATGATCTTCGCTTCTGCCTCCCTTAACCCAAACACAGCCAAAATAGCGTTCATTAGCACAGATTTTCCAGCACCGCTCACACCGGTAAATACGCTAAGCCCTGGGGCGAAATTTAGTTCGATTTCGTTGAAGCTAAGGTGATTTTTGATATACACTCTCTCTAACATCCAGCATGTCCCCAGCGCAATTTTTCCTTCAAAACCGCGAAATAATCGTATGAGCTAGCGCGGATTATTTGGGATTTGTGTTTTGAAATTTTTACTTCCACGCTTTTGAATTCGTCCATATTGTAAAAATTTTGTCCGTCGATGACTACGCAAAGCTCGGAATTACCGCTATTTTTGAAGCCTAGTTTGTATCTTTTTGGCAAAATTAGCGGGCGTTGGGTCAGGCTGTGAGAGCAAATCGGCGTTATAGCGAAAACTTCGCAAAGCGGGTAGATTATCGCGCCATTTGCGCTCATATTATACGCTGTCGAGCCCGCTGGCGAGCTGATTATGACGCCGTCTCCATAGTATGTGTTGAAGTGCGTATCGTCCAAAAACGCGTCGATTTTCGCCATTGACGAGATATGAGAGCGCGTGATAACCATATCGTTAAATGCGCTGATTTCGAGCTTCTCGCCGTTTTTACGCTCCAAGCTTACGCTCAAAACTGGCAGTTTATCTAACCTAAATTTCCCAGCCATAAATTCACGCCAAAATGCGTTAAATTCGCTATTTTTAATGTCTGTTAGAAAGCCAAGTGTGCCAGCATTTACACCTATTATATATGCGCCTTTTTTTAGCACGCTTCTAGCCACGCCAATTAGCGTGCCGTCCCCTCCAAGGCTGATTAAAACTTTGGTGCGAGATAAAATCTCATCTATGCTAAATCCAGTTTTGCCAAAATACTGCGCGCAGGTTTTTTCGCATAAAATTTCAATGCCCCCCAAGCGCAAAATTTTAGAAATTTCCTCCATAATAGGCAAAATTCCCGCCTCTGTTTTGGCGATGATTCCGACAAATTTTAAATTTTTTTGTAATGCGATTAAATTTTCCATGGCGCGATTTTATAAAAAATTAGCTTTGTAAAAGCAAAATTTAACTATAATCATTGGTTTTAATTATTTTTTTTAAGGAGAACACATTGCGAAGTCATTATTGCACCGATCTAAGCAAAGCAAATATCGGCGAAAATGTTAGCGTTTGTGGTTGGGTGAATTCTTACCGCGACCATGGTGGCGTTATTTTCATCGATTTGCGCGATAGAAGCGGACTTTTACAGCTAGTATGCGATCCAAAAGATAGCAAAAGCGCTTACGAAATAGCAAACGATGTCAGAAACGAATATGTTTTGCGCGCAAACGGAAAAGTTCGCGCCAGAGGCGAGGGTTTGGAAAATCCAAATTTAAAAACCGGAGAGATTGAAATCGTAGTCGATGAGCTAATCATCGAAAATCCGAGCCGTGCGCTACCATTTGTCATCGGAGATGAAAATGTAAATGAGGAAATTCGCCTAAAATACAGATTTTTGGATTTAAGGACGAGCGATAAATTTGAGCGCTTTGCAATGCGTTCAAAAGCGGCCATTGCGGCACGAAATGCGCTTGATAGACTTGGTTTTGTCGAGGTTGAAACCCCTGTGCTAACTCGCGCTACGCCAGAGGGTGCGAGGGATTATTTAGTGCCTAGCCGCGTTTATCCGGGTAGCTTTTATGCGCTTCCGCAAAGCCCACAGCTTTTCAAACAGCTTTTAATGTGCTCTGGATTTGATAGATATTTCCAAGTGGCAAAATGCTTCCGCGATGAGGATTTGCGTGCAGATCGCCAGCCAGAATTTACCCAAATCGATGTCGAGATGAGCTTTTGCGATCAAAACGATGTAATGAAGGTCGCTGAGACATTTTTGAAAGATATTTTCGCTGCTTGTGGTCACGATATCCCAACTCCGTTTCGCGTAATGGAATACAAAGACGCTATGGAGAATTACGGTAGCGATAAACCAGATCTTCGCTTTGGTATGCCATTTATCGATGTGGCTGATATTTTCGCGCGTTCAAATAATGAAATTTTCGCTAATATCGCAAAAGACACCAAGAAAAACCGTGTAAAAGCCCTTGTTGTCGAGGGTGGAGATTTGAAATTTAGCAAACGCCAAATGCAAAGATTCGAAGAATATGTGCGCAAATTTGGCGCACAAGGCCTAGCATTTATCCAAGTCAAAGAAGATGGACTAAAAGGTCCTTTGGTTAAATTTTTCGATGAAGTAGATGTGGCTGAGCTAGTCAAACGCTGCAACCTAAAAGTCGGCGATGTCGTATTTTTCGGCGCTGGAAAGAAAAAAATCGTGCTTGATTATATGGGTAGATTTAGACTTTTCCTCGCAAACGAGCTTGGCATTATCGACGAGAACAAACTCGAATTTTTGTGGGTTGTAAATTTCCCAATGTTCGAGCAAAACGACGACGGAAGCTACTCTGCAATGCACCACCCATTTACAATGCCAAACAATGTCGATGAGCCAGATATGGAAGAAATCACCTCTATCGCTTACGATGTCGTGCTAAATGGCGTGGAACTAGGAGGAGGAAGTATCAGAATCCACAAAGCTGATATCCAAGAAAAGGTTTTCAAACTACTTAAAATCGAGCCAGACGAGCAAAGGGAAAAATTTGGCTTCTTGCTTGATGCACTTAGCTTTGGTGCGCCACCACACGGCGGTATTGCGATTGGATTTGACAGACTTATGATGTTAGTTACCAAATCAAGTAGTATTAGAGATGTCATCGCCTTCCCTAAAACACAAAGAGCGCAATGCCCTATGACAAAGGCTCCAAGCGAGGTTAGTAGCGAACAGCTCCAAGAATTAGGTCTTAGAATAAATTTAAAGGATAAAAAATGAAAAATCTATTTTTAATCATCGGCGCACCGGGCAGTGGCAAAACCACAGACGCTAGCTTGATCGCGCAAAACAACGAGAGTATCGCTCACTACTCTACTGGCGATTTGCTTCGCGCAGAGGTAGCAAGCGGTAGCGAACTAGGCAAAACAATCGACAGCTTTATCTCGGCTGGAAATTTAGTCCCGCTTGAAGTGGTTGTAGGCACGATAACTTCTGCGATTAAAAGCTCGCCAAAAGATTTTATCATCATCGACGGCTACCCACGAAGCGTGGAGCAAATGACAAAACTCGACGAAGTTTTAAAAAGCGATGATGAGATCGAGCTTAGCGCAGTAATCGAAGTTGCAGTTAGCGAAAACACAGCCAAAGAGCGCGTTTTGGGTCGTGCAAGGGGAGCTGATGATAACGAGCAAGTCTTTTATAACCGTATGAAAGTCTTCAACGAACCAATCGGCGCAATCCGCGAATTTTACGGCAAAAAAGAGATTTTTTACTCAGTCGATGGCGAACGCACAATCGAAGAAATCGTCGAAGATATCAACGATATAATCGCGAAAAAAATCATCGGTTAAGAGTGAAATTTAGGGAATTCCTGTGAAATTTAGCCCCAAATTTGGCTTGAAATTTAGCCTTAAAATTTGCGCTGTTTTTGCTGTTTTGGTTTTTTGCGCTGGTTGTGAAGCCAAAAAATCCGTGAGCGTGGCAGGAAACAGCGGCGGCGGCGGAGTTTTCACGGGATTTTCTATAAATGCGTGGTAAAATTAAAATTTAAATAAAGGACAAAAAATGGATATTTCTAAAATCAAAGCAGGTTCAAACCCTGATAAAATCAACGCTGTAATCGAAATTCCTTACGGCTCAAACATAAAATATGAAATCGACAAAGAAAGCGGTGCGGTTTGCGTCGATCGCGTTATGTATTCGGCGATGTTTTACCCTGCAAACTACGGCTTTGTGCCAAATACACTAGCAGATGACGGCGATCCTGCCGACATTTTGGTGCTAAATGAATACCCGCTTCAAGCAGGCTCAGTTATCCCATGCCGCTTAATCGGCGTTTTGGTTATGGAAGATGAAAGCGGAATGGATGAAAAACTCCTAGCCGTGCCGGTTAGCAAAATCGACCCTAGATATGACAATATCAAATCTCTAAGCGATTTGCCAAAAATCACGCTTGATAGAATCAAAAATTTCTTTGAAACCTACAAGGCATTAGAGCCTGGTAAATGGGTGAAAGTCAAGGATTTCGAGGACGCTAGCAAGGCCGAGGCAATCCTATCTCGCGCAATCACAAACTACAAATAATAATTTCGCCCAAATTTCGGGCGAAATTTCACTTCCGCTATGATTTACCTAGCCCAGACAGACACCACAGTCGGATTTTTAAGCAAGGACTTTGCGCAGATTAACCGCGCGAAAATGCGCCATGAAAACACTCCCTGCGTGCTAACCACGGCAAATTTAAACGAGCTAAAAACCTTAGCGCGCGTGCCAGAAAAATTTAAAAATCTCGTGCGAAGGGCGAAAAAATCAACCTTCATCTACCCAAATCAAATTTCACTTCGCTATGTGCAAGGCTGTGAGCATGCGAAATTTCTGCGACAATTTGGCGCGATGTATTCGAGCTCGGCGAATTTGCACGGCGAGAAATTCGACGAAGAGTATGCGCGTGATATCGCAGATATCATCGTAGATGAGAAATTTAGCGAGCGCGCTGCGTCGAAAATTTATAAAATTTCAAATTTTAAAATTAAAAAAATTCGTTAAACTTAGGTTCAATTCAAATATTGTAAAATCACACAAAAAATTTCTTAAAAGGAGTGAATTATGGTAAAAAAATTTTTAATCCTTAGTGCAGTTTGCGCATTTGCCTTGGCAAAGGGCGGTTTTGTCGGAAATGATGGCAGCAGCAAGGGCGAGTTCGTCGAATACGGCGCCAAATCATACCGCGTAACTAGCGTCAAAGAGGCGAAAGATTTGCGCGATGATACGAAGGTAACCCTAGTGGGAAATATCAAAAAACGCCTAAATAACGACGATAAATATCTATTCGTGGATAAAAGTGGCGCCTCTATCACCGTCGATATCGACGATGATGACTGGAACGGCCTAGTCGTGAGCCCAGATACCAAAATCCGTATAGTCGGCGAGGTGGATAAGGATTTAGTCGGCGTAGAAATAGATGTTGATGATGTCTTGCCTGTGAAATAATTTTGCGTAAAATTTAGCGCAAAATTTTGCGAAATTTACTTGAAATTCCACGCTGCCGCAAGCCAGAAATACTGCCTCGCTTGCGGTGGCGTTTTTAAATTTCACTAAATTTGATAAAATTCCCAAATTTAGCCGTATTCTTTAACCAAAATTTAAAAAAATAAGCCAAAATTTAATGAAATTTAAATACAATGCTCCGAAATTTTATATTTTAGGGGAAATGATGAAACTTCTACCAAATCGTTGCGGGGGGGGGGCGAACTAAAAGCCACAGCCTGTCTTTGGGCTACTTCGCAAGTATCAGCGAAACGCAAATTTTATCAAATTTCCAAATTTTACAATCCAGCAATAAATTTAATCACAAATTTCACAATACAACCATTTTTTATCGGAGGTGAAAAATCTCAAATTCTACAAATTCACAGGTTTTTAAAATTTAGTTTTTTGCCAAATTTTGGCGAATTTTACCGATTTAGCAAATTCAAAGCACTTTTAATAAAGGAGATAATATGAAAAATCCACTCAAATTTAGCGTTGTAGCGGCAGCTACGCTCATGGCTGTGGTGCCAAATTTAGCACTTGCCGACAATACGGAGTTACTAGGTGGTGAATTTACCAGTAGCGGTGGCACATATCAAGGAAACAACGGAGATGACGGGTCGCGTGATCAAATTATTGGAATTACTATCGGAAGCAATGATTACTCTACCAAGGATATTAGAGCCGGATTTTCTGCAAATGGACCACAAAATAGAGAAAAAGATGCGATTAATAACGAAGTTATTATGAACGGCGGAGAAGTTAATAATATCTATGGTGCGGTCGCAAGAATGCTATCTGGTAATCGCTTTACAGCAAAAAACAACACTGTTACTATCGGTGGCGGAAAGGTAAAGGGTAAAATATATGGTGGTTATGGTCAAAGCGGCGGCAATGCTATTTCAAATGAAGTTAGTATTACCAATGGCGATGTTAGTGAAGTATATGGCGGAAGTGGCGACACAGCAAATAAAAATAAAGTAACCATATCGGGCGGAACCACAAGTCAAATATTTGGTGGTAATGGTATCAGTGAGGCTAGCGAACATGAAGTTTTAATAACTGGCGGAATAATAAAATCTACCGTTAATGGAGGCTACATTAACGGAACCGGAACAGTTTCTAATAATAAAGTAACCATATCAGACGGAACTGTTAATGCTAATGTCTTTGGCGGATACTCTTATAACGGCTTAGCCACAGGCAACACCGTAACTATCTCAGGCGGAACGGTTAGCGGTAGTGTCTATGGCGGACGCTCTGTTACTGCCGACGCAGCCACAAATAACACCGTAATCATATCAGGCGGAAGCATTGAAGGTGATGTCATTGGTGGCTATGCTAATAGCACTTATCCATATTCAAATTTCGAAGCCACAGGCAACACCGTAACCTACACAGGTGGAACCATTAATGGTAAAATTAGAGTTGGATATTCTGGTTATACAGGTGCAGATATGCTAACAGGCAACACCCTAAACATAGGCATAGCTGATAAAAAAATATCAAATACGCTAAATGCAGAAAATATCTACAACTTTGAAAATTTGAATTTTTATCTAGCTAGTGGCATTGCAGACGGCTTTACGGCTTTGAATTTAACAGGCACTGGCAACACAGACCTATCTAAAACAACCGTTACAGCGTATCTAAGCGACGCTTCAAATCTAACCAAAGATAGCACAGTTCATCTTATAAAAACAGCTGGAACGCTAAACGCCCCTAAAAACAACGAAGCCGAGCAAACAAATGTCAATATTGCAAGTCTTTTAAATGTCAAAGGCTATATCAAACTTGATAGCATAGCTAAGAATTTGGATTTGCTGTTTAAAGATAACGGCGGTTCAAGCACTCCTACTTTCAGCTCGGTTGATAAAATTTTCAATATCACTAGCCCTACGACTTACACTCGTAAGATGAAAAACGACAGCACAAACGCAGAAGCAGAACAAGAATTTACTATATCAAACGACTTTGATGACGAACTAACCACTATCGCTTCTGGTATAGACACGCCGTCATATAGCGGAAACACCGTAAATGTGAATTTGGGCTCAAATTCGTTTAATAACAGTATCTTTGGTGGCGGAGATTATAGCACTGATACAACAGTTAGCGGTAACACCGTTACTTTAAATAGCGGAAAAGTTTGGTTTATAAACGGCGGCACCGCTCTCACAGGCGAAGTTAGCGATAACAAAGTAATTATCAAAGGCGGAACTAGCACCAGTGTTTATGGCGGACAATCTGAATACGGAGCAGTTAGCGGTAACTCGGTAACTATATCTAGCGGAATTATTCGCGGTGTTTCTGGCGGATATTCTAATATCGGAGCAGTTAGCGGTAACTCGGTAACTATCACTGACGGAACTATTAACTATAATGTTCATGGCGGAAAATCTGAAAGCGGAGCAGTTAGCGGTAACTCGGTAACTATTAGCGGTGGAACTATTAACGACTATGTTTATGGCGGAAATTCTCATAGCGGAACAGTTAGCGGTAACTCTGTAACTATTAGTGGCGGAACTATTAACTATGATGTTTTTGGCGGATTTTCTTCTGACGAAACAGCTAGCGGTAACTTTGTAACTATCACTGACGGAACTATTAACCGTGATGTTGTGGGCGGATTTTCTATTTACAATACCGCAACAAATAACACAGTAAATTTCACAGGCGGAACCATAAAAGGAACTATCTATGGTGGTATAAGCGATGATAGCACAAAAGAAGTGCTAGCAGGCAACGAACTAAACATAGGCACAAGTGATAAACCTGTCATAGGCTTATCAGCTGCAAATATCGCAAATTTTGAAAATATAAATTTCTATCTGCCTAGCACAGTTTCTAACGGCGATACAGCCCTAAGCCTAACTACCACAGAAGATACAGGTTTATACGGCACTAATGTAAATGCCTATCTAAGCAACGCTAACGGACTTACAAAAGATAGCGTTATTCACTTGATTAGCACACAAGGAACGCTAGTTGATTTTGATGAAACAAAAGGCAAAGCAAATTTAAGCAATGTTAGCATAGCAGGTCTAATCAATATCACAGGTAAAATCGCAGTTGATGACACCCAAAAGAATTTAGACTTATCGTTTAGCGGTGATGAAGACACAGGTGGTGGTTCTGGCTCTGGTGGTTCTGGCTCTGGCGGTGGAAACTCTGGCGGTGGAAACTCTGGCGGTGGAAACTCTAGTGGTGGTTCAACTGGTGGTGGTTCGGGCTCAGGTGGTTCAACTGGTGGTGGTTCTACTGGTGGTGGTTCTACTGGTGGTGGTTCTACTGGTGGTGGTTCTACTGGTGGTGGTTCTACTGGTGGTGGTTCAACTGGTGGTGGTTCAACTGGTGGTGGTTCAGGCTCTGGT
>JAGBJQ010000082.1 GCA_017934385.1 Campylobacter sp. | reverse complement strand
TATTCCCCTATGCAGTTAAATTTTGTTTTACTAATATCGGCTTTGCGCCCTCACTGACTACCTCTTTTGAGATAATCACATCATATCCACTAAGCTCTGGTAGGTCAAACATTATATCAATCATAATCTCTTCAATAATCGATCTAAGTCCCCTAGCACCAGTTTTGCGCTTGATAGCAAGTTTTGCTACCTCGCTTAGAGCTTCATCGTCAAATTTCAAATTTGCCCCGTCGATTGCAAAAAGTTTTTGATATTGTTTTAAAATCGCATTTTTTGGCTCGGTTAAAATTCTAACCATTGCCGCCTCGTCGATTTCGTTTAAACTCGCCATGACATGAAGTCTGCCGATAAGCTCAGGGATTAGCCCATAATGCACCAAATCATCAGCCTCTACCATGCCAAGCAAATTTTGGTTTTCCTTTTTGCTTCGTTTTTCTTGCCCAAAACCAAGCACATTTTTGCCGATTCTGCGTCCGATAATCTCGTTTATACCATCAAACGCCCCACCGCAAACAAACAAAATATTTGTCGTATCAATTTGTATAAAATCTTGATTTGGGTGTTTTCTGCCACCTTTTGGCGGGATATTTACCACACTTCCTTCGATGATTTTAAGAAGCGCTTGTTGCACGCCCTCGCCACTGACATCACGCGTAATCGAGCGGTTTTCGCTCATTCTTGCAATCTTATCTACCTCATCAATAAACACAATTCCTCGCTGAGCCCTCTCGACATCGCCATCGGCTGCTTGAAGAAGTCTTGTTAGGATATTTTCGACATCTTCGCCAACATATCCGGCTTCTGTTAAGCTTGTAGCGTCGCTGATTGCAATAGGCACATCTAAAAACCTAGCCAAAGTCCGCGCCATAAGCGTTTTGCCACTTCCTGTCGGACCGATTAGCAAAATGTTTGATTTTGAAATTTCAGTATCGTCGCCCTCTATCTCATCTTTGCGAAAAATTCGTTTGTAGTGGTTATAAACACCCACACTAAAAATCTTTTTCGCCCTTTCTTGGCCGATTACATATCTGTCCAAAACCTCCATTAAAGCCTTTGGTTTAATCGCCTCGAAATCTATCTCACCTGCGATTCGTTCGCTCTGTTTTAGCGCCTCGCCACCGTGAAGTGTAGTATAAGCCATATCTACGCAACGGCTACAAATTGAGGCTGTGCCTTCTGGATTTGGAAAAATAGTGAGATTTTTTTCTTCTGATGCACCACAAAAACTACATTTATCTGACATTAATTTCTACCCTTATCTAGCGGAATTCCGCGTTTTGTGTTTAATATAAAATCGCACATTTTTTTCACATGCGCATTATCTGTTTCGTTTATCAAAATTTCGGCTTGTTCTTTTAATCCCACGCCTTGGTTAAATAAAAATTTATATGCTTTGTTGATGATTTCGACCGTATCTCTGTCAAATCTACGGCGAATTCCTGTTAAATTTAGCCCCCTGATATAGGCCCTATTTCCCTCCGCTAGACAAAACGGCACTATGTCTTGTCCAAGCGCGCTAGCCCCTGCTATCATACAACTCTCGCCGATTTTAACGAATTGATGCACGGGGGTTAGACCGCCGATTACTGCGTAATCGCCCATTTGCACATGCCCAGCCAAAGTGGCTGAATTTGCCAAAATGATATTATCGCCTAAAATGCAATCATGCGCCACATGGCAATACGCCATCATAAAGATATTATCGCCAATGCGCGTAAATCCATCTCCTTTGTGCGAACCAGAGCTAATGGTGCAAAATTCGTGGATTGTGGCGTTTTTGCCGATTATGAGGCCTGTTTTTTCGCCTACTTCGAAGCTGATATCTTGCGGGATATCGCCCACAATCGCATAAGAGAAAATTTTAGAATTTTCGCCGATTGTAGTATCGCCGATGATGCGCGCGCCCTGCTTTATGAGTGTGCCAGAGCCGATTTTGGCCTGAGCACTTACAAACGCATAAGGCTCGATTATGACATCATCGCCCAAAACTGCGCCATCTTCTACGATAGCGGTGTGATGAATTTTGCTCATTTTATTTATCCATTACCATTGCTTGAAGTTCTGCCTCGGCTGCCAAAACATCGCCTCCTGCGTCATCTTTGATATACGCTTCGCCCTTTAACTGCCAAATTCTGCCTCTGTGTTTAATCGCCTCTAAGCGGTATTCTAAGCGGTCTCCTGGGCGCACTGGTTTGCGAAATTTAGCTTTATCAATACTCATAAAATACACAACCTTATCACTTAAATCCGTGCCCTCAGCTTCCATTGCTTTAAACGCCAAAATTCCCCCAGCTTGGGCAAGTCCCTCGATAATCATCACGCCAGGATAAATCGGGTGGCCAGGAAAGTGACCTTGAAAAATTTGCTCGCCATAAGTGATGTTTTTGTAAGCGATTATCGTTTTTCCCATATCCATATCGGTAACTTTGTCAATCAAAAGCAACGGGTAGCGGTGCGGGAGTATGTTTAAGATTTCGGTTATGTCAATCATTTCGTATCCTTGATAAAAATTCTTGCCATTTTACCCTAACTTTACTAAAATTTCCCTAACATCTAAAAATATCCGAGATAGCGCGTAAATCTCCACTTTGGCTTGGTAAATTTCATCTACGACGATGATTGGCGAAAGCGAACGCGCACCGCAAATTTTCGCGCGAATTTGCTCTTGTTTTTTCAGGCTTGGCGGATTTTTTAAAATTTCGGCTGTGTTTTTGAAATCTGTTTTTAAAATTTCGTTGAAAAATTTAAGGCTTAAAATTTTAATCTCGCCCTTATCGCAGTAAAATTTCTCGCAACTCTCATTTATGCTAAATTTGACAAATTCACGCCTAAAATGGGAGTTATGCAAGATAAACGAAGACCTTATCTGCCCAGAGAATTTCACCCACGCCCTAAGCAGGCGGTAGTTTAAAAACTCATCTCTGATAATCTCAAATTTTGCGCCATCGCGCCTAAATTTCGCCACTTTTTTATAAAATTTAAACTTTTCTTCTATCGAAGCAGGCAAAATTTCCCCACTAACTGGCGACATAAGCTCGTAAATTTCGCCCTCTCCGCGCTGCGTAGATAGCGCAAACATGCAGCCGCAGTAGTTTTGGTGATAAAGCCCCTCTTTTTTGGCTAAGCTAAACTGCTCGTTCGTGCCGCCGTTTTTGCGAAAATCAGGCGCGATAAACTCCAAATTTTGCTCTTTGCAGATTTTTTCTAGCGAACGGGCGAGCTGGGCGTGCGATTTTTTGGGGCTCATTAAAAGCGTCGTGGTGATTTTTTGCTCGCCGATACTGCGCGCGAATTCGGCAGTATTTTGCATACGAAAATCGAAGCAAAACTCACAGCGCCTGCCCTTTTCTGGCTCGTTTTCAAGGCCTTTTGCCCCTTCTAACCACGCCTCATAATCATATTCCCCAGCGTAAAATTTGATCCCGAGCCCTTCACACACGCTCTTTGCGTCCTCCAACCTCAGCAAATACTCGCTGTAAGGGTGTATGTTTGGGTCGTAAAAATACCCTACCAAAGCCTCATCGCACTCGCGCGCTAACCTACGCAAAAAATAATCACAATCCACCGCACAACAGATATGAACTAACAAAATCAGCCTTTTAATTTAATTTGCTATAATTTTAAATTATTAAATTTAACAATCAATAGGCGCGAAAATGGTGAAATTTTTAGCAAAACACAAGAAAAAATTTATTTATAGCATTTGTGGGATTGGCGCGTTTTACACGCTTTTTGGCTTTTTTGGCGTGCCACTTCTCATCGAAAAAGCAGTTCCAAAAATCCTAGAAAACGAGGCAAATTTCAGCGTTAAAAGCGCGAAATTTAACCCCTTTACCTACGAGCTAAACATCACTGCTCCCTCGCTTTCGACTTTCAAACCGCTATTTTCGGCCGAAAAAATCGATGTCAAGCTGAAATTTGGCGAGCTATTTAACAAAACCATAGATATCCAAACCCTGCGCCTGCAAAGCCCTAAAATCAGCATTTCGCGCGAAAATAACGGCTCGTTTAATTTTGAGAGCCTTTATGCTAATAGCGAAAGCGAAGAAACGGACGAAAATTCGAGCATAAATGTCAAGCTGGATAATTTCAAAATCGAAAACGGCGGAGTTTTTTACGAAGATTTGAGCCTAAAACGCCCCTTTAAAATCGAGCTTGGTAGCTTAAACTACGAAATCGCCGGCCTAAATTTGGCTAGTAATTCTATCGGAAACCACGATTTTAACGCCTCTTCGCAGACTTTCGATAATATCTTTCACTCAGGCTCAATCAGCCTAAATCCGCTTAAAATCGAGGGAAATTTAAGCGTAGAAAATCTCAAAATCAATCCGTTTTGGCTATCGTTTTTGGATATAAAAGAGCTTGATCTACTCGGTGGAAAAATCAGCGCAAACGCCCTTTATGAGGTGATTTTAGACGAGGAAATCGCGCTAAATTTGAAAAAAAGCAAAATCACACTAAACGACCTTGCCCTGCTTGCTAGCCAAAATTTAATTAAATCGGAGCAAATTTCGCTTGCAAATATCGATTTAAACGCCTCGTTTGGCCAAAATTTAGCCGCCACTTTGGGTGCTGGTGAAATCGCCCTTAAAAATAGCGAGTTTCTAAGCGCAGAAAATAACGCGAGTTTGGGCGAATTTAAGGCTTTTGATTTTGGTTTAAAATTTGGCTTAGAGGGCGAAAATTTGGGCTTAAAAGCGAATTTAGACAAGATAAATTTAAGCGAGTGCAAATTTAACGATAGCTTAATAAATTTAAGCGCAAATGGTGGCGAAATTTCGCAAATCAGCGCAAATTTTAAGGGCGAAAACAACGCCTCTAAAACAGAGGCAAAAGTCGCAAAAATCGAAATTTTGCCACTAAATTTAGCCTTGGCGAAATTTGACAAGATAGATTTGGCAAATTTAAGCGCAGATGATTTTAGCTTCCAAATGGACGAAAAAGCTTCAAATTTGGCCCTAAATTTGGCAAAATTTGGCGAGCTTAGCCTAGCCAATAAAAACGAAAAATTTAGCGGAATTAAAAATTTAAGCGTGCAAAAGCTAAATTTTGCCCTAGATAAACTTGCCCTAAATATCAATAAAATCGGCATTGACGCGCCGTTTTTTAACTCAGAGATTAGCGAAGAGGGCGCAAAAAGCATAAACGATTTAAGCGTGATTTCTTACGCGCCTAGCAAGGCGGAAAATGCGAAATTTAGGCAAAATTTATTAGCTTGGATACACACACTCGCCCCAGAGGGAAATTTCACGCAAAATAGCGAAAATAACGGCTCCGCGCGCAGTATTTCACCAGCCAAAAATGAACCAAAATTTAGCTTTGCTATCGCGCAAATCGCGCTAAATGGTGGCCACGCGAAAATCACAGAAAGCTTCGTAGCCTCACAGATGACCCACAACCTCGCTAAAATTGACGCTAGCGTGCAAAATCTATCTAGCAATTTTAGCGCCCCTTTTAGCGCCAAAGCAAGCGTGGCAAGCGATGAAATAAGCGCCAACGCGACCTCGCAAATCTCCATAAATCCGCTGAACTTAGACATTGATTTTGATATCGCCCACCCTGATTTGCGCAAAGCAAACCCGTATTTGGAGCAGTTTTTAAACGCAAAAATCGCTAGCGGAAATGCGAATTTAAAAGGAAATTTCAAATTTAGCGATAAATTCGCGCTAAATGCTGAAATTTCGGGCAAAAATTTAGCCCTAAACGACGCAAAAGGGGCGAAAATTTTTAGCATAAATAGCGCAAAAGTGGGCGCGCTAAGCCTAAATCAGAGCAAAATCGATATCAAAAATATCGCCATAAACGCCCCTTACGCGAAAATCCATATCGCCAAAAACGGCGAGATAAACCTAGCCAAACTAGCCAAAACTTCGCCAAAATCTGCGTCCAAATCGCCCGCGCCAAAAGCCCAAGCCAGAGGGCAAAAAAGCACTTTTGGCGTAAATATTGCAAATGTGAGCGTGCAAAACGGCTCGTTTAATTTCATCGATGATACGCTGTTTATGCCACTAAATATCACGGTCTCCAAAATCAAAACTACAATAGATAAAATCAGCGACAAATCCCAAGCAAACCTCAAATTTAACGGCCTTGTGGGCAAAAGTGGCTTAGGGCAAATCGCTCTTAAAGCCTACCCTTTCGCGCCAGAGCAAAAAAGCGATATTAGCGTGGTTTTAAAAGATGTCGCGCTCAGTGATATCACCCCATACAGCGCGAAATTCGTGGGCTATGAGATAAAAAGCGGCAAGAGCAATTTAAAGCTAAATTATAAAATCAACGCCTCCAAACTAAACGCCACAAACGACATAAACCTCGATAATCTCGTGCTTGGCGAAAAGGTGCAGAGCAAAGACGCGCTGGATTTGCCACTGGATTTAGCGATTTCGATTCTCAAAGACAGCGACGGCCAAATCAATGTCAGCCTGCCAATCAGCGGGAATCTAAACGATCCGAAATTTAGCTTTGGAGGCGTGATTGTGGGGGCTGTGACGAAGCTATTTAGCGATATCGTGCTAAGTCCGTTTAGGTTTTTGGGCAAAATCGCTGGAATCGATACTGCCTCGCTTGATGGAATCGACTTTGAGCCAGCTAGTAGCGATATTTTGATCAGCGAAAATGAGAAAATCTCAAATTTAGCCACGATTGCAAAATCAAAGCCAGAAATCAAAATCACCCTAACCCCAGCCTATAACGAGAAGCTCGATACTAGGGCGTTTAAGCTCGTCACGCTAAACGAAAATATAGACAGGCTAATGCTAAAAGAAAATCTCTCATCTGACGCTGCGATTGCGAGCCTAAGGGCGAAACACCGCATAAACGAAAGTGGCGAAGAGGGGTTTGAAAAACTCATACAGGCGCAAAAATTCACAACCTCGCGCTTGGAGGATTTGGCTAACGCGCGCGCTAAATCCGTGCAAAGCGCGCTTGCAAATTTGGGTGTTTCGAACTCGCAAATCGTGATTAAAAAGCCTGCAAATGTCGGCGCAAAACAAGATAGTTTTATTTCTGTGGGTCTTGGCGTAGAGAAGTGAAATTTAAAAATTTCGTAATTGCAAGAGAAATGCAAAGCATTTCCGTAAAATAAAACTAGCTAAATTTAAAGCAAAGCTTTAAATTTAGCCACTTCTAAGGTTTTACAGGGGTGGGGGTTGGTAAGGGGGAG
>JAGBJQ010000010.1 GCA_017934385.1 Campylobacter sp. | reverse complement strand
GTGATAAAATGCCAAATCAAACGCCAAAAACGCTAAAATGAGCGAAATGATTGTTAAAATTTGAGACTTTTTCACGGCTTATTTCCCGTTTGCGATATACGAAATAATCGAGCATTTGCTTTGCAAATCAAAAGTATAAGCAACTAATCCAGCCACGCTAAATGCCCAAATAATGCAAATCGCAAGGACAATTTTGTAAAATTTTTCATCACTCATAAAATTTTCCTTACATTGTAGCACCGGGCAATGACATTAAAATCATAAGCACCACCAAAGGAGAAATAAGGACAATCGCTACAATTACAAGAGATAAAATTATATAAATCAATGTGTTGGTAAGTTTTGAGCCATTTCTTGCTTTAAGATAGGTTCTGATTTTTTCTTCGGAAACAAAAGCGCCAAATAAAATTAAAATCGGAATTCCCCACAAAAGTTTGGCAAAAAACAAATCACTCATTTTAAAATTTTCCTAAATTTACATATGAAAAATTGGCTTTTGGAATATTAAATTTGTGATATATAAATCAATTGTAATAACTGCACAAATGCAGGTTATAATGGCAAATTTTAAGACTACTTTTTTTAAATTTTGATAATCCGAATTTTCTTTATCGCTTCTTTTTAGCTCAATAAAACCATATAATGAAATGATTAACAAAATTATTGTTATACTAATTGGGATAAATAAAAAATACGAAAGTATCCAAAAAAATCCAAAAATCCCAAATAATATATCCATACGCTACAACACGCCTTTTGTGCTTGGAGTTCCTGTGCGTTGGTTTTTAGCCACTGCTCGTCTAAATGCGACTGCAAATGCCTTAAACGAAGCTTCTGCGATATGATGAGCGTTTTCGCCACGCAAATTTATTAAGTGGAGCGTAATACCAGCGTTAAACGCAAGGGCTCTGAAAAATTCAGCGATTAACTCAGCGTCAAATTCGCCGATTTTGCCTGTTTTTAGCCCTTCATAAACCAAAAATGCTCTGTTTGATAAATCCAAAGCGCAACTAGTAGCCGCTTCGTCCATCACAACCACGCTATCGCCGTATCTCTCGACATTTTGAATCGGATAAATCGCTTCTTTTAAGGCTTGCCCTAGCACGATACCGCAGTCTTCGACGCTGTGGTGAAAATCCACTTCCAAATCGCCCTTGCAGATGAGTTTTATATCCATTAATGAGTGTTTGCAAAGTGCTGTGAGCATGTGGTCAAAAAAGCCAATTCCTGTGCTAATCTCAGCCTTGCCTGAGCCGTAAATTTCAAGCTCTAAGCTTATGTCGGTTTCTTTCGTTTTTCTAGTTTTGCTTATCATTTCATCTCCTTTAAAAGGCTAAATTCAGACCAATGCGATTTTTAGCACATCTTCTATGTGATCGACTGGCGTGATTTGCATGGCGTTTTTGACTTCATCTGGAATCTCGTCCAAATCGCGCTCGAAATTTTTGCGCGGGATTAGGGCGTGGGTGATTTTGGCCTTGTGCGCAGCGATTAGCTTTTCCTTTAATCCACCGATTGCAAGCACGGCCCCACTTAGCGTAATCTCGCCCGTCATCGCCACATCGAAGCGCACCTTTTTCTCGCTTAAAATCGACGCAATCGCCGTTGCTAGCGTGATTCCAGCACTTGGGCCGTCTTTTGGCGTAGCGCCCTCTGGGACATGGATATGCAGGTCAAATTTGTTATAAATTTGCTCGTCTTTCGCCAAATTTGCGCTTTTTTCAAATTTTAATTTTCCATTATCGATTAAGACTTTTACCACGCTAAATGCGATTTGAGCGGATTCCTTCATCACATCGCCAAGCTGACCGGTAATCGTCATCGCACCCTTGCCCTTGATTTTAATCGCTTCGATTTTTAGGACATCGCCGCCCACACTCGTCCAAGCTAGGCCATTTACAATGCCGATTTGGTTCGTTTTTTTCACGGCGTCGATTTCAAAAACCTTTTTATCCAAAAATTCTTCTAAATTTTTGGTTGTTATGGCAAGTTTTTTAAATTCACTATCTTTTAGAATTCTAACGGCGATTTTACGGCAAATCGCTGCGATTTGGCGGCGCAGGTTACGCACGCCCGACTCTCTGGTGTATTCGGCGATGATTTTTTCAAGCGCAGTAGAGTGAAAGCTGATATCGGCTGGTTTGAGCCCGTGTCGCTCTAATTCCTGCGGGATTAGATAGTTTTTTGCGATTTGAAATTTCTCTTGCGGTGTGTATGAGCTAAGCCCGATAAACTCCATTCTGTCGCGAAGTGGGGCAGGTATTTGAGAAATATCGTTCGCTGTGGCGATAAAAATAATCTTGCTTAAATCAATATCGAAATTTAGGTAATAATCCCTAAAAGCTGAATTTTGCTCTGGATCTAAAATTTCGAGTAAAACAGCGGTCGGATCGCCTTTATACGAGGTGGATACCTTGTCAATTTCGTCCAAAACAACAACAGGATTCATCTGTTTTGCGCTGATAAGACCTTGCACCAAACGCCCTGGCATGGCGCCTACATAGGTGCGGCGGTGGCCACGAAGCTCATTGACATCTTCTAATCCGCCAAGCGCAATACGGATTAATTTGCGTTTTAGCGCAGTTGCGATTGAGTTTGCAAGGCTGGTTTTGCCCACACCCGGAGGTCCGTAAAAGCACAAAATCGCGCCATTATTCACGCGTTTTCCCTCTTTATCCACGCTTCCGCGAAGCTCTAAAAGTTCTTTTAGCGCGAAATACTCTTCGATACGCTCTTTTGGCTTTTCTAGGGAATAATGGTCTTTGTTTAGCTGTTTGCTTACGCTTTGGATTGAGAGTTTTTCCTTTGCCATTTGCTCAAATGGGATTTCCAAAACCCAATCTAGATAGCTTTGCGAAAGCCCTGCGTCTGCGCTGTCTGGGTGAAGGCGCGCAAATTTGTCGATTTGCTTTTTTATCTCTTTGTAGGCTTCATCGCTGATAAATGGCTTTTTTAGGTCCAGCTTTTTTCTGTATTCTTCGATTTCGACCTCTCTATCGCTATCTGAGCCAAGCTCTTTTTGGATCTGTTTTAACTGCTCTTTTAAAAAATACTCTTTATTTGTTTGATCGATTTTGCTATGAACTTTGCTTTTGATCTCTTTTTCGAGGCGATAAGATTCGATTTCATCGGCAATGTAGGCGATGAGATCGAAAATTCTTTTTTCTAAATTTAACTGCGAAAAAAACGAATATGCTATCTCTTTTTTGACCCTGAGCGCGCTTAGTGTTAAATCGCAAATTCGCGATGCGTCTGTGTTTTCTTCGATAGTTTTAAGCAGATCGTTTGGGAAAAAGTGCGTTAGGCTACTTAGGGCTTTGACTCTCTCTTTTAAAACATTGATTGATGCGTCGATTTTCGCTTCGTCGCCTCGCTCATCATGGACGATACCGATAGTGGCAAATAGCGGGTTTTGCGAAATTTCGTGCAGAATTTTACCCTTTACAGAGCCTTGGAATAAAATTTTAACCCTGCCATCAGGAAGTGGCACTGTGCGCATGATAGTGCCGATTACGCCGATATGATAAATCCCGCCGAAGCTTCTGTCGCCGTTAAATTCGGGCGTCGAGCTTACTACCATTATCATGGATTCGTTTTTTATAGCAAGATCAATGGCTCTTTTGTTTTTTTCATCGCTTATGAAAAGCGGAGTTATCATAAACGGGTATAAAAACAGCTCGTCCTCGACCAAAATCGGTAAATCTGTGGGAAATTTTTTATTTTGTGATAACTGCATTAGAAATTTCCTACTCAAATATCGCGCGATACCATGGGGATTGCGGTTTGATAATCTCGGTGCTGTTCATCGGCGAATTTTCGATTCTACTTTCATAAATTTTAGCTGATTCGTCCTTGCCAGTGCGCTCGTAAAGGTCTTTTATGTCTTTATTGAGCTGGTGTTCGGCTAAGCGAAGCTTGGTCATCATAGTCTCTAATAGCGGTCTATACTGGCTTTGAGGGTATTCGATGATAAATTTGCGAATTTCATCTATGCTATTTAGCATTAATCGCTGATTGCGACCTGGGCGTGAAAATGAGTCGAAATTTGCTCTGATTTTTAGGTATCTTGCATACTCGATTTTTCTCGCGGTGCCGTATCTGCGGATATATTCGTCTAGATATTTGTTTGCTTTTTCGTAATTTTCGTCATCGACGAAGGCTTGTGCCATAATCAGCGTCATTTCTTCCAAAAGTGGTGAAGCGATGTGCTCGCTAGCAAAGCTCGTGTAGTGCGTCTCAGCATCATCGTATGAAAGCGAGTTTAAATCGTCTAGGATTTGCGCATACCATGCTTCTTGGCTGAGGTTAAAAAGTGTGCCATCGCCCTTAGAGCTACAACCGCCAATAAATGCGACAAACAAGGCACAAAGTAGAAATTTGATTAAATTTTGCATATTTTTTCCTTGTGAAATTTTAACCCACAATTCTATAATATTTAGGTAAATATACACCAAAATTTCACTCAAATTTTAAAAATTTCATTTTGTATGCGTAAAAATAGCAAATTTAAGGTTTTGCGTTGTATAATTATGCGTCTAACAGTGGATATTGAGTATCCATGAGTAAAATTTAAGGAAGGCGAGATGAAAAAGGGTTTCACTCTGATCGAGTTGGTCTTTACCATCGTAATCTTGGCTATTACTACAATGGCCATACCGCGTATAGTCGCTCAGACGGTAAATTTGAATATGTTTGCCGTGCAACAGGAGCTTGTTTATAATGCTAAATCTATGATGAGCCGTATCCAGCCGGCGAAGTGGGATAGCAATTATATTGTAGTGGATTGTGGTAGCGATTCTGCATGTAAGTTACCTCCGATGATACATACCGTAGCAGCTGATGAAGCGGCAGCTAGGCCAGGAATTAACAAGGGGTATAATACGGTCACTGGTGGTGGTATTGATCCTGGTATGAGAAAAATCAGCTTAGCTACTCCTACGCCATACGCTAATTTCGGTATAGGAGCGAATGCGATATCTTTCGGCGATGCTACTAACTACAACGATGTAGATGATTACAATGGTTTTGCTCATGTTTTAAATGTGGATGATTTGGTAACTGGCGATTTTGTATTGACTACAAATACAGCTGTTAGAGTGGATTATGTAGCAGATCCAATAGATGCTGCGTCTAATTATGCTAATAGTGTAAATTTAGCGGCAAATTTTAGTGATACCTTTGCAAATGGAAATCCTACTAATGTCAAATTGGTTTCAGTAACATCGACAAATGCAGCAGATGGAACTAGTGTAGTTCTTAGATACTATACTTTTAACATTGGCGTAGAAAACCAAACCGTTGCTTATAGATAGGATTGAACATGAAAAAGGGTTTTACTTTAATAGAATTAGTAATGGTCATAGTGATTTTGGGTATAATCTCTATGTTTGGTGCAGACTTGTATTCTCAAATATATAAATCATATTTGCATACCCGTGCTTTAAATCAGTTAGAATCAAGAACGCAAAATGCAATAACTTTGATAACAAATAGATTGGAATATCGTGTGCCTGGCACTACGATAGGCAGGATAGATGGACAACCTATCAATCAATTTTTAGAGCTTCCTAGCACTACATCAGCACACAATATTTTAGAGTGGATTGGTCAAAGTATAGAGACTAAGGATATAAATAATCAAAGACCTGGTTGGAGTGGATTTGTAGATGTACAATCAATCCCAACACCTTGGGCTGCTGGCAACAACAATATAAATTCCCAAGGAAGTAATTTAACCAGTGTAAGCGGTATAATTAGTAATCTAACATGCGCTGCGAGAGGGTGTGCTGCTGGCAGATATAATAATTTCGCGGTTATATTTAAGAGTGTGGCTAGTGATTTTTATGGTGGCCAGATTAATACTGCTTTTGGTTATAGTGGGACAAATTTGGCAGCTGATAGGATATTTGTGGCAGATGCTACTGTAAATGCAGGTGCAAATGAAACTTTAACTATCACTAATTATCCTGCAAATGCAAGTGGAGAAAGAGAATTTTCAGAACAGTATTATTTGGTTCATTCTGCTTACACGATTTATCCGACTGGGACTGCAAATGTAAATTATGGTGGCCAAGCAAGTCAAAATTTCAATCTTATGTTGGCTTATAATTACAGACCATGGCTTGGTGAAACATATAATGCAAACAATAATGTGCAAAATGCGTTGTTGGCCGAAGATGTATTTATGTTTAGACTTAGAGATGAGGCGGGATCGATTGCTATGAAACTATGTATGAGAGATAATGGTAGAAATTTTGACCCTAATCAATTAGATATGGTTATGTGTAAATCTCAGGTGGTGTACTAATGAAAAAGATGAGAAGAGCTTTTGGCTTGATAGCCGCAATATTTTTTATCGTTTTAGTTGCCACTACGGCTATTACTGCGCTTTCTATCGCTACGATGACAGCCCGCGATACAAATAACGCTCACAACCGCGAACAAGCTGTGCTTTTAGCGCAAAGCGCGACAGAGTATGCTGTTTTGGCTATGCAAATGCATCAGTATCCAGCGTGTAATAGTGGCATTGCTCCTTGTGCTGCAACAGAAAATTGCTTAGAAACTATAAATATTACCTATCCAAATGCACAAAATCCATTATTTAATATAAATGTGAGAATAGATTATTTGGATATGAATTTTCGAAGCGCATGTAATCTTAATACCATAGGACAAATACCATTACAAAACACTATGATTGATGATCCTGCTAATCCTGGAAATAAAATAAATAGTGGAGTTGTGCAAAGCCATCAAGCATTAATTGATGTTACTGTTACATCTACCAATGCTCTTGGCGAACCAAGAATTAGATATCATAAAAGAACAATACAAAAACCTTAATTTCAACGGAGGAAAGAATGAATTTAAGTATAGTAGGAAAACAGTTTGAACTAACAGACGCTATCAAGGATTATATCACACAAGCGTTTGATAGTCTAAAAAAATACAACCTTGACATTATATCAGGTCGTGCTGTCGTATCAGCAGATGAAAAACAAGGTCGCAAGGGCTTCGTCGTGGATTTTTCGCTAAATTTGGCTCACCAAGACACAATTGTCGTGCGTGAAAAAGACAAAGATCTATACGCAGCGGTAGATAACGCAACAAATCGCCTTGCAAAAGTGCTTCGTCGCTATCATGACAAGGTAAATTCGCACAAAAACCGCGATGATATGAAACAAAACGCAGTAGATGAAATCATCAAGGCTAGTGAGCCGAATTTAGACGATAATGTCGATGAAATCGTCCCAACAGAGCTAGATCTTTACAAACCGCTAGAAATCGACGAGGCGCTAAATAAATTAAAAGAAAGCACCGATCAATTCCTAGTTTTCAACGATATGGACGCTAAAATGCGGGTTTTATACAAGCGCAAAGACGGCAAATTTGGATTATTCTAGGATTTGATTTTCTAAATTTTGCCAAATTTCACGGGCAGGTTCGCCTGTCCGTTTTTTTATGTCTAAAATTTCTATAAGTTATAAATATATCGTTATAAAATCAAATTTAAATTTTTGTTTATGAATTACAATTTTTGCTCGTTGTATTTTTCAGCCCTGCTGTGCGGGAAAATAGTATCAAATCCTCCGTGCTTTGCACGCTCCATGGAAGTGCGCTTATGGCGTGAGCGAAGATTTCCTTGCATGAAATAGCGTCGCTGTAAGCCCTGTGGTGGGTGTTTTCGATACCCAAAAGCTCTTTTAGCGCGCCGAGATTGTATTTAGGCGACTCTATCGTGCGACGCGCTAGCTCGACGGTGCAAATTTTGCGGTTTAGCAGCACGCCAAACCCGCATTTTTGCATACTTGCGTCGATAAAACCATAATCAAATTTGACATTATGCGCCACGAAAATCGCATCGCCCAAAAACAGCCGAAACCGCTCCAAAACGCTAGCTAGGCTTGGCGCGCCCACTAAATCGCTTGCGCTAATTCCGGTTAGTTCGGTGATACCCTCTGGCACGAAATTTGCATAAACGAAGCTCTCAAATCTATCCAAAACTCGCCCGCCTTGCACCTTTATCGCGCCGATTTCGATGATTTGACCGCTACTTAACCCGCCACTGGTCTCAATATCCACAAAGCAAAAAATCTCGTCTTCGATATCGGTTTCGCGGGTTTTAAGCGTGATTTTGCCGTTGTCTAGCTTGATGACATTTAGCCCCATGGCGCGCCACATGCTAAAATCTTTTGGCTCAAAAAGCTCCGCAATTAGCTCGATTTTTTGCGCTTTGGCGATAAAATCGTGGTAGTTTATGCTTTTTTGTGCCAAAAGTTCGATTAGGTTATCAAGCCCTTTTCTGCTGTCTTGGCTCATACTTTTAGGGCTTTGATAGCTTCGCTGTAATCGTTTGATGAAAATACGAAATTTCCAGCCACGACGATGTCTGCGCCTGCGCTATCTAGCTCGGCGACATTTAGTCCATTTACGCCACCATCGACTTCGATCATACATTTTGTGCCCCGTTTTTCGATCAAATTTCTAAGTTCTGAAATTTTACGCAGGGCTGAGGGGATAAATTTTTGCCCGCCAAAGCCTGGATTTACGCTCATTAAAAGCACCATATCAACTTCGTCTATGATATAATCAAGAGCGCTAATTGGTGTGTGTGGATTGAGCGTGATAGCGGGGCTGACGCCATTTTTGCGGATATAATCTATCAAGCGCAAAGGGTGTTTTTCTTCCTCGATATGAAAGCTTAAAAATTTCGGTTTTAGTGGCAAAAACAAATCAGCGAAAAACGGCACATTTTGCACCATTAAATGAATATCAAGAGGCTTTGTGGAGGCCTTGGCTACGGCATTTACGACAAGTGGACCGATTGTGAGATTTGGCACGAAGTGTCCGTCCATGACATCGACATGGATCAGATCTGCTCCCGCATCGCATACTGCGCGCACTTCTTCGCTAAGCCTGCCAAAATCAGCTGATAAAATACTAGGGGCTACATACATATCAAATTTCCTTATCAAATTTATAAAACCTGCAATTTTACTAATTTTTCTCATAAATTTTGCTAAATTTAATACTTTGTATAATTTAAGCAAATTTTGAAATTTTTTAAGATATAATCGCCGTTTATTTTCAAATTATAAGGATTTATTATGGCAAGAAGATGCGCAATCACTGGCAAAGGTGCGATGGTAGGAAACAATGTAAGCCACGCAAACAACAGAACTAAGAAAAAATTCCAAGTCAATCTACGCACAGTTCGCGTTCAGCTAGAAGACGGCACTACAAGAAAAATCAAAGTAGCTGCTTCAACTCTAAGAACAATGAAAAAACAATCAAGATAACCTTAAAAAGAGGAATTTATGTCTATTTTAGGCAGAATAAAATTATTCCTCAACTGGTCCGGCTCTACTAAACCGGACATTAACCTTTATAGCGAAATTTACGACGAACTACGCCCATTTAGACTTCCACTAATTATCATTGTTTTAATGCAGTTAGTGGGGACTTTGGGCTATATGTTCACTGCTGGATTTTCGCTAGTTGATGCAATTTATCAAGCAGGCATGACATTTACCACCGTCGGATTTACCGAGGTGGCGCCAATCCCGCCTGCTGGCAGACTTTTTACAATCGCATTTATTTTGATGGGCTTTGGGACATTTTCATTTTGTCTGGGTGTCGTCGTCGAAGTTATCAAAAGAGGAACACTGCAAAATTTAATCAGGGAGCAAGCTATGATAAACAATATCGCAAAGCTCAAAAATCACTACATTATATGCTATAACAACTCGTATTGTGCGGAGTTGGCGAAGGAATTTCGCGCCAATCATATCCCATTTGTCGTCATTGATCCAAACCCAGATTTGGCAAAAAGCGCTGATGAAAATTTATACCCATACTACATAATCGGCGATCCGCACGAGCAAAAAACGCTTTTAAAAGCGCACCTTTCAAGCGCAAAATCCGTAATCACGCTAAGTCCAAATTTAGCCGATAATATCGCTATTATTACGCTTGTTAGGCTTTATGAAAAAGAATTAGGGCGTATTACGCCGTATTTTATCATGGCGAATTCTGACAGTGACAGCGACAGCGAACGCCTCAAAAAACTTGGCGCAAATTCTGTCGTATTGCCGTCTAAACTCGCCGCACAGCGTCTTTCGGCGATTAGCGTGCGCCCAGATATGGAAAATATCCTAGAACGCCTCGTTTATCAAAAAGACTCTCCGATTGATATCGAAGAAATTTTAGTCCCTGAGTTTTCGTGGATGAGGTTTAAACGCCTCAAAGAAACCCGCCTCAAAGAGATGACAAACGCAAATATCGTGGGCGTGAAGGAAGCTAACAACCGCTTTGTAGCTATGCCTGATGGCGATTATCTAATCGGCACTGGCGCGAAACTGCTAGTTATCGGCACAGCCGAGGGTATCAGGGATACCAAAAAGCTAATTAGAAGCAAATACAAACCGCAGGAGATGAAATATGTATAAAATCGCCCTTTTGCAAAACGGCCTCGAAAATATCGACGGATTTTATTTTGGTGGGCTAAATTCGGGCTTTAAAAAGGTCGGAAATGATTTGGGATTTATTAGAGCCGACGAGCCGTTTGCTATAAGCGCGATTTTTACGAGTAATAAATTTGCCGCTGCGCCAATAGCGCATTTTAGGCGAATTTTAGAGAAAAACGGCGGGAAATTTCGCACGAATTTCATTTTGATAAATTCTAAAAACGCAAACGCAATGACCGGCGAAGCTGGTATTAGCGATATAGATGAAATTTTCTCTGAAATTTCAAAATTTACGCCCTTAGTAAATCCTGTGATGAGCTCAACCGGCGTCATTGGATATAGATTAAAAAAAGAAAAAATCATAGCTGCTGCGAAAAAATTCGACCTTATGGCGCGTGATTCTGAGGCCATAGCCACGGCGATTATGACGACAGACACGCTAAAAAAGGAGTTTGCTTACGAAGTGAGCTTAGATAGTGGCGAGAAATTTCGCATAGCAGGTATTTGCAAGGGTGCGGGTATGATAAATCCGGCTTTGGCGACTATGCTTTGCTATATTTTAACCGACGCGAAAATCCCGCATTCTGATATGGGCGAGCTTTTAAGCGAGGCTGTGGAGGATAGCTTTAATAGGGTCAGTGTCGATGGCGATACTAGCACGAACGATACCGTTATGCTAGCGACCAGTGCGCGCGCTAGCTATGATAAAGAGGCGTTTCGTGCCGCGCTGAAAAAACTCGCACTCGACCTTGCCTTAATGCTAGTGCGTGATGGCGAGGGCGCGAATAAGCTGGTAAAATTTAGAGTTTTTGGCGCGAAAAATGACGCCGAAGCCAAAAAGGCTGCCAAGGCTTTGTCAAATTCTCCGCTTGTCAAAACAGCGATTTATGGCGAGGATCCGAACTGGGGGCGCATAGCCTCTACAATCGGTGCGTGCGGGATAGAGTGCGACGCCGAAAAACTCGTGATAAAATACGACGACGCGCTTGTGTATGATAGCGCGCACCGCGAGCTAGATGAGGAGCGCGAAAGGCTAGCGCACGAAGTAATGCAAAAGGCCGAATTTGAAATTTCATGCGATTTAGGGCTTGGAGCGGGCGAATTTAGCGCGTATGGTTGTGATCTGAGCTATGAATATGTCAAAATAAACGCAGATTACAGGTCGTAAATTTAGCGAAATTTGCGCCTGTAAGGGTGGTTTATCGAAAAATATCTATGAAATCAAATAAATTTATACAATTTATCTTGGAAAATATTTATTATATTTTGTTCTCTGGGGTGCTGTTTTTTATATCGTTTAATATAGAAACTAATTTAAAAAATACCGAATATATCGAAGGAAAAGTAACATCTATCGAGGAGATAGCGGTAAAAAATTTTAGAGATGAGGTTTTATCGCCTAGAAAATATTACAATGTCTGCATTAAAAATAACACTGGGAATAGTTGTATTAAGGTCGTAGAGCCAAATTTGGGATTTGAGCCGATAGTTAGTTATTTGAGCAAAAATAATTATTTTTTTACATTTTGGGTAAAAAAGGAAAGTTTTGGCGATGTTTATAAAATTTACAAAGCGCTTGTTTATGAAGATGAGCAGAAAACAAAAATTCTAAAATTTTATAGCGGAAAAGACGCAGAAATCGTGAAATTTTCACAAAAAGAGCTTCGATTATACAAAAATTTTACCTTGTTTTTGGCGATTGCGTTTTTGTGGTTTGTATTTCGAAAAAGAAAGTTAGTTCGAAATTGGTTATAAATTATTTTCGCCATGCTGCTTTTAAAATTTGAAGCAAGTATCGTAGAGCGGGCGTTTTTGCTCGCTACAATGAGAAACAGAACTAAAATTCAAAGCTCCTTAAAACCGCCAAAACCCAAATTTTATCTAAATTTATTCGGATTTAATCCGCCGATTCGTGTGCCTTTGGCTGTTTTGTTTGCGCCAGTTTCGTCTGTGTATGTGAAACTCACATCGCGCATTGATTTCATCGTGGCTTGATTGTGCGCTAGTTCGCACGCATTTGACGCACCTGCGCTCATACCATCTATGCGCACCCAAGCACCCATGTATTCGCTCACGCCATAAGTTAGGGCGTAGCAAGGTTTGTTTTTGACTCTGATGTGCATTGACACGCTACCGCCGTTAGCTAGGCACGAGCCGTTGCCCGCGTGCGCACCACCAGCGGCTGAGCTAAATGTGGCGACATTGCTCATAAAATTTGGATTGTTGCTAAGACAGCCGTTTGCGTTGTAGTAGTTTGTGATATCGCTAGTAAGGGTCTTTATATTTGTCATCAATCGCACGATTTCGGCATCGTCCCTGCTGGCGTTCATTCTAGGCAGAGCAATACTAGATAAAATTCCCAAAACAACGATAACAAAAACAAGTTCGACCATAGTAAAAGCGTTTTTCATAACCTGCTCCTAGCTAAATTTCGGGTGATTATACAAAAATTTGAAAAATAAAAAAAGAGTAGGGCGCGTTTGCGCCCATAAATTTAGATTTTTGGAATTCTGATTTTTTGACCTGGATAGATTAGGTTCGCGTCTTTGATAACCTCGCGATTGGCCTCGAAAATCACAGGGTATTTGTTAGCATCGCCGTAGAATTTCTTAGCGATTTTTGAAAGGTTGTCGCCTTTGACGATAGTGTAGTAGTTCTCTTCGCTATCTTCATTGACGCCTTCGATTTCTACGCCCTCGATTCCATTTACATTTCCTGCGATTAGAGCGGCTTTTTCAAGAGTTTCTTTGTCAGCGTTTCCGCTTACTTTAACGACATTGCCCTCGATTTTGACATCTAAGCCCTCGATTGGGGTAGAAGAGAGGTTTTTGGTAATCTCGTCTTTGACATTTTGCTCGTCGTTTCCGATACCAAGTAGCTTTTTACCAGCATTTGCAACAAATGAAAGTAATCCCATTTTTTCTCCTTTGATGAAAAATAAAATGTGATTTTAACGCAAGATAGTAAATATTTGAAAAAATGAAAATTTGTGATTATTGTCTGTGCGTATGCAAAAATGCGAAGCATTTCCGTAAAAATAAAACCAGCTAAATTTTAAAAAGCAACGCTTTTTAAAATTTAGCCACCTTGTAAAGCGTCGTCGGGGGTTGG
>JAGBJQ010000081.1 GCA_017934385.1 Campylobacter sp. | reverse complement strand
CACGCACATCGTCATGGGTATCGGCAAACTAAAACTCGATGAGGATATGCACTTTTGGATAAATGACTTTTTAATGGCGATATTTTTCTTCGCTATCGGTTTGGAGCTAAAACGCGAAAAAATCGAAGGTCAGCTTCGCCATTTTTCTCAAATTTTGCTTCCTAGCTTTGCCGCTCTTGGCGGTGTTATGGCGCCTGCGATTATCTTTACGATACTTAACTGGGGCGATAGCGAGGCTTTGAAGGGCTGGGCAATTCCGACAGCTACTGATATTGCCTTTGCTGTGGGCGTAATGGCGCTACTTGGCAAAAGAATTCCAGCAAGTCTTAAAATTTTCGTCTTAACACTTGCGATTATGGACGATTTGTGCGCGATTTTGATTATTGCGCTTTTCTACTCATCTACGATAAATATCTCTTACCTAATCGGCGCAGGAATTTGCGTGGCGATTATGTTTATAATGAATAAAATGAAGGTAGATAAAAAACTGCTTTTTGTCATTATGTCGCTTATTTTGTGGGTAATGGTGCTAAACTCTGGTATCCACGCGACAATCGCTGGCGTTGTGGCTGGATTTTGTATCCCACTACAAACTCGCTCTGGCTCAATGCTAAAAGATATGGAGCACGGACTTGCGTATCCTGTTAATTTTTTCATTTTGCCGATTTTTGCCTTCACAAATGCGGGCGTAAGCCTAGCTGGTATGAGCCCTAGCTATCTATTTGGCCCAGTTCCAATGGGTATCGCGCTTGGTCTATTTTTCGGCAAACAATTTGGAATTTTCGCATTTAGCTGGCTACTTATCAAGGGCAAAATCGCCTACTTACCAGAAAACGCAAATTGGGCGCAACTATACGCTGTAAGCATAATTTGCGGTATCGGATTTACAATGGCGCTATTTGTCGATGGCCTAGCTTATGGCGGAAGCGACATTTACCACCACACAGACAAACTCGCTGTTTTCATCGGCTCTATCGTCTCAGGTCTGGTCGGATACATCGTGGCTAAGGCCGTAGGACCAAAACCAGCCTAAATTTAGGGGCAAAATTTAGTGTTAAATTTAGCCTCATTTCTTAGTGCGCGCGAGTGGAGAGATCTACTGCGCGCCGAATTTCAAAGCGAAAATTTCAAAAATTTAGAGCGTAATCTAGCTCAAATTTCACAAACTACCCAAATTTACCCACCGCTAAATTTAATCTTTAACGCTCTAAATTTGACCCCATTATCAAATTTAAAAGTCGTAATCATAGGTCAAGACCCCTACCACGGCGCAGGTGAGGCTATGGGGCTAGCATTTAGCGTGCCAGAGGGGGTAAAAATCCCGCCAAGCCTAAAAAATATTTTCAAAGAAATCACCGCAGATATCGGCTCGTGCGCCATAAGTGGGGGCGATTTGACCCCGTGGGCGAGACAGGGCGTGCTGCTACTAAACTCCACTCTAAGCGTGAGTGCAGGTGCTCCAAATTCGCACGCTAAGCTTGGCTGGGGCGAATTCACAGACGCCATAATCGCCAAAATCAGCGAAAACTGCGAAAATTTAGTCTTTATGCTCTGGGGAAATTTCGCCATAAAAAAGGCAAATTTGATCGACGCAAATCGCCATTTAATCCTCACAGCCCCGCACCCTAGCCCATTAGCGCGCGGTGGGTTTTTTGGGTGCAGACATTTTAGCAAATGTAATGAATATTTAGCTTTACACGATAAAAATACAATACTTTGGTAAATTTATCAAAATACTATGCATTTTAAAATTTAATTAAATAATTTAAGTATATAATTAGTCCTAAATTTTATCTATCTAAAAAAAGGAAAAAAAATGAATAAATTTTTATTTACACTAGCTTCTAGTGCGCTACTTTTTAGCGGAGTTTGTGCCAAAAGCCTAGCAGAAATCAAATCTAGCGGAACAATTCTAATAGCCGTCCATGATGACGAGGCTCCATTTGGCAAGCTAAATGGCGACAAATACGAGGGTTTTGAAATAACCCTAGCCGAGGCTGTGGCTGCGAAGATTTTCGCAGGTGGCGAGGGAAAGGTGGAGTTCGTAGCGTCTGCAAACGATGAGACCTCTTATAGATTATTGCAAGATGGCGCTGTGGATATGGCTGTCTCGACCCTAGTCCCTACCGCTGAGAGCGAGAAGCTCGCTGATTTTTCTAGCCCGTATTTTAGCGTAAATGTCGGTATCCTAACCCGCAAAGCAGACGTCATAAAAAGCATAAAAGATCTAAAAGGCAAAACAATCCTAGCCATACCAGGAAGTATCGGCGAAAAATATTTCCAAAAACAAGGTTATACTATCAAAGAGTGCGATAGTGCGGGTGCCTGTGCTAGGGCGCTACTTGAAAATCAAGGCGATGCTTATGCTGATGAAAACATCATCGTAATGGCCTTTCCAGTGATAAATAGAGAAGTCGAAGTCCCGCAAAAAAATCTCGGAGCCTCTGAGTTTAACTCAATCGGCGTGCAAAAGGGCAACACAGATTTGCTAAAAGCAATCGACGCTGCGCTTGTGGAGCTATCTAAAACTGGCTTTTTCGAAACAGAGTTTAATAACCACATTTCCCCATATTACAAGGGCACAGCCGAGAAAGAATACTTCTTGCTAGATGACATTTATAATCTACTTTAAGCTTTAAAATTTTAAAATTTCGCCTTGCTAAATTTGCGTTTAGCAAGGTTTTTATCGCTAAAAAACCTTAAATTTTGATAATTAAGTTAAATTTTTATGACATAAATCTCTTTTAAATAAAATTTTTGATACAATCTAACGATTTAAATTTATTTTAAGGGGTGAAAAATGCAAGTTCCGATTCGTTATGGCAAAGATGATGTTTTAAACATAAATTTTGACGAAAAAAATCTTTTGGGGATTTTCAATCCGAATAAGGTTGAGAAATTTGACGAGGCCGAGCTTATCAAAAAAGCAATGCAAAATCCGATAAATCAAAAAACTTTTGATGAGTTTATCAGTGGTGATGAAGAGATCGTAATCATCGTAAATGACGGCACGCGCCCAACTCCGACATCTAAAATTTTAAAAGAAATTTATCCAAAAATTCGTGATAAAAAGAAAACCTTTATCATCGCAAACGGCTGCCACAGAGATCCGACCGAAGATGAGTATGAGATGATTTTTTCAAAAGAAATTTGGGCTGAGATCAAGGCCAAAGGCGAGGCTCACAGCCACGATTCTAAAAACGATGAAATGGTCTATTTGGGCGAGAGTAGCAACAAAACCCAAATGTATCTAAACAAAATCGTAGCAAACGCGAAAAAAGTTATCCCAATCGGCTCAGTCGAACCGCACTATTTCGCGGGTTACACAGGCGGTAGAAAGGCGTTTTTGCCAGGCGTTGCCAAATACGAAACTATCGAGCAAAACCACAAACTAGCCCTTAGCCACGACGCGCAGGCTTTGCGCTTAGAGGGCAATCCTGTGCATGAGGATATGGTCGATGCGATGAAGGTGCTAACTCATATCGATGTATTTGCGATTATGACGGTGCTAGATAGCGACCATAATATTTATTATGTAAATAGTGGCGATTTAAACGATACATTTTATGATTGTATTCAAAAGGCAGAAGAGGTATTTTGCGTCAAAATCCCTCAAAAAGCCGATATCGTAATCTCAGTAGCCCCATATCCAATGGATGTGGATCTATATCAAGCCCAAAAAGCCCTAGATAACGGCAAACTAGCCCTAGCCCAGGGTGGCGTGCTTATCATGGTAGCCAAATGTCGTACAGGAATCGGCCCTAAGCCGTTTTTTAACCTCATGGCATCAGCCGATACACCACAAAAAGTGCTAGAAAAAATCCAAGAGGAATTTCACCTAGGCTATCACAAAGCTGGCAAAATGGCTGAGATTGGGCTTTGGGCGCAGACTTGGGCGGTTAGCGATTTAAGCGACGATGAGATGAGAGCTGTGCATTTAAAGCCATATCATGATTTGCAAAAAGCCATAGATGACGCACTTAGCGAGAAGGGCAAAGACGCTAAGATTGTGATTTTACCATTTGGTTCAATGACGGTTCCAAAAATTTGAGTAAATTTATCTATTTAGACTGCGCCAGTGGCATTAGCGGAGATATGTGCCTTGGCGCATTTATCGACCTTGGCGTAGATTTTGGCTTCTTAAAACACAGCCTTACAAAGCTAGGAATTTCTAATGAGTATGAAATTTGCGCCAAAAAGGTTTTAAAATCTGGCATAAGCGCTACGAAAGTAGATGTGATTTTAAAGCGTAAATGGAGCACGACGCCCCATTTCCATGAGCATGGACGCACTTTTAAAGACATTGTAAATTTAATAAATTCTTCAAATTTAAGCGAATTTGTAAAAGAAAAATCAATCGAAATTTTCACTATCATTGGCAAGGCAGAGGCAAAAATCCACCAAAGTAGCTTAGAAAATGTCCATTTTCACGAGGTTGGTTGCACAGATAGCATAGTCGATATCGTAGGAAGCGCGATTTGCTTCGAATCGCTCGGGATTTCACGCGTGCTTTGCTCGCCACTTGCCCTTGGTGGGGGATTTGTGAAGTGCGCTCACGGCATACTTAGCGTGCCAGCACCCGCGGTGAGTGAAATTTTATCTGGCGTGCCTGTGAAATTTGGTGGAGATTTTGAGCAGACAACCCCTACTGGCGCAGGTATCGCAAAGGCTCTAACGAGCGAATTTTGCACCGAATTTAGCGCTAAAATTTTGCGCACTGGATATGGGGCTGGAAGCAAGGAAGCTAAATTTGCAAATTTGCTTAAAATTATGATTTGTGAAGATGAGAGCATGAGGCAATCAGGGCAGGTTTTAATCGAGACAAATATCGATGATATGGACGCTGAGAGCTTAGCGCTAGCGAGTGAAATTTTACTAAATGCTGGCGCGCTTGATGTGTTTAGTGAGGCTGTGAATATGAAAAAATCGCGCCTTGGCACGAAGCTTAGCGTGCTAGCTAAATCTTGCGACGCACTCGCGCTAAAAGAGCTGATTTTTCGCCATACCACGGCGATTGGGGTGCGCGAAATTTCTGTGCAAAAAACAGAACTTCCGCGCCAAATTCGCGCTGTGAATACGAAATTTGGCGAGGTTAGGATTAAAATTTGCAAATTTGAGGGCGGAGAAAAAATCAAGCCCGAATTTGATGATTGCAAAAATTTGGCACAAAAATTTGGCACAAATATCGCTACGGTGCGAGCTGCGACGATTAAAGAGTATGAAAATGGAAACTTTAAAGGAAGAGATTAGAGGGCTTAAAAATCTCGCCCTGGCCTTTTCTGGCGGGGTGGATAGCTCGTTTTTAGCCTGCGTGGCAAGTGAAATCTTGGGCGCAAATTTTATCGCAATCACCATAAAAACGCCATATATGAGCGAACGAGAAATTTCGCAGGCTATAAATTTTGCTAAAATTCACAAATTTCGCCACGAAATTTTAGAACTCCAAACCCCGCAAGAAATCGCGAATAATCCGCAAAATCGCTGTTATTTATGCAAAAAAAATTTATTCGAAAATTTAATTAAATTTGGGCGAAATTTGGGATTTTCAAATTTCGCAGACGGCACAAATAAAGATGATTTGGGCGAAGATCGCCCAGGACTTCGCGCCGTGCGCGAGCTTGGCGTCATTTCGCCGCTGATAAATTTAACCAAAGCCCAAATTAGGGAGTATTCACACACCCTGCGCCTAGAAAGCGCGGACTTGCCTAGCTTTGCGTGCTTGCTAACTCGTTTGCCTCACGGGCGCGAATTTAGCGCAGATGATTTAAGATTAATCGAGCGTGTGGAAAATTTACTCATACAAAACGGCTTTGCAAACATCAGAGCGCGCTATAATGGGCGAAATTTAAAAATCGAAATGCCAAGAGCGCTGATGAGCGAATTTGTGGCGAGTGAAAATTTTGCAAAAATTATTCAAAAAATAGATGAAATTCCACAAATTGATGAAATTTTGCTCGATTTAAAGGGTTTTAGAAAGGAAGTTTTAAATGAAAAAGGCTGAAATTTTGGACTTAATCGCCCAAATCAAGGGTGGCAAAATTTCTGATGAAAAGGTCGTCGAGTATTTCGCAAACTACCCATTTTCCGATATCGGCTGCGCTAAGGTCGATATGCAAAGAGAGCTTAGAAGCGGCGTGGGTGAGGTGATTTATGGCGAGGGAAAAAGTGCTGAGGCGATTTTGGCAATCGCGCGCGAGTGTGTGAAATGTGGCAACAATGTCCTAATCACGCGTACAAATTCGCAGGTGGCTGAGATTTTGCAAAAAGACTTCCCGCTTGCCAAATTTAACGAGGTCGGTCGCACGATAAGCATTATCATAAACGAGCCAAAACTTACCGAAAGTTATATCGGTATCATTTCGGCTGGCACATCTGATTCTTACGCTGTGGAAGAGGCATACGAGACGGCGAAATTTTTAGGTAACGATGTGCGCAAAATCACCGATGTGGGCGTGGCTGGGATAAATAGGCTGTTTTTGAAGCTTGATGAAATCCAAAAAGCCAAAGTCCTAATCGTCATAGCAGGTATGGAAGGAGCCCTTCCTAGCGTGATTGCAGGCCTTGTCAAAGCCCCAGTCATCGCCGTGCCTACGAGCGTGGGATATGGGGCGAGTTTTGGTGGCGTGGCAGCCTTGCTTGGTATGCTAAATTCGTGCGCAAACGGCATTAGTGTCGTAAATATCGACAACGGATACGGCGCAGCGTATAATGCGAGTATAATCAACCATTTATAAGGAGAGAGCGTGGAAAATGTAGAGAAAATGACCGCCGTCATGGCTAGTCTCGTCGGATACAGTGGCAAAATTTTGCCAGATGATGTCACGGCGAAATTAAAGGAGCTAGCGAGCAAAGAAAATGCGCCGTTAGCAAAGACGATTTATGAGACAATGTTTAAAAACCAAGAGCTTGCCAAAGAGCTAAATCGCCCATCTTGTCAAGATACTGGCGCGATTCAGTTTTTCGTAAAATGTGGCGCAAAATTCCCGTTAATTGGCGAATTAGAGCAAATTTTGCGTGAAAGTGTCTTGCGTGCGACGAGGGAAGCTCCACTTCGCCACAACAGCGTCGAGACCTTTGATGAATACAACACTGGCAAAAATGTCGGAAAAGATGTGCCTTCGATCTTTTGGGAAATAGTGCCAGGTAGCGATAAATGCGAGATTGATACATACATGGCAGGAGGTGGTTGCACGCTTCCTGGAAAAGCCAGCGTGCTAATGCCTGGTATAGGCTATGAGGGCGTGGTGAAATTCGTAATGGATATAATGACAAGCTATGGCCTAAACGCCTGTCCGCCGTTAGTCGTGGGCGTGGGCGTGGCAACCTCGATAGATGTGGCGTCGTTGCTTTCTAAAAAAGCTTTGTTTCGTCCGCTTGGAAAGCATAATCCAAACGAGCGTGCCGCAAAAACCGAAAAATTGCTAGAAGATGGCATTAATAAAATCGGCCTTGGCCCGCAAGGCATGGGCGGAGCTAGCTCGGTGCTTGGCGTGCATATCGAAAACTCAGCCCGTCACCCCTCAGTCATCGCTGTGGCTGTAAATACAGGCTGCTGGTCGCACAGACGCGCGAATATCGTTTGGAACGGCGATTTAAGCTTTACCGTGACATCTCATAAGGACTATAAATATGAATAAAAAAATTTTGCAAACTCCGATTTCTAGGGAGGATTTAGAGGATATTAAAATTGGCGATATCATTTATCTAAGCGGAAATATCGTAACTTGTCGCGATGTGGCTCACAGGCGCGTGGTGGAAAAAAATATGCCTTTGCCACTTGATATTCGTGGCGGGGCGATACTGCACGCTGGACCGATTATTAAAAAAACTAGCGAAAACGGTAAGGATAAATTTGAAATCGTCTCAGTAGGACCCACAACTAGTATGCGTATGGAGAAATTCGAGTATGAATTTATCGAAAAAACGGGCGTTAGAGTAATCGTAGGCAAGGGGGGAATGGCTGGCAATACAGAAAATGGTTGTAAGGATTTTGGCGCATTGCACTGCGTTTTTCCGGCAGGGTGCGCAGTAATCGCTGCTATGGAGGTCGAGGAAATCGTAAGCGCTGATTGGATGGAGCTTGGTATGCCAGAGACCTTGTGGAATTGCAAAGTCAAAGAATTTGGCCCACTAATCGTATCAATCGACGCGAAAGGCAATAATCTTTTTGAGAAAAATAAGGTCGAATTTAACAAGAAAAAAGATGAGGCGTTGGCGGAAATTTTGCCAGAAGTTAGCTTTATAAAATAGGAGAAATTATGAAAAAAACAGCTTTTATCACAGGTGCTACAAGCGGATTTGGCGAGGCGATAGCTAGAATTTTGAGTAAAGAGGGCTATAAAATCATCGCTCTTGGGCGCAGAAAAGAAAGACTTGAAAATTTAGCCAAAGAGCTAGGAAATACCCATATAATCGCAGCTGATGTGCGAAATAAAGATGAAATTTTCAAGGCTGTGGAGAATTTGCCGAGTGAGTATAGAGATGTCGAAATTTTGGTAAATAATGCTGGTCTTGCGCTTGGTCTAGATGGCATTAAAGACGCTCAAATCGAGGATTTAGAGACTATGGTCGATACGAATATTAAAGGTGTAATTTATACTACAAAAGCGGTTTTACCACTACTTTTGCAAAGTGGCAATGGCTATATTTTCAATATCGGCTCTACTGCTGGTGCGTGGCCGTATCCTGGAAGCCATGTTTATGGCGCAAGTAAGGCGTTTGTGAAGCAATTTAGCAGAAATATCAGAAACGATTTAATCGGCACTGGTATTCGTGTAACGGAGATCGCGCCAGGTATTTGCGAGACTGAATTTAGCGATGTGAGATTTAAAGGTGATAAAGCAAGGGCAAAAAAAGTCTATGAAAACACAGATCCGATTAAGGCAGAGGATATAGCACAAATCGTGTTAAATTGCATAAATATGCCTCATCATGTCAATATAAATATCGTCGAGGCTATGGCGACAGCGCAAACTTGGGCTGGATTGCATGTAGAGAAAAGATAACTCTGAATTTTGAATAAGTATTATAAATAAATTTTTAACACTTATTCTATAAAAATTCAATATTTTGAATTTTATTTATATTTCTTTAAAAGAAATATTGATATAATAAAATAAGTATTTTTTAAGGAAAGGAAGAAGCGATGGAGTTTCTTACAGGTTTGTCTGAGAGCGTCCAATTTACTATTCAGTTGATAATAGTTTTGGCGTGTCTGTTTTATGGTGCCAAAAAGGGTGGTATGGCCCTTGGTATTTTAGGCGGTATAGGTTTAGTTATACTCGTATTTTTATTCAAAATGTCTCCGGGCAAACCAGCCGTTGATGTTATTTTGACAATCCTTGCGGTTGTTGTCGCCTCAGCTACATTGCAGGCTGCGGGTGGTTTGGATGTTATGCTTCAACTTGCTGAAAAAGCGTTGAGAAAAAATCCAAAATTAGTTTGTTATGTTGCACCAATGTGTGCTTGGACTTTGACAGTTCTTTGCGGTACTGGTCACACAGTTTATACACTTTTGCCGATTATCTACGATGTATCTATGAAAAGTGGTGTGCGCCCAGAGCGTCCAATGGCAGCTACTACCGTTTCATCACAATTGGCAATCATCGCTAGCCCAGTTTCAGTTGCTGGTGTTTCTATCGTGGCTGTATTGCTAGGCGCCGGTGCTCAAATCGAGGGATTTTCTAGCTACCTTGACCTTCTTAAAGTAACTATTCCTTCTACTTTCTTCGGTATGCTATGTATCAGCACATACTCAGTATTCCGTGGTAAAAGCCTTGAAAAAGATGAGGAATTCCAAGCTAAACTTAAAGATCCAGAGCAAAGAAAAATCATCTATGGTTCTGACGATGCTAAATCACTTATCGGTGTTAAACTTCCACAAAAACAATGGAATGTTATGTATATCTTCCTTTCAGCAATCGTTGTTGTTGCGGTTTTGGGTTATTACAAACAACTTCGCCCGACATGGTCTATCTCAAAAGACGCTGCTATCGTTAATATCGTAGATGCAGGCGATAGCTCAAAAGTCCTAGACAAAGTAAAAATCAGCGACGGAACTATGATGTTAAGCGGTGCTGAGACAAAAATGAGCGTTAAAAAAGATAAATCTAAATTAACTCAAAGTGCTCAAAGCGTAGAGGTTAAAGATAAAGACGGTAAAACTTACAAAGTTAGCCAAGATGGTGCAAAAGTAACTTATGTAAATGCAAAAGGCGAAACTAAAACTTACGAAAACGCAAAAATTGATGTAGCTACAAGCACAAAAGGCTCAAAAACTCTTGGTATGGTTGATACTATCCAAATGTTTATGCTTCTTGCTGCTGCTATTATGATGATTTATTCAGGTATCAAAGCCGGCACAATCGCTCAAAACGAAATTTTCCACAGCGGTATGATTGCGCTTGTTGCGATTTATGGTATCTCATGGATGGCCGATACTATGTTCCACGCTCATATCGATATGCTAGCTGGCTCACTTGGTAAGGTAATGCAAGCATATCCATTTACATACATTATAGTTGGTATGTTGATTTCAAAATTCCTTAACTCACAAGCTGCTGCTGCTGCGACTTTCGTTCCATTAGCGATTGCTATCGGTGTAAATCCAGGAACAATCATTGCGTTTGCAACTGCATGCTATGGTTATTTCATCTTACCTACATACCCAAGCGACCTTGCTGCGATCCAATTCGACCGCTCAGGCACAACAAAAATCGGTAAATATGTTATCAACCACAGCTTCATTATTCCTGGTTTCATCGGCGTATTCAGTTCATGCTTCCTAGGCTATATCCTAGCTCATTTATACGGATATATGTAATAGCTCTTGTCTGCGAGGAAACTCGCAGACAATTTTTTCTTCTAAATTTTTCAAATTTTACTTTTCTCTTATCATAAAATTTAATTAAATTTTGTTTTT
>JAGBJQ010000080.1 GCA_017934385.1 Campylobacter sp. | reverse complement strand
TGATAAAACTACCTTGTTAAAACCTACATTTATATAAAAAGCATCAGCTCCGCTACCGCTCCAAAAGTCGGCAAATCTAGCAAACGCACCGCCAAAACTACCGCCAAAACCACTGCCGGTTACGGCTTTTTCGCCACTGTGTCCCTTAGCGATCTCGCTAACGACCTTGACGCCGTGTGAGCTCCTTTTGAGCTTATAGACCTTGTTCATGAAAAACTCCTTTTTCTGCGAACTTAATCGCAAAATGTGATAAATAACTCCGTATTTTATCTCTTTAAAAATTAAATAAAGTTTAATTACACATTTGTAAAGGATAAAATTTATCGCCGTTTTTTTTTGCGGCGTTTTTGGGGAAATTTGGGGAATTTTTGAGGGTTGTAAGCATGGAAATTTTCGCTAGTTATATCATTTTTGAGAATTTGTTTATTTTGTCATTGCGAGAAATACGAAGTATTTCGAAGCAATCCAGAAAAATTTAGAGAGAATTCTAAAATTTGTTAAATTTATTTGATAATTTGAAATTTATCTGTGAATTAAAATTTTTTAGAATTTCCCTAGATTGCTTCGTCGCTTCGCTCCTCGCAATGACAAAAAAGAGTGTAATTGCGCGAATTCGCTAAATCTGTCATTGCGAGCGAACGCAGTGAGCGTGGCAATCTACGAAATAAAAATTTAATGTAAATAAATTTGCAAATTTAGTGTTCGGAATTTTTAAGTCGTAGATTGCTTCGTCGCTTCGCTCCTCGCAATGACAAAACAAGGCAAATTTGCTTCACTACGCTCGCAATGGACAAATCAAAGCAAATTTGCTTTGCTCCTCGCAATGACAAATCGAGGCAAATCAAAACAAAATTTCATCATACAAATCAATCCAAGTTGGATTTTTGTTTTCGATTAAAGCGATTTTTTGTTTTCTGTTTCCATTTTTTAGCTGTTTTTCGCGCAAAATAGCACTTTCGATACTATCGTATTCCTCGAAATACCAAAGCTTATCGACGCCGTAAGTAGCCGTAAAACCTCCGATAATCTTGCTTTTATGCTCACTAATTCGGCGTTTTAAGTCATTTGTAACACCGACATAAAGTGTGCCGTGCTTTTTGCTAAACAAAATATAGACAAAGTATTGATTTGCCATAAAACACCTGCTTTTAATGATGATTTGCTTGGATTTTAACATAAATTTTAAATTTTTGCTCGATATGTCATTGCAAGAATTTACCTAATCTGTCATTGCGAGCGAACGCAGTGAGCGTGGCAATCTACGAGCGCAAAATTTAAAATTTGGTTTTTTGCAAAAATTTTACTAGATTTGTCATTGCGAGGTGATTTATCACCGAAGCAATCTACGAAATAAAAATTTAATGTCGCTAAATTTGCAAATTTAGTGTTTTGAATTTTTAAGTCGTAGATTGCTTCGTCGCTTCGCTCCTCGCAATGACAGATTAAACAAATTTGCTTCGCTCCTTACAATGACAGATTAGCATAAATTTTACTTTATTCCCCGCAATGATAAAAATCTCGGGGCAGTGTTTAGAAGTTGCGCTAGCGAAAAAAATATAAAAAAAGCCTAGACGCAAGGTCTAGGCAAAAAGGGGGGAAATGAAAATTAAAATTCAAACAAAATTTAAACTAACTAAATCCGCAATCTATACAAATTTACAATCTACACAAATTTAAATCATCAAATTTCAAGCCGAATTTAACCAAAAAGCTTTCTCATTGCCTTGAAAAAAAGCGCCGTGATAGGGTTTGATTTGCCAGTAACTTTAATAATCCAACTATCATAAGTCTCGCCCTGATTTTTGAGATATTCGACCAAAAGCTTGTGGCTAGCCTCCATGCCACCACCGCTATCTTCGACCTCTTTTAGGCGTTTATAAAGTGGCTCTACGATATCGATCGCATTGCGAGGCGGAGCCTTGCGATAAGCTGTGTATTCGACAATCTCGCCTGTGGTTGGGTCTTTGCGTGGATTAAACTCTGTCATTACCCAATAATAACTTCCGTCTTTTGCCATATTTTTTACGACAGCAACGAAATCTCTACCTTGCCTAATCGTATCCCACATAAGCTTAAATGCGATTTTTGGCATATCTGGGTGGCGTATGATATTGTGTGGCTGACCAAGAAGCTCTTCCATAGAATAACCACAAATAGCGCAAAAATAGACATTTCCAAAGGTTATAATTCCGTTTGGATCGGTTTTTGATACTATGTATCTGCCCGGATCTAGCTTGATTTCGTGATCTTTGGGAGTTGGTCTTGGCATTTTTATTCCTTTGCGATAAAATATCTCTTAATTATACAGATAAATTTATAAAATTTAATTTAAAAAATAACAAATATATTATGTGCGAAAATTTAAAATTCAGGCAATTTTGTTATCTCAAACGGCGCAAGAAATCCTTGTGCAAAATTTACAAAAATTTCGGTCTCATTAGCAGAAAGATTACACGCAAAAACTGCGCCAGCTTCATTAAAATCAAGCGTGTAGGCTAAATTTTGTTTTTTCATAAAATGCTCAAATTTTGCTATTTGCGAAAACGGCACAAAAAACTCGCACGGCTTTTTAAGCTCGTATAATACTAGCTCACTCGCATTTATCGCTAAATTTACAACCCCGCCATAAGCCCTCACAAGCCCGCCAGTGCCTAGTTTGATCCCGCCAAAATACCTCACTACCAAAACAGCCGTATTGATAAGATCTGCGCCACGAAGGGCATTTAGACACGGTGCGCCACTGGTGGATTTGGGCTCGCCATCGTCGCTTTGGTTTTCTACGATTTGCGAAAATTCGTTTAATCTACGATAAGCATAGACGATATGACGAGCTTTGGGGTGTTCGGATTTGAGCCTTTCGCGCGTGCGTTCAAACTCGCTTAGTGGCACCAAATACGCAATAAAATTTGACTTTTTGACCTCTAAATTCGCGCTAAATTCGCGCTGTATGATATACATTTTCGCCTTTTGATTAAATTTACCTTTTTTATATTATAATCAAAATTTACTAAAATTTCAAAAGGATACAATTATGATTAAGACTTGCTTATTTCCTGCTGCGGGGTATGGCACGCGCTTTTTGCCAGCCACAAAATCGCTACCTAAGGAAATGCTTCCAATCCTTACAAAACCACTAATTCACTATGGCGTAGATGAGGCATTAGAGGCCGGCATGGATAATATGGCATTTGTCACAGGGCGCGGAAAGCGCGCTTTGGAGGATTATTTCGATAGAAGCTATGAGCTAGAAGACCAAATCAAGGGCACTAGCAAAGAGTATTTGCTAGATGATATTAGAAATTTAATGTCATCTTGTCAGTTTTCATTTACCCGTCAAGAGGATATGAGAGGGCTAGGACACGCGATTTTTACAGGCAAAACTCTCGTTAAAGATGAGCCATTTGGCGTAGTTTTAGCTGATGATTTGTGTATAAACACCGCTGGCGAAGGCGTGCTAGCACAAATGGTAAAGGTCTATGAGAAATATCGTTGCTCGATCGTAGCTGTAATGGAAGTAGAAAAAGAAGATGTCAGCAAATACGGCGTAATCGCAGGCAAAAGTATCAGCGATGATTTGATTATGGTTAGCGATATGGTCGAAAAACCAGCCCCAAAGGATGCCCCGTCAAACCTAGCGATTATTGGCAGATACATACTCACGCCTGATATTTTCGATATCATCGAGCGCACGCCAGCTGGCAAAAACGGCGAAATCCAAATCACCGACGCGCTCTTAGAGCAGGCCAAAAACGGCGTCGTAATGGCATACAAATTCAAAGGCAAACGCTTTGATTGTGGTTCTGTGGAGGGATATGTCGAGGCGACGAAGTATTTTTACGAAAAAGAATTTGCAAAGAAAAAAAATGATAAAAAATAAACTTTTTTTTACCAAAGCCAAAAACAACGCGCTAAAAAATGTCGCTTTGGCGTTAAAAGATGAATTCGAAAGTGGCGAGATTGGGTATTATCACCTACCAGATAGCGGAGAGAGCGCGATCGCGCAGGCTAGCGAATTTTTAGCTGGCAAAAATTTTAGCGCTGTCGTAGTCGTGGGAATCGGCGGTTCAAGCGTGGGTGTAAGGGCATTTTACGAAATGCTACGCGAAAAAATAGAGCCAAATTTAAGATTTGAAATTTTGGATAATTTAGACGATTTTAGCGTCAAAAACGCCTTAAATGGGCTCAAATTTAACGATACACTCTTTATCATCTCGTCTAAATCTGGCACCACAATCGAAACCATTTCGCTATTTAAGGTCGTTTTAGATGAGTTTGGCGCACAGGATTTGAGCCGTAATTTCATCTTCATCACAGATCCAAATTCGGCGTTAGAAACCTACGCAAAAGCTCAAAACGCCACCGTGATAAATATGCCAGCCAATGTGGGCGGGCGATTTAGTGTGCTTAGCGCAGTTGGCCTCGTGCCAGCCCTCGCTCTTGGGCTTGATGCGCGCGCCTTGCTAGGTGGCGCGAAAATGGCGCAAGAAAGGTTTTTAGGCGAAATCCTAAACGGAAATTTCGAAAATTTAGAAAATAACGAAGTCGTGCAAAAAGCCCGCCACTACGCCACTCACAAAAACGCCACAATTAATGTGATTTTCAGCTATTGCGACAGGCTCAAAGCCTTCAACGACTGGTATGTGCAACTCTGGGCGGAGAGTATCGGCAAAAAAATCGGCTACACGCGATATGGGCTTACCCCAGTAGGGTTAGTTGGCTCGCGCGATCAGCACAGCTTCTTGCAGCTTATCATGGACGGCGTGAAGGATAAGACAGTAACATTTATGAAGCTAAAAAACTCCGGCACATCGCGAAAAATCCCAAATTTGAGCTTGGAAAATTTGGCTAGTTGCGACTTTGTAAATGATCTAAGCTTGGAGAGTGTGCTAAATTTCCAGTGCGACGCGACCGCGCAGGCTGTGATAAACGAGGGCGTGAGCGTCGATGTCATCGAAGTGGGCGCGCTAAATGAGGCAGATGCTGGATTTTTGTTTTATTATTTCGAGCTGCTAACTAGCGGGGTTGGGGCAATTTTGGGCGTGAATACCTACGATCAGCCTGGTGTTGAGGCAGGCAAACGCATACTAAAATCAATGATTTTAAATAGATAATTTTTTGAAATTTAGTGCATTAAACAGCTCCTTGCAATGACGATAATCTATCATTGCGCTTCGCAAGCCGGGGATACTGCCTCGATACGCGAACCATTGTCATTGCGAGGAGCGAAGCGACAAAGCAATCTACGAATATAAAATTTCGGCGCAGTGTTTTTGGAAAATTTTAAAATTTAAGTGGAATTTTGTTTTAAATTTTACCGGATTGCAACGCTGGGCTCGCAATGACAATCAAGCAACGCGCAGTCGCTGTCGTGGCGAAAATTTGCCCTATCCAAACCCCATATTTCAGCGAAATTTTCGAAATTTATGAGTAAAATTTAGCCCAAATTTAGCAAGGAAAATTTATGAGAAATCCATTTCACTCCCTCAAATACCGCAATTTCAGGCTTTATTGGATTGGCATGAATCTCTCATTAATCGGCTCGTGGATGCAAACAATCGCGCTTCCTTGGATTGCGCTCACGCTCACGCGCGATCCGTTTAAGGTGGGGCTTGTTAGCCTCGCGCAGTTTTTGCCCTCGCTACTATTCACGCTATTTTCAGGCGTTTTGCTCGATCGCTTTGACAAGCTTCGCATACTTTTATGCGCGCAAATCGGCATGATGATCATAGCGTGCATTTTCGCCTTTTTGGCGTGGTTTGAGGCGTTTAGCTTCGCAAACATTTTCACGCTTTCCCTCATAAATGGCATTTTTACGGCGTTTGACTCGCCATCGCGCCAAGCCCTCGTGCGCTCGCTCATCGCTTCTAGCTCCGAGCTTCCAAACGCAGTCGCGCTAAATTCGATCTCTTTCAACCTAGCCCGTATCACAGGACCTGCGCTTGCAGGGCTGATAATGGCGCACTTTGGCGCGAAATGGTGCTTCGTGATAAATGCTATTAGCTTTTTAGCCGTCATTATCTCGCTATTTTTTGTCAAAATTTCCGAGCCCGCAAGCAAAGTGTCGCGCTCAAATTTAAGCCCCCTAGCGCTCATCAAACAGGGCTTTTCGTATATGCTTTCTAAAAAAATTTTAAGCGAAATTCTGTTTATTGTGCTGATTTTATCGACCTTCATACCTAATTACAATATCACAATTTCAGCCTTTGTGAAATTTGATTTGGCTCAGGGCGAGCGGTATTTTGGGTATTTGATGTCGATTTTGGGGCTCGGGGCGCTGTGTGGGGCGCTGTGCGTGGCTAGTTTTGGGAATTTATCGCTGAAATCTATCCACATTTGCGCCGTGCTTGTGTGCGTAATCTGCGCGCTGGCTGGGGCTGTGGCGAGCTTTGCTTACAATGCTACGCTAATCGCGCTGCTTGGATTTTTTTTCGTTTTGACAAACTCGTCGATGAACTCGACCGTGCAAATGCACACCAGCAACGAATTTCGCGGCAGGATAATGAGTATCTACACTCTATTTTTCTTGGGAAGCACGCCATTTGGCGCGCTTTTTGCGGGGTTTTTCACGGATAAATTTGGCGCGAAATTCGGCTTTTTTATCAGCGGTTTTTGCGCGCTAATTTTGCTTTTGATTCTGTTTTATCTGCGTAGAAATAAATCAAAACCTACTTAAACGCTATCTTTAAATTTGCGCTTAAAATTTGGGCAAATTCGTCGAAATTTGGCAGGTCGAGTTTGGCTTTTCGCATTTTTTTACCCCACATACTCTCAGGGAAAAAGCTGTCGTTTTTAAACCTAGCTTGCAGGTGAATATGGACTTTGGGCACATAGTTTGCGAAGCTTGCGATATTGATTTTATCGGGGTTGTAGAAGTCTCGCATGCTCCTTTCGCACTCCAAAACAGCCGCCCAAAGGTGCGCAATCTGCTCGCTTGGCAAATCCGTAATCTCCTTCGCCTTAGTTTTGGCGAAAATTTTAATCCACGGGATTTCGCTCTCCTCGCGCTCGATAAAAATTATATCATCTTCGTATATCATATTTTCTCCTTATAAAAATATGGAATTTTAAACAAAATTTAATTAAAATCGCGTAAAAATTTAAAGGAAATCCGTGAAAATCGCCGTTGTAATCTATGATAATTTCTCACTTTTAAACCTAGCCCAAATTTTAAACGCCCTAAGTGAAAGCGAGCACAAAGTGCGAATCTATGCGCTCAAAGAGGCCGTGCAAAGCGCGCAAAAAGCCTGCGTTGGGGCCGATGTCAGCGACGATAGCCTCTATGGAAACGACGCCGTGATCATCTGCGACGGAGAGTGCGAGGATTTGGTGTATAACTCAATCTTTACCGCGTGGCTTCGCTCCGGCGCAATGGCGCGCAAAATCATCGGCTTTGGGCGCTCTGCTTTGCTTTTAAATGCGGCGAAATTTGAGAATTACACCATTTTTGACGATTTTAACGGGGAGAAATTTTCGCAAAATTTAGTATAAATCCGCTGCCGCAAGCTTAAAACACTGCGCCGAAATTTTAGATTATGGTGGGCAAGGATGCCCACCCTACTGTGCTTTTGTATTATTTTGGCTAGAATTTGTAGCAATTGTTGATAATAATTCCTCTTTTACGCCAAAAAAACCATTGGAATTATCCGTGTGATATATTTCATCAATCTCGCATTTATCATAACATTGTAGTTTATAAAAAACTTTGCCTTTTACGATTTCCTTTGTTGCTTCTACTTTCGAAGTATGTTCGACTTCAACATTTCCGAATTTATCCATACTAAATTCAAATTTTGAGTCTATCAAATACTCTTGTGTGCCTAAAATAGGGTCGAAATTCGCACAATCTACCCCTGTTTCATCTATTTCCCAACATTTATCGTATGCATTTTTAAAAGAATTTGTGCCATATTTTTTTAAGGCTTCATCAAAATTTGAAATTGCAACTTCAATAAATTTTTTAACAACATTTATTTTAATATCATCGTTGCTTTGTGCATTTGTCGAACTCTCTATGCTTTTATTTTCTGCACCTTTTCTGCCCCATTGTTGCAAAATATCGCTGTTTTGGGCATGTATCGTAGTGGCACACAAAGTGCTAAGCAAGATTAAATTTAAAATTTTCATAATATCTCCTTAGTTTAATTAGCACAATATTCTTTTTGTAAATTTTGCGGTTCTGCCATTAATTTTTGGATTGATTTTTCTTGATATAGTTTTTTGCAAACTTCATCGCCACTATCTTTTCCTTTTCTTATTCCAAATGGCAAACCATCTTTATTTTCTATATAAATTTCAACGCACTCTTTTTCGTTGATTGTATATGTAGCACTCATATCTTTGTCGCTAACCTTAGTCGGCGAAATTTTCACATAGCTCATCTCTTCAAATTTAGAAAGTTTGCATGTGGCTGTATAATACGCACTCACATCACTTACTAGCGTCATAATATCTGTCGTAACCCTTGAAATATCAGCCTTATTTTTTGTTTTTAATGAATAGTCTTTTACAAATACGCTTATGCAAGAAATGGTTTTTGGCTGTATCCAATAATCCATTATGCTTAATTTCATATTTGCACTTTTGCATGCTTTTGCGTAATATTTAAGTGCATTTTCTTTATCATTATTTTGATCGTAGGTATTAGCTAGGTTAAAGCAACCCAAAGCAAAATTTGCATCGCAGCTTTTTTGTTGCAAAGAAATTTCATCTACAAATCCGCACGCATACATATCGCCATTTTGACACGCATTTTTGTAAGCAGTTTGCATTTTTATTTTATCTTGTTCTGTATTGCCTTTATTTACCGTGCAGCTTTCTGGATTTTTGGTGAGATTGCAGATTTGCCCCAACGCATCTTGCATTTGTGAATTATCTAAATCGTTGTTTTTTGCATTTATTAAGACCATATAATTGCAAGCATACACATCGCCTTTTAGCTCTTTGCATTGAGCGGTGGCTTCTTGCTCATCTTTTGCTATTTTATCATTTATATTGTTTTTGATTGTATTTTGTAATATTTCCTCAAAACCACTGCAATAAGTTTCGTTATTAGGAGAAATATCACTTTGGCAATACTCTATAATGTCCATAATCTCGCTTTTTTCTAGCCCAGCAGCATTACAACTAAGACAAGCACACAGTGCAAATAAAAAAATCTTTCTCATTTTTTATCCTTTTATTTAAATTTATTAAATTTTTCTTTTCCTAATAGCCATAAATACTGGTCTAGCTCTTTGATACTAAGTTTTTCTAACTCGTAGAATTTTCTAAATTCAAATATTGCGTTTTTATATGTTGGATAATTTTTTAAGTCGTTTTGATTAAATTTTGAAAAATTGTCGATTTTATTAAAATATAACAAGATTTTTGCGACATAAGAATCATAAATAGGAAATTCATCTGGATTGTGAAAAGAGCAGTATTTGCTAGCAAAAGAGTAGAAATTTTTCTCTTTTTCTTTTATCTTAATCTTCGCTATTTTATTTACCAAATTTGCGTCGCCTTTTTGCAAGCTTTCATCGATTTTTAGCTCTTTTATGTGCTTTGCCATTTCATAAATCGAAAATATATTTGTGCTGTAAAAGTCATTTAAAGCAGCCGATTTGAGCAAAATTTCAATCAAATCGGTGTTTTTAAAATAAGCCTGAAAAAGCTGATTAAGTGCCTTTTCTTGCACCCTGTAATGCTCGTTTTCTTTGTCATTATTCCAAGATTTTATGTATTTTTGCGCTTCTGATAAATTTGGTGTGGAAATTTGCAAATTTTGCTTTGTTTTTGACATTTTTCGCCCTTTTAAAAGCCTGCATTATACCCCCCCCCTTAATCAAAACTAAAATTTGCAATATTGATTTATGAACTATTTTAAAAGTAAATTAGTGTAATCGTAGCAAAAACTATACGCAAAAACGCCAAAATTTTATTTTTTCACTATCCCTACGATACGCGGGCGAATTACGATTTCGCTCAAATTTGACTTGGTTTTATACGCCTCATAGGCGAAATTTGCAATCTCGTCTGGGTCGATATATGCGCGCTCATCACTGATCGGCTCAAAGCGCAAATCCGCAAAAAAGGGCGTTTGCGTCATATCGGGGCTTATGCAGGTTACGCGCAAATCCTTGCGATACTCTTCAAACAAACATAGCAAAAACGCTCTTAGTCCCGCCTTGGACGCCGAATACAGCGCGCTAAATCGCGAGTGTCTGTGCGCCTCAATCGAAACAATGCCGATAATATGGGCGTGCGAGCGTTTGAGCGAATTGATTAGCGCATTTAGGATTATCAAATTCGCGCTTAAATTTACGCTTATCACGCGCGAAATCTCGTCCCCACTCACCGCCTCGAAAGGGTCGAAATTCCCCACGCCAGCGCATAAAATCACAGCATCAAAGCTATCTTTACTCAAATTTGCTAACTCTTTTTTAAGCGAGGCAGTATCCTCAAATCTCGAATTTAAGGTTAAAATTTCAAAGCCATTTTGGCTAAATTTTCGCGCTATCGCACTGCCGATCCCGCCACCTGCGCCCGTAATCAACGCTTTTTTCATCTATTTTCCTTTATTTTGCGTATATACGCCTCTTTCATCGCGCGCTCGAATTCGTCGTTGCTGGCAAACTCGCGCCCAAAAACCTCGCCCCAGAGTGCCTCGTCCTCCATGCAAAGATAAAAAAATACTTCCTCATGCCACGCACGCAGACTAGAATAGGCGAATTTAAACATTTCAAGCTTGATATTTTTGGGGTATGAAATTTTGCCGTTTGCCTGCGAAAATGGCATTTGCAAAATTTTGCTCTCTAAGCCTCTGGCGCGCAGTTTTTTGATAACTGGTTTTATAAATGTCAGCGTGCCAAAGGATACAAGTGCTACGCTACTAGGGTCAAATTCGCGCACCAATCGCGCAAAAATCACGCTGTATTCATCACGCCAACCTTCGAAATAAATCATCGGGTGAAAGTGAAATCCCACCAAAATGCCCTTTTGCGCCAGTTTTTTGGCAGCATTTAAGCGCTCATCTAGGCTAGCGCTGAGATGTTCTTCATTTTCGATAATGATTTGCGGATTTAGCGAAAATGTCACGATGATGTTGCGCGAAATATCGTTTTGCAAAAAAAAGGAAATATTATTCGACTTGCTTTTAAGCTCCAAAATCACATTTTCATGCGCTCTGGCGAAGGAATTTAACGCGCTTAAAATGCCGAAATTATCGCCCCACATGAGCGAATCCGAGCTCTGACCTGTGCCGATATGATAAATTTTATCGCTATCAAGGTGCAGTTTCGCTAGATTTGCGCCGAAATTTTCATCAAATCCCACGACGCCATTTTTGTAAAACGAGCCAATCGCGCAATACGAGCAGTCAAAACCGCACGAATTGACCGCATCGAGCGTGAGTAGATTGCAGCAGCGCGTCCCCTCGCTAGCGACAGGACAGCGACCAAGGGCTAGCTTTTCGCCCGCAAAACGCGATATTTCGTAGCGTTTAGGCGTGTAGTGCGGAGTGAAATTTTCATACGCAGGCGGGCGCGATTTGATTAGCTCATACGCGGATTTTATGCGCGCGAAAACCTGCTTACAAGCGTGGTTTGAGGCGGATTTTGATTGTAAATTTGGCTCTGAATTTACGCTAGAATTTTCGCTGAAATTTGCGTTAGAATTTCTGCCAAAATTTGCGCTAGAATTTCCGCTGAAATTCGAAGCAAAATTTACGCCACGATTTTCGTCAAATTTCGCTATTTTTAAAATTCCCCCCACATTTTCGCCCCAAGCCTGCAAATCAGCGCAAATTTCGGCGATTTGCTTGCGCTCTTGAAAACTAAAATGCCCTGATAGAAAAAATTCGCGCAAAAGCTCGCTATTTTCGGCGTTTAGTGCGAGTTTGAACTCGCCATTTATTTCACTCATAACTCTCCTATTTTTTCCGCATGCGCCCTAAGTAGCGCACAAGTGCTGACCTTGTCGATTTTAGCGTCGATTAAATGGTCGCTTACGACCTTGTAAATTTTAAATTTCACGCCAAATTTAGCACAAATTTCTTTGAATTTAGCGCTTTCCATATCGTATAAACTTATCATAGGCGCCGAAATTTTCGTAGTTTGCGGGGTGCTAACGCAGATTAAGCTCGCCCCTTTTGGCGCACTGTTTTCGTCCCACAAAAACCCCTCACCGACACCGATTTCATCGCTATCGCAACCACAAATTCCAAAATTTATGGCTGTTTTGGGGCTAAATTTTGCCAAAATTTCGCCAAAAATTTGCGCGTTTTCGCCGTTTTTGCCAAAGCCCACACCGCAGATAAAAAGCAAAATTCCCTTACCTAGCCACACATTGACGCTTTTTTCGTCAAAACTTGCACCACTCTCGCCAAATTTAGCCCCTTTTTCGCCAAATTTAACGCTACTTTTTTTTAGTCTAAATTTCTCCACCAGACCCTGCGCCTCGGACTTCGTGGCGCACACGAATACTCTCATAAATTCTCCTAAACCTCGCATTTTAGCAAGCCAAGGCTAGAAAAAAGCTAAATTTATAAGCCTTTTCTTTTGGTTTAATTATTCACTCACAGCTTTTTTAATTTTTTTGGCTTCGTCTGCCGTATCTTTTGCTTTTTTGGCTTTTTTGGCCGTATCTGTATTTTTGACTTTATCTTTTAAATCTACAATCTCTTTTTTGACCTTTTTATCGGCTTTTTT
>JAGBJQ010000079.1 GCA_017934385.1 Campylobacter sp. | reverse complement strand
GAGATAAAAAAATCATAAATTTCCTCCCAAGACAATTTGGCGTAGAGAGCCTCAATGACAAAATGAGTCTAAGCCCAGAACAAATCGCAAAAATCAAGGCAAATTTCTTATCTATTTTGCGCGAGGGAGCAAAACCAGTCGCGAGTGCCGGAATCGCTGGCGAGGCTAGTATGGAGCAGGATTTGCAAAGCGCTACAAAAAAATCGGTCAAAAGCAAGCCGAAATTTAATCTAGCGTCCAAAAATAAAACCTTGCAAGAAATTTACGAAGGCTCGAAAACAGCTGCCGCTAAGTCGCAGAGCAAAAGCGCGCAGTATTTCACGCCAGTAGCCGTGCGCAAGAAAAACACAAAAATCCCATGCAAGGTGAGAATTTCGTTTTTGCGCAAAAGTTGCAGTGACGAAAAATTAGGAATCCTAGCTAGGGTGAAAATTCCGCTTTTAATGGAAAATTTCGGATTAAATGATGTCATAAACTCATCTGAACACGCGCAAATGGCGAAAAAAATGGTTCGCACAATCGCGAATTTGTATGTCGCCAAAGATTTGCGTGGCGTGCGCATAGAGGGCCCTGTGTGCCTATCTATGGGCTTTAAAAGCCAAATGGCAGATATCAGCAACCACGCCTTTGTATTCAAACTCATCGAGGATACTTTGGTAAATAACCGCGTCATCACAGACGATAATGCTAGCGTCGTCAAAGAGATAAAAATGTATAAACAAGACGAATTTGACGGCGTTTTGGTCGATATTTTAAAGACAGATAGATAATCGCTTCAAAATTTAATCGCTTAAATTTAAGCGATTAAATTTTTCACCACTCCCCAAAGAAGTTTTGCAGCATAAAACACTAAAATCGCCGTAGAAATGTAAGCAAACGCCCTAGCTACGCTATCTGGCAGGCGCGCTCTGTTTTTATAAACCACAAGCGGAAAAAGTGTAATCCACGATAAAATCGCTAAAAAAAGCCCCAGCAGTGAGAGAGCGAAATTTTCGCTACTCACGCTAGCTGAGACACTGAGCCAAAACATAATCACATAAGGATTTAGCAAATTTAAAAAAAAGCCTTTTGAGTAAATTTTGGCGTGCGTGCCAAGCTCGACGCTTTTGATTTCAGGTGTGTTGCGCGCGCTTTTGTAAATTCCATACGCAATGTATAGTAAAAAACACGCCCCAAACACCGAAATAATCGCAAATACAAGCGGAATTTTGGCAAGTTGTGAAATCCCAAATGCGCTAAGTGCTAGATAAGCCATATCCGCACTCATTGCGCCAAGCCCCAAGCAAAGGGCTTTTGTGTAGCTTTGCAGCGCATAAGACATAATCAAAACATTAATCGGACCGATTGGCACACTCACGCCAAAGCCCATTAAAATGCCGTTTATAAAGGCGTTCATCAATTTCCTTTAAATTTTTAGTGTGAAATTAAAATTTAAAATTCAAAATCGCCAGTGCTACCCTTTGACATGCTCTCAAACACGGCCTTGACATACTTATCGCGCGTTTGGCAGTCTAGGATTTTTTCACACTGACTACAACTTTGCAAGCCATTTTGCGCTTGGCAATCTTGCAAAATGGCTAAATTTTTGTCTAAAATTTGCTCGAAAATATCGCGTTCTTGGTTATTTTCTGACATTATTTTTCGCTTTGATAAATTTCGTGCATTTTGGAAATTTCATATTTCGAGCCGAAAAAACACGGAGTGGTTTGGTGAATTTTTGAAATTTCAAGCTCTAAAAGTGAATTGTTTTTTCCGTCGCTAGTAGCGCCATTTGCGTGCTCATAGATATAGGCAAACGGCAACACTTCAAACGCCATGCGAAGCTTGCCTGCTGGGTGATCGCTCGTGGCTGGGTAGCTAAATAGCCCGCCACCTTTTAGCAAAATTTGGTGCAGGTCGCTGACCATGGCTCCTGAGTATCGGAGGCGATAACCCTCGTCAAATAGCGTTCTTACGAGCACTCTGTGCGTATCGCTCCAACCTTTTTGCGTCGCTCCCGTGGCGTTTAGTTTGCCTTTTTCGTTTAAAACTAGCTCTTTTGCGAAGGCAAATTTGCCCTCCCTGCCAAACCTGTATAGCTTCGGAGTGTCGCCTAAACATACGCAAAGCTCGATTCTAGGGCCATACACGCTATATACTGCCCCGCGCAATGAGCTTGGTGAAATTTCGCCCTCATAAATCGCAAAAATCGAGCCCACGGCGAAATTTACATCCACTAGGCTAGATCCGTCGAGCGGATCGTAAGCTACTATAAATTTGCCGTTTTCATTAATGCTTAGCATTTCCTCTTTTTCTTCGCTAATTAGCGCCTTTACGCACTCCACGCCGCGAAATTCGCGCTCGATTATCATATCACTTAGCACATCGAGTTTAAGCTGTGTGTCGCCAGTGGAATTTTGCGTGCTAGCGTAGCCGAAATCAGCGTATTTTAGCTCTTCGCTGATTAAAACGGCGATTTTTTCTATTGTCTTTACGATTTCTTGCATACTCTCTCCTTTTTAAACTTTTTTAGCATTATCAAGTATCCATTTTGCGATACTTTGCGCGTCATTTATGTCGAAATTTACAGGGCAAGCTTTATCCATTTGCGCTCTTGGCAAATTTGTCGCAATGGCTTGCGAAAATGGCAAATACGCCTCGTCGATTTTATCTCTAAATAGGCTGATTCGTGGCAGGGGCAGTGTTTTTAGACCCTCCACAATCAAAATATCAAAATCACCAAACCCAGCGATAATCTCGTCTAAATTTCGCATTTGTTTCAAAAAATATGTCGTGCGCGTAGGGCTTACGACCGCTACATCTGCGCCAACTGCGCTAAATTTCGCGCTGTCCTTGCCCTCGGTGTCAAATTTGGCCTTGTCTTTGGGGTCGTGTTTGACGATAGCGACCTTTAAATTTTGCTCGATAAAAATTTGCGCTACCTTGCAAATTAGCGTTGTTTTGCCGGTGTTTGACGGACCTGAAAACGCAATGGCTAGTCTTTTCATCTCTCTCCCTTAAAAAACCTTGATTGTATCAAATTTAGCCTTTTAAAAAGCAAAATTTGATAATATACGCCAAAATTTAAAGGAAGAAAAATGCAAAATTTAACTATTTCAAAATTTGCGCGCACTCTGATTTTAGGACTGTTTGCGCTAGGAATTTGCTCGTGCGCTAGCAAAGAAAAAGTCCCTCATGACCCGATTAAAAATGAGTTTATGGCATATACGCAAAAATTCGAAAGCGTCAAAGAGGGCGATAGATACCTGGGCGTGGCGACATATCTAAACCCCACAATGCCTGAGATTCGCAACGAAAGAGAAGATGAGTTTTTCTTGCTAACCTCGTATCCAAAAGAGATCGAGATTAAAAATGTGCGTGTAAATGGAAGCGACGAAAATGTCAGCGTGGAGCTAATCGCCGATGAGAGCGAGCTAGCTAGCAAAGAGGTTTTTAAAATCGCGTGGTCTAATCGCTACAAAATCAGCGCGCCAAAAACGCAAAAAGATAATCTCGTGCTTAGCTTTACGACCTCAAACGGCCTAAATGCGAGCGTGAAATTTCGCAAGGTCTCAAAGTCGATGTATTGGCACCCTAAGCTCAAACTAGATGATTAGGGCGGGCGTAAATTTTGCTAGAAATGAAATTTGTGATAAAATTTTAAAAATTCAAATTTGAAGGATAAAAAATGAAATGGCGTGG
>JAGBJQ010000078.1 GCA_017934385.1 Campylobacter sp. | reverse complement strand
GCTTAAACTCATCACGCCCCACGCCCCCGCAGAGCCGATGAAATCCCCCGTGCCTTTTGTTACTCTTGCGATATCATCGCCACTCATTTTTTACTCCCTTTTGTAACCAAGATTAAGATTATCGCCATGCTCGCACAGCAGACTAAAAAAGTATAAAGCACCATTTCTAGCCCCTTTCCTGTGCGTCTATGATTTTTTTTATTGAGCGCAAATTTAGAGCGCATTTTTCGTAAGCCTCGAATAAATCAAGCATAAAAATCGCTATTTCTTTGTCAGTTTTTGGCTCTTTTTCCACTGCGATTTTTGGCGCATTTAATAGCGCATTTGGGATTGCAGGCTTATTTTGTGCGCTCTTCTTGCTCTCGCAGCCTGCTATAAATAAAGCTAACGCTATCATTAATGGCTTTATTGCTTGCATTTTCGCTCCCTTCTTTTTTTATGATTTGGGTTTTTTTAGCCTCTATTTCACAGCTTAAATTCTCTTTTTCGCTCAAATTTGCTTCTAATTCGTTAAAAGCTAATTGCTGAGATTTGATAAAATCGCTAAGCTGGGTTATTTCTAACTCTTTGTTTTTTAGTTCATCTTGCAATCTCTCATTTACGCTCATTTGATAATAAAGAAAAACCCCGCCCCCTAAAATCAAAAATCCAGTTAAAAAAAATCCGAAATAATCGGCGTTTTTTGCAAAAAATAGTTTAATCAAATTTAGCATTTTTGCCCCTTTTTATAATCCTTATTGGAGGGTTAAGCCTAACCCTCTCATAAAAATTACATGTCTCTGACCTGAGTAATCGAAATCTGTAAATTTGCCACCTTTTGGATTTTTAAAGGCTCAGTGTATTCCCACATAAAGGCATTTATATCCAAATCACTTTCGAAATTTAGCCACTCATCTATTACGCCCAAAACTTCGCCATTTGCGCTAAGTGGCGCATAAGGGTAGCTCTCGCTAAAAATACTTACGCTATCGCCGTTTGTATCGACGCGCATGCACTCTGGCGTGGTTGTTTTGTTTAGGCGATAAAAGCAGTTTGTGGCATTAGCTGGGAAAGCAAACTCACACGCTATCGTCTCATCAGAGGTAAAGCTATAAGTTGGGTGTTTATACACAGTTTTGCCGTCTAAATCGTATTTAAATGTGATATTTCCTGTTTTTCGATTGTTTGCAAAACTTGTAAATGCGGATTTATCACTATCCGTTGGAAATTTAGCGTGAATTTCATCATCTATTTTTACAGCTTTTTCGCTTTGGATTAGCGACATGTCTTTTGTTTGGATTATCTTTTGTGAATTATCCTTAAATTTGACAAAAATACTAATATCTGCTCCGTTTTGTTCGGTTGCGATTTCATAATCAATTCCCACTGTGTCTAATTTGTCTTTTATATAAAAGCCTATCGCTTCATCAAGCGTGGCTATCTGTGTGCTATAACTCATATTTGCGTTAGTTACTTGCACCACCATAGGTAAATTTAGCTCACTAGGAAAATCAAATTTAAACAAATCGGCAAATTTAGCACCGCCACTACCGCCACTGGTTGCTATCTTAGCTTCAAGCTGAGCGATTTTTGCCTGGGTCTCGCTAATTTGCGTTTTGGCTCGTAAAATTAAGATGCAAATCACTAAAATTTGCGCTTCCTACAACTCTAAGCTGGATTATCTTTTTTGCTTTTATCTCTTGGTTAAACTCATACCCACTACCGACATTTTCGGCGATTAGTTCGC
>JAGBJQ010000077.1 GCA_017934385.1 Campylobacter sp. | reverse complement strand
GCCAGTTGGCAAAACTTCACTAGAAAGCAAGGTGTTTAAAAATGTCGATTTACCACTGCTAAACTGCCCTACAACCGCGATTTTAAGAGGCTCAGACTCGACGAGCAAAATTTCATCTAAAACCTTGCTTAAATGCGCACTAGGGTGCAGACTCGGGTCTTTTAGCTCGCTCACAGCCCTGCTCATATCTCCCCAAAAACCCTGCTTCGTGCTGGGTAAAAATTTCGCCCTATACTCGCTGATAAATTCCCTTAGCATTGCTCGATCCTTTTAATTAATCCATTTACCAAATTTATTTTTTCTCGCACCAATCGCGCGTTTTTGGCGATTTGCTCGGCGTTTTCATCGCCTGCTTTAAGCGCGCTTTCAAGCTCGCTTTGGCGCAAATCTAGGCTAGATTTTTTGCTAGCAAAAAGAGCTAGGACATTTTCTTTAAACTCCGCGGTGCAGGTTTTGGCGATGTTTTCGAAGCTAGATTTTAAATTTAGCTTAGCGAAAAACTCGCTAAATAGCGCGTCAAAACTCGCCGATAATGCGCCAAAATCGCTGTTTTTGCGCACGATTTCACGCAGGCTTTCGTTAAATTTAGCGAAATTTGGCTGGGCAAAATTTTCGTCCATATATTTTTTCGTGTCAAATTTAAGCGAATTTACCTCGCTAAAATCGCTTCCCAAAAGCTCTTTTATATCAGAAATATCGCGCGAAATCTTTTGCGAAAACGAGCGGAAAATGTCCGTGATGACATCTTTGACGCCAGAGTTTGCGATGACTTCTAGCCGCGAAAAATCAATCTGCTTTTTATTTTTTTTCGAGTAATTTATGTCGGTTAAAACCCTGTCTTTAATCGTCAAAATCGCTGATTTTAGCGGCGCAAAAAGCGTGCTATCATCGTAGCTAAGCTTGCTAATCGCGTCTGTTAAATCGTTTTTTAGCTTAGCTAAATTTGCATTTAGCGCGCTAATTTCGGCGTTTATATTCTCGCATTTTTGGGCTAGCTCGCTTTTATTCGCGCTAAAATCGGCGTTTTGCTCCTGCAAATCAGCCAAATACGCCTCGCAAATCAGCAATAACTCTTTTTTGTATGAGGATAAAATTTCATCTGCTTTGGCTGAATTTTCGCCGAAAAATCGCTCGAAAAGGTGAGATTTCAACTCGCCAATGCCCCGTCCGCTGTGGCTGTCTATGCAAAAATAGCTCACATTTTCTATCAGCCCCTCATCGAACCCAAACGCCCCAAGCTCCTCGCAAATGCTAGCCCTTGCGTATCTAAGCGCGTCGATTAGCTCGGTCTGACTAAGCAAATCAGCGTGAGTTAAGACCACAATGAGAGAGTTGTTTTTCGAGCTTTTTAGGGTGCTTGCGATAAAGCTCATATCCTTTTTGGTCGAGCTTTGAGAGGCGTTCATTAGGTGGATTATCGCGTCGCTTGAAAACATAAAGTTTTTCGTCAGCTCCTCGCGCAAAACCACGCTATCGTCTAGCCCTGGGGTATCGACGACGGTGATTTTATCGCTTAGAAAATCGCTTTTTATACCAAGTTCGATAAATTTGATAAATTTTGAAATTTCATACTTGGCAGAGGTGAATTCTTGCAGTTTTTCTGGCTCGATTATGGCTTCGCTTTGGTTTTGAAATTTCGAGCGAAATTCCTGCGCAAAACCCAAAATTTCAAGCTCCTCATCATCGTAGAATTTGACCTTAGCATAAGGCTTATCGCTACCTTTAAGAAGCGTTAAATTCGCCGTTTCAGGGATATTTGAAGTCCCTAAAATATCAAATCCCAAAAGGCGATTTAGCATGCTAGATTTCCCAGCGTTGATTACGCCAGTAACCGAGAGTGTGAAATTTGCATCTTTGGCGTTTGATTTGGCGGCGTTTGTGCGCGCAAAGAGTGAATTTTCAAATTCGCTCGCGCAAACGAGAAAACCTGCGCCTGGATTTGTATCTGAATTTTCGCTCGCGCTAGTATCCAAATACTCACCCAAATTTGCGCCTAAATTTGCACCCGCGCCAGTGTCTGCGCCTGAAACCAAATTTGCAAGCTCATCTTCGCTTTTGGCGCTCAAAAGTGCTTTTAGCTCATCGCTAATAATATCCAAACTCTCTAATTTGCCGTAAAATGCGAAATTTGTGGGCGAATTTGGGGTTTCATTTTCGCTCAAATCGCTTTGAAGTTGAAGCAAAAATTTTGAAATTTCATCATACTCGCTTTTGCTAATAATTCCTTCTTTGCTTAAATTTTCAACCATCATCAAAACGCTTAATTTGGAAATTTTAAGCTTGCAAATCGCATTGATTGCGCCGATTTGTAGGGACTGAATCGCATAGATTCCAATCTCTTCGCCAAGCTCTTTTAAAATTTCTCTAAAACTTTGCAACGATTTAAATTTTTCGAAATTTTGCGAATTTGTGCATAACATAAGCGCAGCGATATCGCTAGGCATAGTGCGAGTTAGGCTCTCATCGATAAAAAGCCTCTTTGAACCCCAAATTTTACTCATAAAATTATTCATAAACTACCTTTTTAAGTTGAAGTGGTTAAAACTTGGTTTGTATTATAATAAAATTTCAAAATTTTACGAAAAAAGTAGAAAGACGCCTGCAAAAATCTTGCAAGCGTCATAGGATTATTTGCCTTTTACAGCAAGTTTTCTACGCATATAAGCAATGCGAGATTGTAATGGAAGGTGTTTAGGGCAGTTATCTTCGCAACCTAGCAAACTCATACAACCAAACACACCGTCATCATCGCCGATTAACTCGTAGAAATCATCGTCTGTTCTGTTATCAAGAGCGTCGATTTTAAATCTAGCTACGCGGTTGATACCAACAGCACCGATAAAATCTTCTCTCATAATCGCAGTTCCACATGCTGCCACGCAGATACCACACTCAATACAACGATCTAGCTCAAAAACCTCTTGTGCTACTTCTGGTTCGACTTTTTCCTCTAATTTAGAGATGTCAGTTACATGGTCAGTGTGAATCCAGCTCTCGACTCTCTTACTCATCGCGTTCATCCAGTTACCTGTATCTACACTCAAATCTTTTAGTAGTTTGAATACAGGAAGTGGCATAAGCTCGATAACGCCCTCTGGATAGTCTTTTGTTAGTGTGCGGCAAGCAAGTGCTGGCTTACCATTGACTAACATACCGCAGCTACCACAGATACCAGCACGACATACGAAGTCGAAGCTTAGCTCTGGGTCAAATTTTTCGCGGATGACATTAAGTGCGATAAATAGTGTCATACCATCTGTTTCTTCAAGCTCATAAGTCGCAAAGTGAGGTTTAGAAACCTTGCTTAGCGGATTAAATTTAAACGCTTTAATTGTGATTTTTCTACTCATATCCTATACCTGCTCTTTCATTTGGTGCTTTATATTTTGGTTGCAACTCATAATGCATTAGTGCTTCTTGGATTTCATAGCGTCCTCTGCCCTCTGATTCCATTTTTGCTCTAATGTCATCAACTTCTTTTTGGCGTTTAGCACTATCTGGGTGCTCGATAATATTACCTTTCGCGCCATATCCACGGAATGCTGGTGGAATTTCCATTTTCATAATATCTAGTGGCTCGTAAGTTAGAGTTGGCAATGTATCGCCGTCTTTCCAAGTCGCTAATGTGCGTTTTAGCCAGTTTGCGTCATCGCGTTTTGTGAAGTCTTCGCGGTAGTGAGCGCCACGGCTCTCTGTGCGATCTAGTGCGCCTTTTGCTACGCAAAGCGCAAGTTTAAGCATCATAGGAACACGATAAGCCTCTTCTAGTTCTGGGTTTCCAAATAGCTCTTTGTTTGAAATTTTAACATTTGTTGATTCTTTGTAAAGCTCTTCTAGCTCTTTTACAGCTTTTTCCAAGCCCTCACCTGTGCGGAAAATCGCAACATGTTCCCACATGATATCTTTCATTTTGTTTTTGATCTCAAATACATTGTATTTGCCATCTTTATCAAGTAGGCTTTGTAGATAAGCTTGTGATTTATTTACAAATTTCTCAATTGAAGTTGTTTTGATATCGATTTCGTGGCTTGCGCAGAAATCTGCGAAGTAATCACCTACAATCATACCAGCGACAACTGTCTCAGAAACTGAGTTTCCACCCAAACGGTTAAATCCGTGCATATCCCAACATGCAGCCTCACCAGCTGAGAATAGACCTGCTAATGTTGGGCTTTCGCCTGTTGCTTTTGTTCTAATTCCACCCATTGAGTAGTGTTGCATTGGAAGGATTGGAGCCCAACCTTTACCTCTTTTGCGACCATTTTCATCTGTATAAGTCTCTGTATCAGCAGGATCAATACCGTTGAAAATTTGGCAAATTTCTTGAACATCGCGAAGGTTTTTCTCGATATGCTCACGACCCAAGATAGAAATATCAAGCCAAACATGGTATCCATAAGGGCTAGGAACGCCTTTGCCATTTCTGATGTGCTCCATAATACGGCGTGAAACAACATCGCGGCTAGCTAGTTCTTTTTTCTCTGGTTCATAATCAGGCATAAAGCGATATCCATCGACATCACGCAAAATACCACCATCACCACGGCAACCCTCAGTTAGCAAGATACCACTTGGAACGATTGGAGTTGGGTGGAATTGAACTGCTTCCATATTTCCTAATTGAGCTACGCCTGTTTCTAGTGCGATAGCAGCACCAGTTCCCTCACAAACAACAGCGTTTGTTGTGTGGCGATATACACGACCATAACCACCAGTTGCGATTAGTGTACCTTTTGCAACATAAGCTGTAAGCTCGCCAGTTACTAAATCGCGAACAATCGCGCCATAACAGCGGTTGTTTTCGTGAATTAGAGCGATTGCTTCTTTTCTATCGTGGATATCAACATTGTGTTTTAATGCCTCGTTTGCAACAGCAAAAAGCATAGTGTGACCAGTAGCGTCAGCTGTGTAGCAAGTTCTCCATTTTTTTGTTCCACCGAAGTCACGGCTGTGAATTAGACCATGAACTTCTTCTTTTTCTTCGATTGTTGTTTTTTGAGCGTTGATAATCGCGCTTCTTTTACCTTTTGTGATACGAGTCCATGGAACGCCCCACGCAGCTAGCTCACGAATAGCTTTTGGAGCTGTTTGAGCAAACATTCTAGCTACATCTTGATCGCAACCCCAGTCGCTACCTTTTACGGTATCAGCGAAATGCACATCTTCATTATCGCCTTCACTCATTTTAGAATTACCAAGACTTGCTTGCATACCACCTTGTGCTGCTGCTGAGTGCGAGCGTTTAACAGGAATAAGGCTTAAAACTACTGTGCTAAGCCCTTTTTCGCCAGCAGCTACCGCAGCGCGTAGGCCTGCAAGCCCACCACCGATAACTAATGCATCATAATCTTTAACATTCATATTTCAAT
>JAGBJQ010000076.1 GCA_017934385.1 Campylobacter sp. | reverse complement strand
TGGAGCTGAAATGGCAAGAACCGAGTGGTATTTAGAAGGAAGAGTTCCTTTGCATACTCTAAGAGCTAGAATTGATTATGGTTTTGCAGAAGCACACACTACTTACGGCAGTATCGGCGTAAAAGTATGGATTTTCAAAGGTGAAATTTTGCAAAAAGGAATTCAAACTGAAAAATCAGAAGAAGCTTCTAAAAAACCACGCAGAACAAGAAGAGGTAAATAGCCATGTTGATGCCTAAAAGAACAAAATATCGTAAGATGATGAAAGGTCGCAATCGCGGCTACGCAACTCGCGGTAATGCTTTGACATTTGGTGATTTTGGTATCAAAGCTGTTGAAGCAGGTAGAATTAATTCACGCCAAATCGAAGCAGCTCGTATCGCGATGACTCGCTATGTAAATCGCCAAGCTAAAATTTGGATTAAGGTATTTCCTGATAAACCACTTACCAAAAAACCTCTACAAACTCGTATGGGTAAAGGTAAAGCTGGTGTAGAAGAGTGGGTAATGAATATCAAACCAGGCAGAATGATTTTCGAGATGACTGGTGTAAGTGAGGAGCAAGCAAGAGAAGCTCTTATGCTATCAATCCACAAATTACCTTTCAAAACAAAAATTGTAACTAGGGATAGCGAAAATGAAATATACTGATTTGAAAGATAAAGATTTAGCTGAGCTAAATAAGATGTTAAAAGATAATAAGTTGCTTTTATTTACGGCTAAGCAAAAGCTTAAAACAATGCAGTTAAGCAATCCTAATGAAATTCGTGCGATCAAAAAAGATATCGCTAGAATCAATACTGCTATAAAAGCAAAATAAGGATAGAGTTATGGCATTTAAAAGAGAAATTCAAGGCATAGTCGTAAAAAAAGCGGGCAATAAAACTGCTACTATTTTGGTAGAGAGAAGAGTTATCCACCCAAGATATAGAAAAATCGTCAAAAGATTTAAAAAATATCTTATCCATGACGAGAACAATATCGTCAAAATCGGCGATACTATATCAGCAGTTGAGTGCAGACCACTTAGTGCGAAAAAAACATTTCGCTTAAAAGCGGTTTTGAAAACAGGAGTTGAATAATGATACAAAGTTTTACAAGACTTGCAGTAGCTGATAACAGCGGTGCAAAAGAACTTATGTGTATTAAAGTTTTGGGTGGTAGCAAACGCCGCTATGCAACAGTAGGCGATATTATAGTTTGTTCTGTAAAAAAAGCTCTACCAAATGGCAAGATTAAACGCGGTCAAGTTGTAAAAGCCGTCGTCGTTAGAACAAAAAAAGAGCTTCACAGAGGAAATGGCTCTTTGATTAGATTTGATGAAAATGCAGCTGTAATTTTGGATGCAAAAAAAGAGCCGATTGGCACTCGTATTTTTGGCCCAATTGGTAGAGAAGTCAGATACGGCGGTTTTATGAAAATCGTTTCATTGGCTCCGGAGGTTCTATAATGGCAGTGAAATTTAAGATTAAAAAAGGCGATCAAGTAAAAATTATCGCAGGTGATGATAAAGGCAAAACTGGCGTTGTAAAAGCTGTTTTCCCTAAAAAATCACAAGTTATAGTTGAGGGTTGTAAAATAGCTAAAAAAGCTGTTAAACCAACTGAGCAAAATCCAAGCGGCGGTTTCACAAACAAAGAAATGCCTATGGATATTTCAAATGTCGCATTGGTTGAGGGTTGATTATGAACAGATTACAAACTAAATATGTTGAGTCAATTAGACCAGCTTTACAAAAAGAATTTGATATAAAAAATCCTATGCTAATTCCGGCACTTGAAAAAATCGTAATTAGCGTTGGTGTAGGCGAATCTGGCAAAGATCAAAAAGTGCTTCAAAACATGGCCGATACAATCTCTTTGATTGCAGGTCAAAAAGCACTTATTGTAAATGCAAAAAAATCAGTTGCTGGTTTTAAAGTCAGAGAGGGATTTCCTGTCGGTATTATGGTTACATTGCGCAAAGAGCAAATGTATGCGTTTTTTGATAAACTTATCTCAATCGCATTACCAAGAGTAAAAGACTTCCGTGGTGTTGCACGCAATGGCTTTGATGGTCGCGGTAACTATAACTTCGGTTTGCAAGAGCAATTAATGTTCCCTGAGGTAGAGTATGATAATATCCTAAGAACTCACGGTATGAACATTACAATCGTAACTACAACAAATAGCGATAAAGAGGCGTTTAAATTGCTAGAATTATTTGGCATGCCTTTCGCAAAAGGAAAGTAATATGGCAAAAAAATCAATGATAGCTAAGGCAAAACGCCCTGCTAAATTCAGCTCTCGTGCATATACAAGATGCCAAATTTGCGGTCGTCCGCACTCTGTTTATAGAGATTTTGGAATTTGCCGTGTATGTTTAAGAAAAATGGCTAATGAGGGTCTAATCCCTGGCCTTAAAAAAGCTAGCTGGTAAGAAGGAGTAGATATGGTAAATGATCTTATTTCAGACGGATTAACCCGCATTAGAAATGCAGCTATGAGACGCTTAGACACTGCTAAATTGTTTCACTCAAATGTTGTAGAGGCTACTCTTAAAATTTTAGCTCAAAAGGGCTATATCGAGAGCTACAATGTAGTAGAAGAGGGAAATAAAAAATTCATCAATGTTGTTTTAAAATATGATGAAAAAGGCAGAAGTGTAATCAACGAAGTAAAAAGAGTTTCAAAACCAGGTCGTCGTGTTTATCAAGGTAAAGACGAGATTAAAAGATTTAAAAATGGTTATGGAACGGTAGTTGTTAGCACTAGCAAAGGCGTTATGAGCGGTATCGAAGCTAGTAAAGCTGGCGTTGGCGGCGAAGTGCTTTGCACTATTTGGTAAAAAGTTCTACTTTTTATGGCATTGTGGTATCCATTCGTAAAAGTAGTCATACCCTAGACAAATAAAAAGGAAAATTATGTCAAGAATTGGTAAAAAACCTATCTCTATTCCAAATGGAGTAGAGGTAAAAATCGATGGTTCATCTTTAAAATTTAAAAAAGCAAACAACGAAAGAGTCCTTGATTTAAAGGGCAATGTCGATGTTAAAATCGAAGATGGCCAAATTTCGTTTTCACCAAAAGGTGAAGATAGACAAAGCAGAGCGTATTGGGGAACATACCGTGCGCTAGCTAACAACATCGTTATTGGCCTAACTGACGGCTTCACAAAACAGCTTGAAATCAACGGCGTTGGTTACAGAGCTGCGATGAAAGGCAAAGTTTTAGAGCTAAATTTAGGTTTTTCTCATCCGATAAATTTCGATTCGCCAGCAGGTATTGAAATTTCAGTAGATAAAAACATCATCACAATCAAAGGCGACGACAAACAAAAAGTTGGTCAAGTAGCTGCTGAGATTAGAGGATTTAGACCACCTGAGCCATATAAGGGTAAAGGTGTAAAATATGTCGAAGAGCATATTATCCGCAAAGCCGGTAAAACATCTAAAAAATAAGGGTTGAGAAATGACAGCAAATGTATTAAAAAGAAAAATAGCTCTAAGAATTAAGAGAAAAAGAAGAATTCGTGCAAAAATTTCCGGCACTAGCTCTTGCCCTAGAATTTCTATTTTTAAATCAAATAGAACAGTTTATGCGCAAGTAATCGATGATGTTGAAGGAAAAACAATATGCGCTGCCAGCGGTAAAACTTTGGGTGTGAAAGCAAACAAAGAAGGCGCTGCTAGCCTTGGCAAAGATTTGGCTGCTAAGCTAAAAGATAAAGGCATTTCTGAGGCGCTTTTTGATAGAAACGGTTATTTATATCACGGAGTGATTGTAAGTTTTGCTGATGCGTTACGCGAAAACGGCATCAAACTATAAACCAAAGGAATTATCGTGGAAAAATATAATAGAGAAGAATTTGAAGAAGTAATCGTTAATATCGGTAGGGTTACAAAGGTCGTAAAAGGTGGTAGAAGATTTAGATTTACTGCCCTAATCGTTGTTGGTAACAGAAATGGTTTAGTTGGCTTTGGTTTTGGAAAATCAAAAGAGGTTCCAGACGCGATTAAAAAAGCCGTAGATGACGCGTTTAAAAACATCATCGAGGTTAAACTAAACGGTTCGACAATCACTCACGATGTAGAGGTTAAATACAACGCTAGTAGAATTTTACTCAAACCAGCTAGCGAAGGTACCGGCGTAATCGCAGGCGGATCTGTTCGCCCTGTTTTAGAACTTGCAGGCGTTAAAGATATTTTGACTAAGTCTCTTGGTTCAAACAACTCATCAAATGTCGTAAGAGCTACAATGAAGGCTCTTAGCATGCTAAAACACTAACAAGGATTTAAGATGGGATTAGAAAATCTTCAAAAAGCACCAGGCTCTACTCATAGCACCAAAAGACTAGGTCGTGGTCAAGGTAGCGGTCTTGGCAAAACAGCAGGTCGCGGTGGCAAAGGTCAAACTGCGCGCACTGGCTCACATGAAAAAAGAGGTTTTGAGGGTGGCCAACAACCACTTCAAAGAAGATTACCAAAAGTTGGTTTTTATTCAAGATTTGAAAAACCTTATGTAATCAATGTAGAAAAAATTTCAGCTGTAAAAGAGCTAAGCGAGATTACAGTTGATACTATCAGAACTGTTCATAAAATGTCTAGCTCTGTAAAAGTAGTAAAACTTATCGGTGCAAGTGCAAAAGATCTTGCTAGCAAGATAAAAGACGAAAATGTAAAATTTAGCGGACAAAACTAATGAACAAAACACTTCGCAACAAGATACTCATTACATTGGGTTTTCTATTTGCTTTCAGGCTACTGGCTTATGTGCCAGTGCCGGGCGTTGATGTTGAGGTGATAAAAGAATTTTTCAATACAAACAAAGACAATGCCTTTGGTATGTTTAATATGTTTAGCGGTGGCGCGGTCGAAAGATTTAGCGTCATTTCGCTGGGCATTATGCCATACATTACAGCTTCGATTATTATGGAGCTATTATCTGCTACATTTCAAAATTTAGGCAAACTAAAAAAAGAGCGCGACGGTATGCAAAAATATATGCAAATTATTCGTTACGCTACAATCGCTATTGCGCTTGTGCAAGCAATCGGTGTTAGTATCGGTTTGCAGGGCATTACGGGCGTAAATGGCGCGAAGGCTATCATGGCAGAAAATACAAACGAATTTATATTTATTTCGTGTATTTCTATGCTTGTAGGCACTATGCTTTTGATGTGGATTGGCGAGCAGATTACTCAAAGAGGTGTTGGAAACGGCACGAGCTTAATCATCTTTGCTGGTATTGTTAGCGCGATACCAACGGCGATCGGCGGCACAGTTCAGCTCGTAAATAACGGCGAACTTAATATTATAAAATTAATCGCAATCGCCTTAATTATTTTTGCTACAATCGCGGCGATTTTGTATGTCGAGCTAGGCGAGCGCAGGATTCCAATCTCGTTTCCTCGCAAAATTTTAATGGCGAACCAAAACAAACGCATTATGAATTATGTGCCAATCAAGCTAAATTTAAGCGGTGTTATTCCGCCAATTTTCGCTAGTGCGGTATTGATGTTTCCTAGCACGATTTTGACTGCTAGCACAAATTCTTTTGTCCAAAAAGTAGCTGACTTTATCAATCCAAGTAGCTATTTCTTTAATCTTTTGACATTTATTTTAGTTGTATTTTTTGCGTATTTTTACGCTTCAATCGCGTTTAATTCCAAAGATATCAGCGAAAATTTGAAAAAACAAGGTGGATTTATCCCCGGAATTCGTCCAGGTGAGGGCACAGCGACATTTTTAAATGATGTTGCATCTCGCCTTACATTTTGGGGTTCGATTTATCTAGGCTTGGTGACTGTTATTCCATGGTTGCTAGTCAAATTTATGGGTGTTCCATTTTATTTCGGTGGCACGAGCGTGCTAATCGTAGTGTCGGTCGCACTTGATACTATGAGAAGAATCGAAGCGCAAGTGTATATGAACAAATACCAAACCCTAAGTGCTGTTGGACTATAAAATGGCAATTTTACTCAAAAATCAAAAGGATTTAGAGGGTTTGCGAGCGGCGAATAAAATCGTCGCCGCCGCCCTTGATTACGCGGAAGAATTCATAAAACCGGGTATGACGCTTTTAGAAGTGGATAAAAAAATCGATGATTTTATCACTAGCAAGGGCGCATATCCGGCATTTAAAGGGCTTTATGGTTTTCCAAACGCAGCTTGTCTTTCACTAAACGAAGTTATAATCCATGGCATACCTGACAACACTATCCTAAAAGAGGGTGATATACTAGGTATCGATCTAGGCTCTCGGTTAAATGGATATTACGGCGATAGCGCGCGCACTTTGCCAATTGGCAAAATTTCAAAATCAGACGAAGAGCTCATCGCATGCAGCAAAGACGCACTGTATTATGCTATCGATACGATAAGGGTCGGCATGCATTTTAAAGAGCTATGTTTTGCAATCGAAAATTTTATCCGTAAGCGTGGATATGTGCCACTATATGGATTTTGCGGGCATGGAATCGGCAAAAAACCGCACGAAGAGCCTGAGATCCCAAATTATTTAGAGGGCAACAATCCAAAATCAGGGCCAAAAATCAAAAACGGCATGGTCTTTTGTATCGAGCCGATGATTTGCCAAAAAGACGGCACCCCAGTCGTGGGCGCAGACAAATGGACAACGACGAGCAAAGACGGCCTTAGGACGGCTCATTATGAGCATTGCTTGGCTGTGGTAAATAACAAAGTCGAAATTCTAAGCAAAAGCTTGAAAGATTAAAAGGAGAAAAATTTAATGGCAAAAGATGATGTCATTGAGATTGATGGCAATGTAATCGAGGCGTTGCCAAATGCGACATTTAAGGTCGAGCTTGATAACAAGCATGTGATTTTGTGCCATATCGCAGGCAAAATGCGTATGCACTATATCAAAATCATGCCAGGCGATCGCGTCAAAGTCGAGCTTACGCCATACAGCCTTGATAAGGGCAGAATCACTTATCGCTACAAATAAATTTTGCATTAGTAAAATTTAACCTTGTGGTTAAATTTTAAAATTTCGTTTTTAAAATTTAACCCAAAATTTCAAATTATCGCTTGTAAATTTTGCGTAATTTTTGAAATTTTCGCCTTTAAATTTAGCCTAAATTTCGAAATTTTTACTTTGTAAATTTAACCCGAATTTCAAAATTTTAGTCTGTAAATTCGCTAAATTTTAACTAACTTTAACCCCTCCCCCGTATAATTAGCCGAAATTTATTTTAAAGGATAAAAATGGCAAATGTTTTTGATGAGTTTAAAACTATCGCTGAATTTTTGCAAACCACGCAAAAAGAGAAAATTCTAATCCCAGAGTATCAAAGACCTTATGCTTGGGGATTTGACCAAATAGAAGCTTTATTTAGTGATTTAAAAGATTTTACAATAGATAAAATCAATGATAAAACCTAAGAAACATATTTTTTGGGTACGATTGTTTATTTTGTTAATGACAATGGCGAAAAAGAAATCATCGACGGACGGCAACGCTTAACTTCTATAATGTTGCTTTTGCGAGCAATTTATGAAAAATTATCTAGTAGCGAAATTATGACGCCTGAGGGTAAGAATTTTATCAATATGATTGAGCCATTGCTTTTTATAAAAAATGAGATGACAGGTCAAGTCGATAAAGATGAAATTCTGATTAGGTCTGATGTCGTCTCGGATAGCCAAAACCATACATTTCATCAAATTTTAAAAACAGGCAACGCTCAAAGTGAGGCAAAGGATAATTACAGCAAAAATTATGATAGTTTTTCAAAATTATATGATGAGTTTATCTCGCAAAATTCAGACCCAAAAGCAATTTATTATTTTATAAATAATCTACTAAATTACACAACCATAATCCCAATTAAAGCCAAAACACAAGATACAGCACTTACGATATTTAACACCTTAAATGACCGTGGTATGCCGCTAAGCGACGCTGATATTTTCAAAGGGAAAATTTATAAAAAACTAGACAACGATAAAAAGGCGGAATTTATCCAAGAGTGGAAAATTTTAGAAAATGAAGCCGAAGTGGCAAACGAAAAAATGCAAAATTTATTTTATATGTATATGTTTTATTTGCGAGCCAAAAAAGGCGACAAAGACACCACTACACCGAAACTTCGCACATATTTAGTAAAGAGTAATCCAGAGGCGTTAGAAGCTGATGATTTGCTGACAAATTTGCGCCAAATTTTGAAAATTTTGAAATTTAGCAAGGATTTTAAAAAAATTGATGATGAGGTTTGGAGCGAAAATTTAGCTATAAAGCAGGTTTTTTCTTTGCTTACTATGACAAATAACGAGTGGTGGAAATACCCTAGTATAATCTACTATCTAGCACACAAAAATAGCGAAAATTTTGAGCAAAATTATTTGAAATTTTTGCAAAAATTATTCGTTAGTATTTTTCAAAGATACAGCATAGAACATGCTGTAAATTCGATTAAATTCCCAGTGGTTAAGCTGGATATTGAAATTTTAAATAGCCAAAAACCAAAATTTGACTTCAAAGAAATTTCGAGCGATGAGCAAAATATTTTAAAAAGTAAAATCATTGCACCGCACGGAAATTTGCGCTACGCTTTGGTGGCGTTTGTGGCTTATCAAAACGCAAACCAAAGTGAGCTTTTGCCAGAGCGTTGGGAGCTAGAACACATTTTTCCGCAAAAATGGCAAAGTGCGTATATCGAGCAAACTGCACACTGGGATAAAAATAAAATCGATGAAATTTTGTGGAATATCGGAAATTTAATCCCACTTGAAAAGAAATTAAATATCACGGCAAGTAACGGATATTTTGATAAGAAAAAGGAAGCATACAAACAATCAAAAGTCGCCATAGCAAGGGATTTGGCACAAAATTATAGCGACTGGACGCCTGAGAGTATTTTTGAAAGAAATACTAGGCTGTATGATTTCATAAAAGCAAAATTTGCACAGTGGGAAGAATAAAATCTGCTTTATATCCTAAATTTTCCGCGAATTTAGGATTTCGCGGATTTTAATGCCTTAAATTTTGTCTTGCTTTGCTCGGTGAAACGCAGGCTTTCGCAGATTTTTTTAATCGCAAGATTTTTGATTTTTTCGTTTTCATACCCCTGCAAAAACTCATAAATTTCACGCTCAAATTTCACAGCGAATTCACACAGCGCCCATGCTGCCCCCATTTGGACATAGTATTTCTCGCTTCTCTCAGCGCTCACAGTATCTAGTAAAAGCGCCAAATTCCGCGAATTTACGAAATTTACCAGCAAATTCACATAAAAAAACCGCTTCTCAAACTCGCCCCTAGCCTCCCTAAACCCAAGCGTAAATTCCCACCAAAGCTCTAAATCATTTTTGCGTTTGGTGCAAAATGTATCGCAAACGCCCCAGTTTGTGATACGAGGGATAAAATCTCGCGCCAAATTTATGCGATTTTTTTCGCTGATTTTTAGCGAATTTATCAAAATCGCCTTTAATGTCATTTCTTCGCTAAATTCGCCCTTGGCGCGGATAAATTCTAAAATTTCGCCCTCGCTTTGCTCGCGCAAAACCTGCTTTGCAAGCGCGCGTAAATATGGCATTTTCACGCCCAAAATTCGTGCTCCTGGCAGAATTTTCGCGCTAAATTTGGCGTATTTTTCATCGCTTAAATTTCGCAAATTCTCTAAAATTTCCATTTTTGCCCCTTGAATTTGCAAAAATTTTATAAATTTTGCCCTTAAAATTTAATCTAGCTTTTTTAAAGCTTAGTTGTGCTAAAATACAAATCTTTCAATTCTGCGATTACAACAATTCTTACCGCTTATTTTTGGAGGCGAAAATGAATAAAGATGAACTTTTGGATTTAGCCGTGGTTGCGGCAAAGCGCGCAAACAAGGAGATTATGGAGCATTATGAGAAATTTGATGTCTATGTCAAAGAGGACAAATCTCCGCTAACAACCGCGGATTTGGCTGCAAATGATGCGATTGTCAGCACGCTAGCCCCTAGTGGGATTGCGATTTGCTCCGAAGAGAGCGTGATGAGTGCAGATGAGCGCATGAGCGCAAAGAGGTTTTGGCTCGTCGATCCGCTTGATGGGACGAAGGAATTCATCGCGCGAAATGGCGAATTTTGCGTTTGTATCGCGCTGATAGAGGACGGAAGGCCGATTTTATCGGTGATTTCATCGCCTGTAAGCGGCGATGTGTATAGCAGTAACGGCGGCGGCATCGTTTATAAAAACGGCGAAAAAATCGAGCGAAAACCAAATTCGCCAAAGACCTTTATGATAGGCCGAAATGGCAGAGGCTCAAAATATATGCCGTTTTGCGAGGAATTTGGGCTTGAATTTACTAGGCTTGGCTCTGCGCTGAAATTTTGCGTAATGGCGGAAAATGGGGCGAGTGCGTATGGTAGGTTTAGTGATTGTTCGTTGTGGGATATCGCGGCTGGGGATTTTATAATCCATCAAAGCGGCGGCGCGATAATCGACCTTAAAACGGGCGCCGCTCCGCTGTATAACGGCAAAAGTCTGATAAATAATCACTACATCGTCGTCGATGCAAATACAATAAATTTATTATCAAAAATGGTAGAATTTGCGAAAAATTTATAGATTGTGGTAGAATACGCCTGCAAAATTTTTATCAAAGGATAAAAAATGAAAAAGGCTTTTACAATGATCGAATTAATTTTCGTGATTGTTATTTTGGGTATCTTGGCGGCGGTAGCTATCCCTAGACTAGCTGCTACCAGAGACGACGCAGAGATGGTAAAAACGATGAATAATATCACGACATCTCTTAGCGATTTGATGGCGTATTACACATCGCAAGCGCATTATTCTTCTTCTATCGCAACGATGACAAATGTTACAAACCCGATTAAGATTAGAAACGATGTTTGTGCTACTTATGAAATCGTTGATGAGAAGCAAATTATCCTTACAAAAGGCTATGACGGATTATGCAAAAAGGTCTGGGCGATGAGCGGATTGTCTTCGTTAGAAGATGTGTATAGCTCCGATGCGCTAATTATCGTTCAATAACTCACGCAGGGGCTATCCCCTGCGCCTGATAAATCCCAAAACCACTCCCAAAACACAGACAAAAGCAAAAAACACAAATACAATAAACCAAAGCGTAGGCAAACTTAGGCTTTTTGAGCTTACAAAAAGATACCAGCCATCATTATAGGCGCTAATTAAATTCGCGCGCATACCGCTGATTTCGAAATTTGCAGGCGGTGTGGGTATATCAAAAGTGCAAGAATTATATGATTTAAAAAGCGAAATTTTATTTAAATCAAAACTCAAAAATTTATTCGCCCCAGCGCAGTTCATCACGCCGTCCATATCGCTACTAGCGCGCACTGCTTTGTGCAGATACGATAGGCTCTTTGCACAAATTAGCCCGCCAAGCGCGCCATAAAACCACAAAAAATACCCACAAATCGCGCTTAGGCTATCCTTGCTAAATGCCACAAAAATCACGCCCAGAGCTAAAACGCACAGATCAAACCTAAGCCTAGCGCTGAAAATTTCAGGATACATAAACAAGAAATTTTGCAAAAAGCAGTATGAAAAGCAAACCCACAAACCCGCCCAAACTGCGCAAAATAGCAGAAATTTGCGAGAATATTTATTATTAAATTTTAAATCCATTTTTATCCTTTTTTGCTCGTTATTTTATTATTTTTTGCGCTAAATTTCGATAAAATCGCAAGTTTATTTTGAAATTTAATACAAAAAGGTTCAAATTTGAAAAGAAATCTTCAAATTTTAGAAAAAATTTTCGATAGTTTTGCGAAAATTTTAGGTTTTTTTAGCATTGTTTTTTTATCCCTTTTAGTCCTTTGTGTTTTTTACAATGTCGTTGCGCGCTATCTCTTTCCAAGTGCGAATTCTGTGGCAATGCAAGAGATTAGTTGGTGGCTGTTTTCGGCGATGTTTTTGTTCTCTTCGACCTATACTTTACAGCAAAATTCCCATGTCAGGGTCGATGTGCTATACGAAAAATTTCGCCCCAAAACAAAGGCGATTATCAATATTTTGGGCACAATTTTTTTTATCTTGCCATTTGTTGCGCTCGTGGCGTATTTTTCGATAGATTTCGCGCTCGAAGCCTACGAGAGCAAAGAATCCAGCCCAAATCCAGGCGGATTAACGAATTTATGGATAATCAAATCATTTATTAGTCTATCTTATGTCTTTTTGTTTATTTATTCGTTTGGGTTTTTGATAAAAAATATAAATTTGCTAATCCGCAATCACCACGGCGAATTTTTAGACGAAAATTCTAGTGCAAAGGCTGTGTGATGATAGGGATAATAATGTTTGGCGCAGCGCTTTTTATGCTGCTTTTGGGATTTCCGGTAGCCTTTACATTTGGGGCTGTGGCGGTGATTTTTGGATTTATTTACGGCGTGAGTGAGGCGTGGGAATACGCGAGCGGAAGTGAAATTTTCGCGCAGGCTATAAGCGAAATGAGCAATCAGTTTTTCTCTCTTATGCCAAACCGAATTTACTCGATTATGGAAAATCAGCTTCTAATCGCGGTTCCGCTTTTTATTTTAATGGGTATGATTTTGCAAAAAACGCGCCTAGCTGAGAGGCTTTTAGAATCTATGGCGTTTTTATTTGGCGGAGTGCGCGGTGGAGTGGCGATTAGCACGGTTTTGGTGGGTGCGCTTTTGGCGGCTACGACTGGAATCGTGGGCGCTAGCGTGATTGCTATGGGTATTATTAGCCTGCCTGTGATGATGAAATACGGCTACGACAAAGCCCTATCTACCGGCACTATCGCAGCTTCTGGCACGCTTGGACAGATTATTCCGCCCTCAATCGTGCTAATCATTTTAGGCGATGTTTTTTCGGTATCAGTAGGCGAGCTATTTTCCGCAGCTATCGTGCCGGGGCTTGTTTTGGTGGGGCTTTATATAGTTTTTATCCTCATAATCTCGTATGCCAAAAAAGACTGCGCCCCCGAGCTTCCTAAAATTGATGATGAAACCAAAGCACGCCAAATTTTTAATGCTCTAAAAAATGTCGTGCCTGTTTTTGTGCTGATTCTGCTAGTGCTAGGATCTATCTTTGGCGGTATCGCAACTCCTACGGAAAGCTCATCGGTGGGCTGTGTGGGTGCGATAATTTTGTCATTTTTATATCGCACATTTTCATTTTCTTTGCTTTACGATGCACTTCGCCAAAGCGTGAAAATTTCGGGCATGGTTTTTATGATTTTAATGGGCGCAACAGCCTTTTCTATGATTTTTTCATACACAGGCGGGGACTATGTCGTGGAGGATTTCATGCACGCTCTGCCTGGCAAAGAGTGGGGATTTATCGCGCTAACTATGATTGTCATCATAATCTTAGGCTTTTTCCTTGATTATGTTGAAATTTCATATATCATTTTGCCGATTTTATTCCCAATAGTCGAAGCGATGAATATAAATCCAGTTTGGTTTGCGATACTAATCGCTGTAAATTTACAAACATCATTTATGACGCCACCTTTTGGATTTTCGATATTTTTTTTAAAAGGTGTTGCGCCAAAATCAGTGCGCACAATAGATATCTATCGTGGAGTGTTGCCGTTTATCGGGCTTCAAATTTTAGTTCTTTTCGCCCTTGCGATTTATCCAGAAATTTTTGGATTAAAAGCTTTTTTAGGCTAGAAATTGTAGAATTTAGAATTATTTTAAAGGAGTTAGCATGAGCAAAAAATTTATTGATGTTATGGACACTACATTTCGCGATGGTTTCCAATCTGTCTTTGGTGCGCGTGTAGCGATGAAGGACTTTTTGCCAGCAGTGAGCGCGGCAAAAGAGGCTGGGATTAGACATTTTGAATTTGGCGGTGGAGCTAGATTTCAGAGTCTGTATTTTTATCTAAACGAAGACGCGTTTGCGATGATGGATAAATTCCGCGAAACCGTGGGAAGTGAGGCAAACCTGCAAACCCTAGCCAGAGGCGTAAATACCGTTACGCTTGATACTGGTTCGCGCGAAATGATAGATATGCATGCCAAACTCTTTGCCAAACACGGAACTACGACTATTCGAAATTTTGATGCATTAAATGATGTAGAAAATTTAAAATATAGCGGCGAGCGTATCAAAGCGCACGGCTTAAAACACGAAATTACCGTTACTATGATGGATTTGCCGCCTCGTTGCTCTGGCGCGCACGATCCTGAATTTTATGCTGGAATTTTGCGTAAAATTTTAGAGGCTGGAATTCCTTTTGATAGCGTTTGTTTCAAAGATGCTAGCGGAACTTCAAGCCCACAAAAGGTTTTTGAGACCGTAAGAAGAGCGCGCAAACTCCTAGGAAATGATGTTCATATCAGACTTCACACCCATGAAACAGCTGGCGTTAGCGTGGCTTGCTATCAAGCAGCCCTAGCAGCAGGCGTCGATGGAATCGATCTAGCTGCTTATCCAGTCAGCGGAGGAACTAGCCAACCAGATATTTTGACGATTTTACACGCGACAAAGGGGCAAAATTTTGATTTCGGCTTTGACGCTGAGAAAATTTTAAAATACGAAGAGGTTTTGGAAGATTGTTTGCGTGAGTATTTCTTGCCGCCAGAAGCGACAATGGTAAGCCCGATAATCCCATTTTCGCCTATGCCAGGCGGTGCCCTAACCGCAAATACGCAAATGATGCGCGATAACAAAATCATGGATAAATTTCCAGCTGTTATTAAAGCTATGCGCGAAGTCGTCGAAAAGGGCGGTTATGGCACGAGTGTAACGCCTGTAAGTCAATTTTATTTCCAACAAGCATTTAATAATGTAATGTTTGGTGACTGGAAAAAAATCGCTGAGGGATACGGCAAAATGGTGCTTGGATACTTTGGCAAAACCCCAGTTGCCCCTGATAGCGAGGTCGTAAGATTAGCTAGCGAGCAACTTGGCTTAGAGCCTACTACAAAAAATGCCGTTGATTTGGCTGATTTGGACGAGACAAAGAGTATTGCTTATGCAAAAAAACAGCTAGAAGATGAAAATATCGAGCCAAGCGAGGAAAATATTTTTATCGCTCTTGCGTGCCGTGAAAAGGGCATTGCCTTCTTAAAAGGCGAGGGCAAGGTAATGATCCGCAAAAACGAAGCAAAAGAATCTAGCGAGGGCAGTGAGAAAAAGGCAAAATCTGATAAATTTGACATTAATGTCAATGGCAAAGCCTATGCGGTGGAATTTAGCGGAAATAAGGTCTTGGTAAATGGCGATAGCTACAATGTCAGCATTGGCGCGCCAGAGCCTAGCGAGGCCAAAACTGAGGCAAAATCAAGTGCAAATAGCGATGATATCGTGGCTAGCCTGCCAAGCAATGTGTTTAAAATTTTAGTTAAACCTGGCGAAAAAGTCGTAGCTGGCCAAACCGTAGTCGTGCTAGAAGCTATGAAAATGGAGATAAACATCGAAAGCCCAAGAGACGGCGAAGTCGCTGAAATTTTGGTATTCCAAGGTCAAAGCGTCGATGCCAACGAGCCACTAATCCACTTAAAATAATTTTAAATTTAACTACCACAGGGGCGGAATTTAGCGGGTTTCGCCCCTTTTTAAATTTACAAAAACGATAAATTTACTTCAAATTCCACAATCCTAATAAAGGTTAATCAAATTTCGATATAATTACTTATTTATAATTTTTTAAAAAAGGATTTAAGATGAGAATTCCAAATGATTTTGAAAAACTAGGAATTAGCGGCGAAAAAGAAATTTTTTATAATCTTAGCTATGATGAGCTTTTCGAGCACGAAAAACGCGCAAACGAGGGCAAGGTAAGCGATAATGGCACCTTTATGGTCGATACTGGCATTTTTACAGGTAGAAGCCCAAAAGACAAGTATTTTGTAAAGCAAGATCCAAGCTCGAAATATATCAGCTGGGGCAAAATCAACCAACCAATTAGCAAAGAGCTATTTGATAAACTTTTAGCAAAAGCAAAAAATCAGCTTTCAAACAAATCAATCTATGTCCAAGACGCGTATTGTGGCGCTAGCCTAAAAAGCCGTAAAAGCGTGCGTTTCGTAACCGAAGTAGCGTGGCAAGCGCATTTTGTAAAAAATATGTTTATTCGCCCAAGCGATGATGAATTAGCAAATTTCCACCCAGATTTTGTGGTTTATAACGCTTGCAAATGCGTAAATGAAGATTATGCAAAAGATGGTTTAAATTCAGATGTTTTTGTAATCTTTAATGTCGAGGAAAATGTCGCAGTCATCGGTGGCACATGGTATGGTGGCGAGATGAAAAAAGGAATTTTTTCTATGATGAATTACTGGCTACCATTAGAGGGCAAAATGTCAATGCACTGCTCAGCAAATGTCGGAGCTGGCGGCGACACTGCGCTATTTTTCGGACTTTCAGGCACTGGCAAAACTACACTCTCTACTGATCCAAACCGCGCGCTAATTGGCGATGACGAGCACGGCTGGGACGATGAGGGCGTGTTTAACTTCGAGGGTGGTTGCTATGCAAAATGTATAAATCTCGATCCAAGCTCAGAGCCTGAAATTTATGGTGCAATTAAACGCAACGCGCTTTTAGAAAATGTCGTAGCTGACGCAAACGGCAAGGTCGATTACACCGATGCTAGCAAGACAGAAAATACCCGTGTAAGCTACCCAATCGAGCATATTGCAAACCATGAACCAAGCCTAAGCGCAGGACACCCAAAAAATATCATTTTCCTAAGCGCTGACGCTTTTGGCGTTTTACCGCCTGTTGCGAAGCTTACAAAAGAGCAAGCGATGTATTATTTCCTAAGCGGTTACACTGCCAAAGTCGCAGGAACTGAACGCGGTATTACCGAACCAGTTGCTACTTTTAGTGCTTGCTTTGGTGAGCCGTTTATGCCGCTTCACCCGACAGTTTATGCAAAACTTTTAGGCGAAAAAATCGACAAACACGGCGTAAATGTATATCTAGTAAATACAGGTTGGAGCGGTGGAGCTTATGGTGTTGGCAAACGCATGAGCATAAAGGCAACTCGTGCTTGTATAAATGCTATCCTTGATGGAAGTATCACAAAATGCGAATTTGAAAATTTTGAAAAATTTAATCTAGCCGTTCCAAAAGAGTTAGCAGGCGTTGAGACAAAACTTCTAAATCCAGCCAACACTTGGGAAAATGCTGACGAATACGCAAAAACTCGCGAGAAATTAGCGAAAATGTTTGTAGAAAATTTCAAACGCTACGAAGATGTCAAAGAGGGCGTAGAGTATGCAAAAGCCGGCCCAAAAGCTTAAAATTTGGCTTTTGTTAGGCACTGCGGGCTTGTTTTTGGGTTGCAAAGGTGAGCCCGCGAATTTAAAAGAACCGCTTCCTAGTAAAAGCGGTTTTTCTTTTTATGATACGCCGATCAACTACATAAACTATATCCGCCAAAGCTCGAATTTAAACCCATTTGCGCCAAATTCGCTTTTAGACAAGGCTGCGCTAAATCACGCCAAATATGTCGTTACAAACGATGAAATCACCCATGATGAGAGCGAAGGAAGGGCTGAATTTAGCGGCAAAACCCCAAGCGATCGCGCATTTGCGGTAGGGTTTAATTCTGGGATTGTAGAAAATCTCTCTTACAATGCCCACGATATCAAAGCCTCAATCGACGGACTATTAAGCGCGATTTATCATCGTTTTGGGTTTTTGACATTTGACGCAAATCTCCTTGGCGTGGGATACTACGAGCATGGCGAAAAATCTGCCTATGTCTATGAAATGGGAAATGAGTATTTAGAGGAAATTTGTGGTGGTGGAAAGAGCCAGAGTGGGGACGGCAAATTTATCATAGGGCTTTGCAAAAACAAAAGCCTTGCCATACGAAACGAAAACTACGAGCGCACCAGATCGCTAAATACCACGCCTTACGCGCATTATCCAAACAAAGAGCCCTCGCTTGCCTTTTTTAGCCACGAGCTCCCTGACCCCGTGCCAGAGTGCGCGATTACAGCAAATCCTATTAGCATAGAATTTCACCCCCAAGCCAAACCTGTGGAAATGCTCGAATTTAGGCTATTTGATAGCGAGGGAGCAGAGATTAAAGATACTAAAATTTTGGATAAAAAAAGCGATCCAAATAGGCGTTTTAACGACAAACAATTCGCGCTTTTTAGCAAGGAAGTGTTTAAATTCGACGCTACTTACACGGCGGAATTTAGCTATAAACAGGGCGAAAAGCAAGATAAAATTCGCTGGAATTTCACTACTCAAACCCCAAAATATGACTATTTTATAGTCGGTGGTGGAGAGAATTTAGCCATAAAAAACGGCAAATTTTACGATATATTTTTTGCGCCAAAAGATTGCAACGATGAGGTCAAAAACTACAAAACCAGCTACAATGGCGCAATCGACAAGCCCGAAATCCAAAACATCGCCACAAATATGCTAAGGGTGCGCGTAACTGGCGAACGGGGCGCCAAGCTCGAAATCAGCACGGATAATGGCAAGGTGGTGAGCTTGTATTTAACAGACGAGCCAAAAAATTCTAGTTTGAAACGCAAAATTATAAATTTATTCTAAGGATTATTGATGAAAAAAATGTGGGAAGGCAGGTTTAGTGAGGCTAGTAGCGAACTTTTGGAGAGATTTAACGCTTCGATTATGTTCGATAGGGAGCTTTACGAGGACGATATCGCAGGCTCAATCGCTCATGCGAGCATGCTAGGCGATGCAGGAATCATCACCAAAGACGAAGCTAGCGCGATAAAATCTGGTTTGGAACAAATTTTAGCCGAGATTAATGAGGGGAAATTTGAGTGGAAAATCGCCGATGAGGATATCCACATGGCGGTAGAAAAACGCCTAAGCGAGATTATCGGTAAAGAAATTGGTGGTAAGCTCCATACCGCGCGTTCTCGCAATGATCAAGTAGCCCTTGATTTCAGGCGTTTTGTAATGCGAAAAAACCGCGAAATTTCGGTCCAAATTTTAAATTTAATCAAAACCTTGCTTGAAATTTCAAACTCCCACACAGACGCTTTAATGCCAGGCTACACTCACCTCCAACACGCCCAGCCTGTAAGCCTTGCCTTTCATTTGCTAGCTTATATTTATATGTTTAAGCGAGATTATGAAAGGTTTGTTTCAAGCTTCGAGCGTGGAAATTTCAGCCCACTTGGCTCGGCTGCGCTTGCAGGCACTCCGCACCGCATAAATCGCCACGCCACGGCTAGTGCGCTTGGATTTTATGCCCCTATGGAAAATGCTATGGACGGCGTGAGCGATAGAGATTTCGCCCTTGAAATTTTATTTAACATTAGTCTATTTTTCATGCACGCTTCAAGGCTGTGCGAAGAGCTGATTTTGTGGAGTTCGAGCGAATTTGGCTTCATCACTATCAGCGACGCGTATTCGACTGGAAGCTCGATAATGCCACAAAAGAAAAACCCCGATGTAGCCGAGCTAATCAGGGGTAAAACTGGCAGGGCTTATGGAAATTTAATGGGGCTTTTAACCGTTATGAAGGGGCTTGCGCTCGCGTATAATAAAGACATGCAAGAGGATAAAGAGGGCGTGTTTGATAGCGTAAAAGCGATTTTGGAGAGTGTTGCAATCCTAAATGAAATGCTAAAAACAGCCAAATTTAACAAAAAAAATATGCTAAGCGCGACTGAGCGCGGCCATTTAAGCGCAACTGATTTGGCGGATTTTTTGGTGCGAGAAAAGGGCGTGGCGTTTCGCGAGGCGCACTTCATCACCGGAAAATGCGTAGCCGCAGCAGAGAGAGCGGGCAAGGATCTAAGCCAAATGAGCGCAGAAGAGCTTCGCTTGGTCGATGAGCGAATCACGCCAGACGCGCTTGCATTTTTGGGGCTAAAAGCTTCGATGGACGCTAGGAAATCTTTCGGCGGGGCTAGCAGTTCTAGCGTGCTAGCGCAGATCGCGAGTGTGCAAAAGTGGCTGGGCGAGAAGAGCAGCTCTATTTAGTTTCAAACACTAAATTTGACGATGAGAGGGTGATTTGGCTAAATTTATGCGAGATAAAATTTCATAAATTTAGCATAAATTCCAAATTTGACGCACTTGTTTTTACCTCGAAAAATGGGGTAAAAGCGCTTAAATTTAATGGTATCAAATTTAGCGAAAATATCCAAATTTACGCCATTGGCAAGGCGTGTGCTGACGAGATAGAGGACCAGGGATACAAAAATATTTTCGTAGCGCAAAACTCCCATGGCGATGAGTTTGCGCGCGAGATTGCCACACATTTAAAGGGCAAAAGCGCGCTTTATATCAGTGCCAAAGACAGAGTGTCGAATTTGCCCCAAATTTTGCACGAAAATGGCGTAAATTTAGCCCATATAATCGGCTATGAAAACAGACTCAAAAAAGCTAGCATTTCGCAAAAACCAGCCACAAATTCCGTGATAATTTTTACTTCGCCGCTAAATGCGAAAAGTTTTATCTCAAATTTTGGTTGGGATAGCTCGTATGAGGCGATTTGCATAGGAAATAGCACGGCTAAAATTTTATCCAAATTTACGACACCCATAATCAGCGAAAATCAAAGCATAAAAGCGTGTGTGGATTTGGCGTTTGCTTGTATTTTAAGGCAAAAAAACATATAATTTCGCTTGCCTGGGTGATGCGCCAGCGTTATTTATGAGGGTCTAACATATTTTAGTAGGCGACGATGTGATTTGCCGGTGTGACGCGGCTCGGTTTGAGGCTCTGAGCTTACGGGTTGCGACCTAAGGGCTTGTCCTAGTTGCAAGATTGGCTTTGTTTTAGGCCGAATCTTTTTCACGCAACGCTCACTTGGGCTATTTTTACACGGAGTTTTACCTTGAAAATTTTAATCATCGGCAGTGGTGGCAGAGAATACGCTATCGCACTTAGACTAAAAGAGGATAAAAATGTTTCAAATCTATATTTTGCCCCAGGAAATGGCGCGACTAGCGCACTTGGCGAAAATTTGGATTTGAAAACTTTTGAGGAACTTGCAAATTTTGCGAAAGACAACAAGATTGATTTGACGATTGTAGGCCCAGAAGATCCGCTTACAAAGGGCATTGTCGATGTATTCAAATCAAAAGGTCTAGTGATTTTTGGACCGAGTAAAGCGGCAGCTCGTTTAGAGGGCTCAAAAGCCTATATGAAGGAGTTTTTGGCTCGCAATGCTATCCGCACCGCTAGATTTTTAAACAGTGATAATTTCGAGGAAATTTCTAAATTTATCCACACCCTAGATGAAAAAGTCGTAGTCAAAGCCGACGGGCTTTGTGCAGGCAAGGGTGTAATAATCGCTCAAAACCACGATGAGGCCAGAGACGCGGCATGGGAAATGCTAAAAGGCAGTTTCGGAGATGCTGGTAAAACCGTGGTTGTCGAGGAGTATTTAGACGGATTTGAGCTTAGCTTTTTTGCGATTTGCGACGGAGATAATTTCGTCTCTTTGCCAGTAGCCCAAGATCACAAACGATTGCTAAACCGCGATCAGGGTCCAAATACAGGCGGTATGGGCGCATACGCTCCAAGCCCGCTAGCAGATGAAGCGTTGATAAAAAGGGTCGAAAACGAAATCGTAGCTCCGACTTTAAGAGGTATGAAAAAAGACGGCAATCCGTTTTGCGGAGTGCTTTTTGTGGGGCTTATGATTGTGGGTGGAGTGCCGTATGTGCTCGAATACAATGTCAGATTTGGCGATCCTGAGTGCGAGGTTTTGATGCCTTTAATCGACGGAAATTTAAGCCAAATTTTATACGATGCAACCACTGGCAAGCTAACAGACATCAAACTCCGCGATAAATTTGCCGTTGGTGTCGTAAGTGCTAGCGAAAACTACCCTTATAAATCTACGCCAAAAACAAAGATTAATTTAGGTAAAATTCCGGCTAACACTCACATTTGTTACGCTGGCGTTAGCGAAGAAAACGGCGAAATTTACGCAGACGGCGGAAGAGTTTTGGTAAGTGTGGGTGTAGCTAATAATATCAGAGAAGCGCGAAATTTAGCCTATGAATTAGTCAAAAATATAGAATTCGAAGGCTCTCAACATCGTAGCGATATCGCATATCAGGCACTTAGGGACTAAGTAGGTGTTAGCTAGTCTTCCTAAGAGAATTTTCGCCTTTATTTTAGATGAGGTGATTATGGGCGTGCTTTTTACCTTTATGCTCATTAGCGTGGCTTCCGAGCCCTTGTTTGCGGCCTCACAGATGAGCGGAAGCGACCCAATGGCGCTAAATAACGCAATCGCGCCATATTTGCCTTATTTAGTAATGGTGAAATTTTTATATCACGCGATATTTGTATATTTTTATGGCGCGACTTTGGGAAAACTAGCCCTAAAAATAAAAGTCATCAGCGCTAGAAACGAAAACGAGAGGCTTAGCTTTGGCGTTTGCGCGTTTAGATCTGGCGTTAGGCTGGTTAGTGAAACAGCATTTTATATCGGATTTTTGTTTGCATTTTGGACGAAATTTCGTCAGAGTTTGCAGGATTTGGCAGCAAAAACCTTGGTGGTAGAAATTGAAAAAAAGTAAAATTTTAATATTAACATTTGGTGCATTAGTGGCAAATTTGCTTAACGCAAAGGTGCAAAATGTCGAGTTAATCGCCGATAATGTCGAGCGAAACGGCTTTTTAACCATAGCCAGAGGCAATGTAACTGTGTATTCACAGGACTATTTTCTCACAGCCGATCGCGCCACTTATGATGAAAAAAACGAAATAATCGAGCTTTTTGGCAATGTAAATGCTATGCGTGGGGATAACGAAACCACCAGAGCCGAATACATTAAAATCGATTTGAAAAACAATACCCAAGAGGGCAAAGCGACCTTTATGATGGATAAAGACGCTGAGCTTTGGATGCAAAATGATGAGAGTTGCAGTGATAGTGAGTATTACCGCGTCAAGGGCTCTGTGATATCTAGCTGTAATGTCAATGATCCAGACTGGAAAATCAAATTTAGCAGTGGCAAGCTAAATAAAGAGAGCAAATTTTTACACCTTTTCAACCCTAGATTTTATATCGGCGATGTGCCTGTGTTTTATCTGCCATATTTTGGCGTGCCTACCGATACTACCCGCAGAACCGGTCTCTTGCCACCAGAGGGCGGATATATCGGCGATGAGGGCGTGTATTATAAACAGCCGATTTATTTCGCGCCGTATGATAGCTGGGATTTGCAGTTAGACCCGCAGGTTCGTTCGCGCCGTGGTTTTGGTGTGTATGGGACATTTAGGTTTGCGGATTCGCCGTATTCAAGGGGCGAAATTCGTGGCGGTGTGTTTGATAATTTCACCCGCGCCCAAGAACGCTTAGAGTATAAAAACGAAAAACACTACGGATATGAGATAGAATATGACAGAAGCAAGCTTGTAGGCTATCTAATTGATGGGGATTTTAAAGAGAATTTATGGATTGATTTTACGAAATTAAACGACCTTGAATATTATGATCTCAAAAGCAAAGGTGGCGTCGATGAGGACGATAATGCGCTAGTAACCTCTAAGCTAAATTATTATTTGACGACAGATGACCATTATTTCGGGCTTTATGGCAGGTATTATATCGACACTAGCAAGCTCAACCAAGATAGCGTCTTCCAAAACCGCGACACAGTCCAAGAGCTACCGACTGCGCAATATCATAAATTTATCGATGATATCTTTGTGCCAAATTTGCTCTACTCTGTGGATTTAAAGGCGCGAAATTTCACCCGCCAAGAAGGCGTTACTGCGCGCCAATACGAGCTTGATATTCCGCTTAGTTATAGCGATAGATTTTTGGGCGATTATTTGGGGCTTAGCGTGAGTGAGCGTGTGTATATGACGCATATAGATTGGAGCGATAAATACTACTATGCAAACGGCGAGCTAGAAGCCGATAAAAGCACATTTTACGCCAATCAATACACCGAATTTTCAGCATTTACGGATTTAGCCAAGGCGTATGAGAGCTTTTATCATACTATGACTTGGAGAGCGGATTTGAGAATTCCTGGCTGGCAAAAGGGCGAGATTGATAAGAGAATTTTGAAATCTCACCAATACGAATACGATGAAAAAAATGGAAATTTGCGCAAATCTCGCCTAGCAAGATTGCAAGATTCGCTGTATTGGGAGGATAATTTCCTTGGCGAGTTGGCTGATGAATATACACACGAAAATATCGCCGTTGGCATGACGCAGTATTTTTACGACGAAAATGGGCGCAAATTTATCCGCCACTCGGCTAAACAAAGCTATGATTTTGACGATGAAGAGCTGGGAAATTTCGACCATAGATTTGATATTTATTTCGCAAATGGGCTAAATTTAGGCAATCGTTTCAGATACTCGCACAAATACGATAGTTTTAGCAAGGTTCAGACCTATGCAAACTACTCGAATTCTGATTTTAGCGCGAGCATAAGCCATGCTTATACCTACGATCAATTCGGCGACGAAAACGAAAAACGATATAAAAAAGACAACTACACAATCGCAAATTTAAGCGCGAATTTGCCAGGAAATAACAAAATTTTCGGGCGCTGGGAGTATGATTTGGCTAGGTCGTATTCAAAAATGTGGAGGCTAGGTATCACGCATACGAGAAAGTGCTGGAACTACTCTTTCGTCTATCAAGAAGACATCGAGCCAAAAAACACGAGTAACGCCGATTACACCAAGGCTAAAAAAGAGCATGGATTTTACTTTTTCGTAAATTTTTACCCATTTGGTGGGGTTGGATATGATTTTTCGGTTGATACCGAGTATGGTGAAGCGCAATGATACCAAGAGCGGAATTGATGTTTGAAAACGAAGTAGAAGCGGCCGAAAAGCTAGCTGAAATTCTGCCCTCAAATGCGGTAAAAAATGAAAATTTCCTAATCATAGCCCAGTCGTTATCATCAATTTATTTGGTAAAAAGGTTGGCTGAGAAGTTAAATTTGAATTATGAATTTTTATTTACCGAGATGATTTTTGCCCCAAATAATCCAGAGTGCGTGATAGCCTGTGTGAGCGAAACGCAAGAGATAGTTTTCATAGATGAACTTGTCAAAAGCTTTGGGATAAGTTTGGATTATATTTACGGGCAGGCTAACCGCAAATATGAGGAAAAAATTTTAAAAAATGTCTATAAATTTCGCAAGGGCGCACTCTTGCCTGATTTAGCTAGAAAAAATGTAATCTTGGTCGATGAGGGTTGCGAGAGTGGGCTTACGACGATGACATGTATAAAAACCCTAATCAAGCTAAATGCAAAGACGATTTTTTATGCTACGCCGGTTATTAGCACTGATAATGCCCAGGAGATAGAAACCGCGGTAGATGGGCTATACGCCGTGCATAAAATAAAAGATTTTGTAAATGTGGATTTTTATTACAAAGAGAAAAAAGAGGAAAAAGCCGAGGATATTATGCAAATTTTAAATAATTGCGAATTTTATCTACCATTTCACAAAGAAAAAAATATTGATAAAAACGAAAACAAGGAGAGTAACAATGCAGTGCAAGATTGATGTAAATAATCAATTAGAAATTTTTGACATAGACAAGGTCGCAAAACAAGCAGCGGGTGCTGCGCTTATGCGTGTGGGTGATACTGTGGTGCTAGCTACGGTCGCTAGGGAAGATAGACAGGTAGAAGAGGATTTTTTGCCGCTAACCGTGCAATATATCGAAAAAATGTATGCCGTGGGAAAAATCCCTGGCGGATATATCAAAAGAGAGACCAAACCAGGCGATTTTGAGACGCTAACTAGCCGTATCATCGATAGATCGCTTCGCCCCCTTTTTCCAAAGGGATATGCTTACCCTACCCAAATTGTAGTTTATGTCCTTTCAGCAGATCCTGAGGTGGATTTGCAGGTCGTGAGCCTAAATGCGGCAAGTGTGGCGCTATATCTAAGCGATATTCCTATGAAAGCCCCAGTGTGTGGTGTCAGAGTAGGCCAAATAGACGGCGAGTTTGTGCTAAATCCGTCAAATTCAGCCCTTAAAAAATCAGCCCTTGATCTGTATGTAGCTGGCGTGGGCGATGAGCTTTTGATGATTGAGATGCGCTCACTCCCTCAAATCGTAGATGGCGTCCAAAGCATGAACGAACTACCAGAGGATTTGACAGCCCAGGCGATAAATTTCGCTGCTAAGGCTATCGAAGAGGGCTCGCGCAAATACGAGGAAGCGTTTTTGGCACTTAAAAAACCAGACGCAAATTTAGAGTATAAACCAGAAATCGAAGATGAAAATATCGCTAAATATATCGACGAAAACTACAAAGACGCTGTAAAAGAGGCGATCAATCAAATGGCAAAAAGCGAGCGTGCAACCGAGCTAAATAAAATCGTAGATAAAATTTTAACCGATGAAATCGCGGTGCAAAACGAGTGGCAAAAAGATGTCATCACAAATGTCATTGGCAAATACAAACGCCAAATCATACGCACTCAAATCATCGAAGAGCGTCGTAGAGCCGACGGACGCGCGCTAAATGAGGTGCGCCAAATTTCAATCGAAACAAACATTTTGCCGCGCGCACACGGCTCATGCCTCTTTACCCGTGGTCAAACACAGGCTTTGGTGGTGGCAACTCTGGGTGGGGATAGCGACGCTCAGCTTAGCGATAGCCTAACTAGCCCAGAGCCGATAGCTGAGAAATTTATGTTTAATTACAACTTCCCTGGATTTTGCGTAGGCGAAGCAAGCCCGCTAAAAAGCCCAGGTCGCAGGGAGCTAGGACACGGAAATTTGGCAAAACGAGCGATTTTCCCAAGCATTGATATAAATTCGCCTCAATCAATGCGCGTAGTAAGCGAAATTTTAGAGAGCAACGGATCTAGCTCAATGGCATCAGTGTGCGGTGGCGCACTATCGCTTCGCGCAGCTGGTGTAAAAACCATAAAACTAGTCGCTGGCGTGGCTATGGGACTAATCTTTGAGGGCGAAAAACACGCGATTTTAACCGACATTATGGGCTTAGAAGATCACGACGGAGATATGGATTTCAAAGTCGCTGGTAGCAACGACGGAATCACTGCGCTTCAAATGGATATCAAACTTGGTGGAATTAGCCTAGAAGTGCTAAAAGAGGCACTAGCGCAGGCCAAAGAGGGCAGGGCGCATATATTAAATTTAATGGAGGAAGCAAACGCAAATATCGTAATCAACGAAGCCGTGCTTCCAAAACTCGAAATTTTCAGCGTCGATCCTAGCAAAATCGTCGATATCATCGGTCAAGGCGGAAAAACGATTAAAGAAATCACCGAAAAATTCGGCGTTAGCATTGATTTGGATCGCGAAAAAGGCGAGGTTAAAATCCAAGGTGCGAACAAAGACGGCGTCGATGGCGCAAAAGAGAGAATTCTCTCTATCGTTTCAAATTCGAAAGATTTCCGCAAACCGCGTGGCGATAGAGGCGATAGGCACGAGCGCAAAGAGGTTAAATTTGAAATCGGCGAGGAATTTGACGGCGTAGTGCAAAGCTCGCTAGATTTTGGCACATTTATTTCACTTCGCGACGGCGTAGATGGGCTTTTAAGAGCGAAATTTATCACAACTCCATTTAAACCGGGTGATGTGGTTAGAGTGCGCGTAACAGAGCAAAAAGGTAGTAAAATTTCACTTGAATTAGTGTAAAAAGGAGGCAAAATGGAGCTTAAAAAACTTTTTTTTCCAATCGGTGGCGGCGAAGAGTTAGAGGGCAGAATTCGTGGTGCGTTGCTTGTGAATAAATTTTTTGGCACACACATGAATATCATGGCATGCCAACTTGATCCTAAGATGATTTATAATGTCCGCATGACGCTAAAAGGCGGAGTTTTGATGGACGAGTTTTTGGAGTCGGCAAACGAGGAGATGAAGGCTGAGCGTGATGAAATCGGCGCAGTTTTCGAGGCAGAGTGCAAAAAAATCGGTCTTGATATGCACGAAGATGAGAGAGTGGGAAAAAGTGCTTGCTTGCGCCATTTGGTAGGAATTCGCTCTGAGCTAGTTGAAAAGCACTCTAAATACTGCGATCTTGTCGTGGTCTCAGTGCCCCCAACAGGCACGATTACGGGCACTTTCGAGGCAGCTGTTTCAAAAAGTGGCAAGCCTTGTATCGTAATCCCAAGAGAGCTAAAAAGCTTTAAGGCTGATAAAATTTTGGTCTCTCTTACAGGCACGGCTGCAAGCGCCAGAGCGCTCGATCACTCGCTAGAACTGCTTAAAAAAGCGCAAAATGTTACAATCATCACAGCCAATCACTATCTCCAAGATAGCGCAGAAGAGACTAAGCGCAGAATCACCGAGTATCTAGCACTGCACGATGTGAAAGTCGATAAATTCGAGCTTTTAAACATTGACGGCAAAATTCCAGGTCAGGTTTTGATAGACTATGCAAACAACGGCGGATACGATTTAATCGTCGCTGGACTTCACTCAAACACTGGAATTAAGGAAATTCTGCTTTCAGGAACGAGCAAATTTTTCTTGCAAAATACGCAAATTCCTGTTTTAATGTAAATTTTATATGGGATTTTCCCATATAAAATCCTAAATTTAAAATGAAAAACAAATTTGTCTATATTTTGGCATTTTCGCATTTGTGCTGCGATATAAACCAAGGCGCACTCGTGGCGATTTTGCCGTTTTTAATCGCCAGCTATCACTACGATTACGCAACTGCTGCAAGCCTAGTCATGGTCTCAAATATCGTCGGCTCGCTAATCCAGCCTATTTTTGGTTCGCTAGCCGATAAAAAAAATACTCCATATATTATCCCGCTAGGTCTTATTTTAGCAGGTGGCGGTATCGCGCTAAGTGGCGTTGCGCCCTCATTTGCCGTGCTTTGCGCGGTCGTGATGATCACAGGA
>JAGBJQ010000075.1 GCA_017934385.1 Campylobacter sp. | reverse complement strand
ATTTCAAATTTTTGATAATTGCAATCCGCTAGGATTTTTAAAGTCTAATCTTTTTATGTGGGGGCGGCGCTCAGAGTTGCGAGGGCCGCCCGCCCCCACACCCCCACCAGGCCGACGCTTATAAAGTGGCGTGCTACGCACGCGTTTATTTACTGAATTTTGCTTACGCAAAATTCTTTGCAATTGCGCTTATGGGTAAAATTTCGGGTGCAGTATCCAAGCTTGCGGACAGCGGAATTTTAAAATTCGGCTAAATTTAGCGTTCTCTTGCGATTAAAACTCCGCTTATGATGACGACCAAAATCCCTAAAAATGCCATTAAATTCGGCAAACTATCGCCTAGCATGACGCCTAAAATCAGCGTAAAGATAATGTCTGTGTAGCTAATCGCAGCTGCAACGCCAGCCTTTTTAGAGGCTGCGTAAGAGCGCGTCATGTATTTTTGGAAATAAATTCCGCTAATTCCTAGCAATGCGACCAAAACCCAGCCAAAGAGATTCGGCATGTTAAAATAGGCAAATTTGCTTAAATTCGCGCTCGAAATCACGCCTAAAATTTCAATCTCGCGTCCTCTTAGCGCAAATTCCGCGCACATTAGCGCAGAGCTTACAAGCGCGGCGCCAAAGACGAAAACTAGGATTATGATATCCGTGGCGTAGTATTTGCGAAGCTCTCGCACACTAGTGTATGCTAGTCCCGCGCACATACCGCCAAAAACGCCGATGATATCGGTCGGTGCAATGCTAATGTGAGGCTGGATAACGAGCAAAATCCCGCCAAAACCTAGCATTATGGCGCACCACCCTTTAAAGCTGAGCTTTTCGCCTAGGAAAAACGACGAGAAAAGTGCGGTGAAAATCGGGGCTGTTTTTTGGAAGGTAAAAGCCGTGCCAAGCTCGATGTGAGCGATATTATAAAAGGTCGCTATAATCCCGCAGCTGCCGATAAATGCGCGGAAAAAAAGTAGCCACGGCTTCCCGCCCACGCCAAAATTTTTTAGCCTTTTTAGCGAAACTAGCACGATAGCTAGCCCTACGGCGTTTCTGAAAAACACGATTTCTACGCTACTCATTTGCTCTGCCATGACCTTGGCTAGCGCCCCATTTAGCGCGAAATAAAAGCTAGCGATTAGCATATAATACACGCCTAAATTTTTAAGCCAAAATTTAGAATAACCCAAAATTATCTCCTATTTGCGACCAAAATTCCAGCTATAATAATAAGCAAAATTCCACAAAGTGCCGTGAAATTTGGTAGTGCGTCGCCAAGAATTAATCCAAAAATCATTGAAAAAATAATATCCGTGTAGCTTAGTGTAGCGACGATCCCTGCCTTTCTGGTAGCGGCGTAGGCTTTGGTGAGATAGGACTGATAATACAGCCCGCAAATGCCCAAAATCGCGCCAAAACCCCAGCCTTTAAGATCTGGCATTACAAATTTGCTAATCATAAATTCCAAATTTGGAATTTGGATAAATTCAGCCATTATCATGAAGATAATCGGCATTATCGTGCCTGCAAGTAATACAGATAAAACAATGACATTTGCGCTGTAATATTTCCTAAGGCTACGAACAGAACTTAGCGCAATCGCAGAAAACAGCCCGCTTCCTATGCCAAAAATATCGCCAGAGTTGATTCCAAACTGGGGCTGAATAACCAAAACAATCCCAATAAAGCCCAAAAATATGGCAAACCAGCCAAATTTGGATAGTTTTTCGTTGAGAAAAAAATATGCAATTACAGCGATAAAAATTGGGGCTGTTTTTTGAAAAGTGAAAGCTTCTCCCATACTCATTTGAGTAAGGTTATAAAAAAATAAAATTAACCCCAAAAATCCAAATGCACCACGCACGATAAGTAGCCAAAGATGCCCACCACTACTAATATATTTGGTGGGTTTGTGATTTTTACGCATAATGTATAAAATAATAAACAAAGCTAATAAATTTCTAAAAAGCACAACCTCAATTGGTGGAATTTGCAGGGCTAAAATTTTGGCAAATGTCCCAGCAATCGAGTTATAAAAACATGCAAGCAACATATAATAAATGCTTAAATGGTGCAATAAAAAGTTATTGTATTTCAAAATTTTGTTCCTCAAAAGCTTGCAATTATAGCTGTTTTTAAATTTTGATTTACTTAATAAAATTTGGCTATAATGAGAAAAATCAAAGGAAATATTATGAAAACAGTGATGATAATAGGGCGCCCAAATGTGGGAAAATCGAGCCTTTTTAACCGCTTCGCAAACGCAAGAATTGCCATTACTAGCGAGGTTTCAGGCACCACGAGGGATACGAATAAAATCGCCGTGCAAATTTATGATAGAAATGCGATGATAGTCGATTCTGGCGGACTTGATGATACGAGCGAGCTTTTTGCGCGTGTGCAGGCAAAAACCCTAGCTGAGGCGCAAAATGCGGATATTATTCTTTTTATGGTCGATGGCAAACTGCTCCCGGACGAGCAGGATCGCAAAATTTTCTTTTCTTTGCAAAAGCTAGGCAAACCGATAGTTTTGCTCGTAAATAAAGTAGATAGCAAAAAAGATGAGGAAAGAAGCTGGGAATTTAACGAATTTGGCGCGCAGATGTTTGCGCTATCTGTCAGCCATAATGTCGGTATTGACGAGCTTAGGGATTGGATTTATACTCACCTCGATCCTGCGCCTGTGCGAGGGGACGAGAGCGAGGATTTTGATGATTTTTTAGAAAATTTTGACGATAATGGCGAAATCAAAGAGAGCGATGAGAGCGAGTATTACGAGAACAAAACCATAAATGTAGGCATCATCGGGCGGGTAAATGTGGGCAAATCTAGCCTTTTAAACGCCCTTGTGAAAAACGAACGCTCTGTGGTAAGCAGTGTGGCTGGCACGACGATTGATCCTGTCAATGAAAGTTATGAATTTGAGGGGAGAAGGTTTGAGTTTGTGGATACTGCCGGTATCAGAAAGCGCGGTAAAATCGAGGGAATAGAGAGGTTTGCGCTAAATAGAACGGAGAAAATTTTAGAAAATTCAGACATTGCGCTTTTGGTTTTGGACTCTTCTGAGCCATTTAGCGAGCTAGATGAGCGAATTGCTGGGCTTGCGGCTAAATTTGAGCTAGGCGTGATAATCGTGCTAAATAAATGGGACAAAAGCGAGGCCGAATTTGACGCTATGGTGCGAGATTTGCGCGATAAATTTAAATTTCTAGCTTACGCGCCGGTTATTAGTGTAAGCGCGCTTGGTGGCAAACGCATACACAAGCTCTACCCACTGATTTTGCAGGTTTATAAAAATTACACGCAAAAGATAAAAACCGCCTATTTAAATGCGCTAATCGAGGAAGCGACCAAAGCTCACCCGCTTCCGCACGATAAGGGTAAGAGCGTGAAAATCTACTATGCGGCGCAGTTTGGCTTCGCTCCGCCTAAAATCGCGCTTGTGATGAATCGTCCGCGCGCGCTACATTTTAGCTATAAACGCTATTTGGCAAACAAACTTAGAGAGAAATTCGATTTAAGCGGGACGCCTTTGGTCATAATCCCTAAAAATCGCGGAAACGATGATGAGGGCGAGGCAAATTTGAAAAAAGGGCAAAAATGAGTGCAAAAAATATAATCTTAATCGGCTTTATGGGCGTTGGCAAGGGGACTTTCGCGCGTGCTTTGGCTGGGGCTAGCGGGCTGTTTGCGATAGATTGCGACGATATGATAGAAAGTTACGCAAACAAAAAAATTCGCAAAATTTTCGAGGAGCAGGGCGAGGTGGAATTTCGCAAAATAGAGAAAAAACTCGCTAAATTTTTGGAAAAAAATGTAAGCGGCGCGATAATCTCGAGCGGTGGCGGGTTTTATGCTGTTAAAAATTTAAACAAAATTGGCACCGTAATCTACCTAAAATCGAGCTTCGATGCGATAATTAAGCGCATAAATTCTAGCCAAAACGCTAGCAAAAAAATCGCAAAACGACCGCTTTTGGCTGATTTGAAAAAGGCGCGCGCCCTGCATGAGCAAAGGGATAAAAAATACAGCGCCAAGGCCGATTATATCGTAAATGTAGAGAAAAATTCGCAAAAAGAAGTTATCGAAAAATTACTAAAAATTATCAAAAAAGAGGTTAAAAAATGAGTGAAAAATCTAAAATTTCAAATCCACGCACACTAACTGGGCTTCAACCCTCAGGCAGGCTACATTTGGGGAATTATTTCGCCAGCATTAAGCAAATGGTAGATGCGCAAAATGCGGGCGAGGAGCTGTTTTTGTTCATCGCAAACTACCACGCGCTCACCTCTGTTAGCGAGGGCGCGAAGCTCAAAGAGAGCACTTATGAGGCGGCTGCGGCGTTTTTGTCTTTGGGAATCAATCCAGAAAAATCGACATTTTGGGTGCAAAGCGATGTGAAAGAGGTTTTGGAGCTTTACTGGATACTTAGCGGATACACGCCAATGGGGCTATTAGAGCGCGCTCACGCTTACAAAGACAAGGTCGCAAAGGGCTTTGAGAGCAAGCACGATTTGTTTTCATACCCTGTGCTAATGGCGGCTGATATTTTGCTATACGACGCTACGAGCGTGCCTGTGGGCAAAGATCAAATTCAGCATGTCGAAATCGCGCGCGATATCGCTTTGAAATTTAACAACGCGCATGGCGAAATTTTAACCCTGCCAAGCGCTAGAATCAGCGAAAATGTCGCAATAGTCCCTGGCACGGACGGCGCAAAAATGAGCAAAAGCTACGGAAATACGATTGATATTTTTTCTTCGCCAAAGGAGCAAAAAAAGCAAATCGGCTCGATTGTTACGACATCTGAGCCGCTCGAAGCGCCAAAGCAGTGGCAAAACTGCAATGTCTATAATATAGCAAAACTCTTTTTAGACGAAGCAGGACAAAAAGCCTTGCAAGCTCGATATGAGCGTGGCGGCGAGGGGCACGGACACTTTAAGATGTATCTTGGCGAGCTTGTGAGTGAGTATTTCGGACAGGCGCGCGAAAAATACGCTGAGTTGTTGGCCGATAAGAAAAAGCTAGATGAAATTTTGGCTTATGGTGCGCAAAAGGCGCAAAAAATCGCAAGTGAAAAAATGCGCCTAATACGCGAAAGTGTGGGGATTTATAGATAAATTTTAGTTAAATTTCGCCAAGCAAAATTTGGCGAAATTTATAAGTTTTACAAAATTTCAAAATTCCCCCCCCATTTAATCTCTTTTTAAGCAACCCTTGAATATAATCCAATTTCCGTTTTTGAAATCTAACTTCTGTTATTTTTCAATGCGTGTTATTTTATTTATTATTGTCAAAAACTATCTTTTAGTCAATCTTT
>JAGBJQ010000074.1 GCA_017934385.1 Campylobacter sp. | reverse complement strand
TTTAACTCGTTTGCGATGATTTGTGCTGTTTGCGTTGCCATATTTGCGCTACTTGTGATGATAACGCTAGGCAAAACGCCGTTTCTAGCGAATTTTTGGGCTAAAATTTTTGCCCCTTCTCGCCCTATTTCGTTTAAATTTCGCACAAAATCGCTACCAAAGTTTGCTTTCTTGTAACCACGACCACTTAAAAATTTATCTCCAAATTCATCACAAAAAATTTGCAAATTCTCAGCCGTTGCGATTTTTTCGGTTTTTGCGTGTCTTATAAAATAAATTTCCTTCATTTTTATCTTTTATTATAATCTATTTTCCAAACTAGCTTTGAATTTTTATATATGATGTGTTACAATATCAGGTTATGTTAATTTAATCAAGGATATTTTATGAAAAAAATCATTTTTTTGCTACTGTTTTGTGGTGCAGTTTTTACAAATGCAAAGATATTTGATAATGAGCTTGAATTGTGTGAAAAAGGTGATATGGAAAGTTGTAATTTTATAATTAATTGCTATGAAAAGGAACAAGACAAACATCGGCAAATGTGGGACTTGATTGGCAAACTTTGCTTAAACGGCGATGATGAAAAATGTGAAATCATAAGAAAACATCCAATAGAAAAAGATGAAGTTGAAATTTTGGAAAAGAGTTGCGACAATAAAAATATAAAAAGCTGTAAAAAATTATCAGAATTTTATTATTCTAACAGAGAAGAGAGTAAATTACTCTCGATTTATGAGCGTTTATGCGAGTTTGGAGAATTTGAAAATTGTGCTTTACTAGGCAAAATTTATACAGAAAATGATGATTATATGCAAAATAATAATATAACAAAAGGTTTAAATTTGTTACAAATGGCTTGTGATAAAGGTCATAAAGATAGTTGTAATGCCTTTATAAATTTAAAATTTGCAAATGTAGATAATAGCGAAAATTTAGACTTTTTAGATAAAGAGTGCGATAAGGAAATAGCTAGTGCTTGTCTTATTATGGCTAACTTTTATGAAGAAAAACGGCGAAATATAGACGGCAGGGAAGTAGAGCTGAGAATAGAATATTCTAAAAAAGCACTACCATACTATGTCAAAGGTTGTAAATTTGGTAAATTTCAAGATTTTACAACAATGCAAGCGTGCAGTGGATATGAATGGAAAGTCAAAGTTGAAAAACTAGATGAATAAATATGCAAATTGAGTTAAATTTGCCCTTGCAACTCTTTGATTTTTTCTATCTCTTTTGGCGAGTAACCTGCCTTTAAACGGGCGGTTTCGTTTATTATTCTAGCCGTAGAAAATGCCTTAGGATAGTGTTTTAAAACGATTTCAAAAAAGCACTCTGGCAAAACTCCAAGTCGGTCGCACTCGTATTTAAACCACTTATCGCCCTTGCCTACATGCGAAACTTCTTCGTTTAAAATAACTTCTAAAAGTGGCTTCAAATACGATTTTTCGGGGTTTTTATCAAGTTGCGAAAGCAGATAAAAATTCGCATCCAGCCCACCAGCTTCGAGATGGCGAGGAACTACCGCCATACGCTCTAAAAGCGAGTGCTGAGTTTTTTTCAGCGCCTCAAATAGCCCGTCATGCACGCTAAAATCGACGTAAGTAAAGCCCGTTTTTTCTAGCTCGGCATTTACGAGCGAAAAGTGCCTCACCTCATCTTCTGCCACTTCTAGCCAATCGGCGTAAAATTCGCGTGGCAGTCCTGCGAAACGATAGCACGCATCGAGCGCTAAATCAATCGCGCTGTATTCGATATGCGCCACAGAGTGCAGAAATAGGGCGTTTTTATCGACATTTTGTTTTTTTAAATTTTTGTTTTGGATTTTTATATCTTTGACCTGCGAAATTTGGGCGAATTTCGCATAGCTAGGATTTTCGAGCGGTTTTGGCTCAAAATTTGGCTCAAACTCTACTTCGTTTTTGCAAAATTTTGCGTAAAATTTTGCAAATTTTTCTATTTTTTGGCTAGGACTGCCAGCGTTTAAAATTTCCCAAATTTCTGCGTGAAAACTCATCTCTACCCCCATTTACGCCATACCGGCTTCGACTAAAAAGCAGCTTGGCTGATAGTTTATTTTGCGAATTTTATCAAATTTCGCGTAGCTTAGATAGAGCTCATTTCGCGCCCTAGTCACCGCTACATAAAATAGTCGTCGTTCCTCATCTAGGCTGCCGCCCATGCCCATTAGCTTCAAATTCGGGAAGCGGTTTTGCGCCAAATCCACCAAAAACACGCTATCAAACTCCAAACCCTTGCTAGCATGCACGCTTAGCAGATTTACGCCCTCACCCTCGCTCATTTCCTTTGCGCCAAGTGTGATGAAGTTATAAAAACTCCCCGCGTCCTTGTATTTGCTCGCAATCCCGCCTAAAATCGCTACTTTGTTGTAAATTTTCTCATTTTCGTTCGTTTTGCGATCAAGATCGACTTTGCCGTTTTTGAGCGTGGCTCTGTGAGTGGCGATATTACCTGCAATTATGGCAAAAAGCTTGGAGGATTTTATCAAATTTACTAGCTCGCCAGCGCCGAAATTCGGGCTAAATTTGCTAAATAGCGTGTATAGCTCGTGCAAAATCACAGCCGCGCTCTCGTTTAGTTTGTTGTATTTTAGCACCGGATTTTTGGCGAAATTTTCGCTAAATCCAAGCGTGCTAAACCGCTCCAAACTCGCCTGCAAATCCATATCATCAAAAAGTCCTAGCTGGTAATTTCGCTTTTTTTGCTCGTAAATTTTCGCACTCATATCAGGGCGAAAAAAGCCATCTTTGATATTTCCGCCACCAAGCGTGATTAGCGCGTCGAAAATTTCCTTGCTAGTGGCGTTTCCCACGCCTTTGGCATACTCTAAAATCCCAAGAAATGCCATCATATCCTTTGGGTTGATCAGTGCGCCGAAAATATCCATAAACGCCTTTATTTCGCGACTTTCGAAAAAGCTTGTGCTGCCTTTACGTTTCGCGCCGATTCCTAGCTCTTTGAGCGCGACTTCGATCCCATCAGCCGAGGAGTTGTTGCGAAAAATCACCGCAAAACTCTCAGGCGCGCGCCCGCTTTGCTTGATTTGCTGGGCTATGTGGCCGTATTGCGACATAATCTCATCATAAACATGCAGTTTTGGCGCGCTAAATTTGCCAGTGCGCCCCACGACTAGCTTTTTGTCATACAGGCGCGGATTGTTTGAAATGACCTTGTTTGCAAGGGCTAAAATTTGGCTAGATGAGCGGTAATTTATGTTTAGCGTGTAAATTTTCGCGTCGCTAAAACGGGTGCCAAAAGAGCCGATTATATCAATATTCGCGCCGTTAAAGGCATAAATGCTCTGGTCGAAATCGCCCACGCAAAAAAGGCTTTTTGTCCTAAATGCGTCGATTAGTGAGCCTTGAAGCGAGTTGGTATCTTGATACTCATCGACCAAAATTTCATCATAGTATAGTGGTGCGCCCTTGCGCAGTTCGTGGCGCATTTTAAGCAGTATGTCGTTAAAATCGGCGTAGTTAAAGCGGGCTTTTTCTTCTTCAAATTCACGCAAAATATCCTCGTAAATTTCGCTAAATTCAGCCTGATCTTCGAAATTTCTAGCAAACCACGAGCCAAAACTCTCGCCTGTTTGTTTGTTTTGAAAGAGCGAGTATATGTCGTATAAATACGCACCGCCATACGGCCTAGTATCGCTGATATGGTAAAATTTGCGATTTTCTACGATACTTTTTAAAAGCGTTTTTAACTCGCTTGGCTGCTTTAAAATCACACCCTTGCCAAGCTCGCGCAAAAGTGCGTAAGATACCGCGTGGAAGGTGCCTGCGGTGATTTTGGCGGTGATTTTTTTATCAAAATAGCGGTTTAGCCTCGCAATCATTTCGCTAGCTGCCTTGTTTGTGAAGGTTAGAAGCAAAATTTTGCTTGGATTTACGCCAAGGTGCAGTAAATGCGCAATGCGCGCTACAATGGTGCTAGTCTTGCCTGTGCCTGCGCTTGCGATTACGAGATTGTGACCAAAGGGCGCAGTCGCGGCGGAGTATTGTTCTTGGTTTAAATTTGATATTGCGTTCAAAATTTTCCTTTAAAATCGTAGATTATAGCCTAAATTTATTATAAAAAAATTAGCCCTGCGCCTAAAATTTGGCGTAAATTTGGGCGTGAAATTTAACCAAAATTTGCAAAATTTAAAATTTAACCAAAATTTGCGAATTTTAAAATTTAGCCCAAATTTAACGCACGAAATTTAGCGCGAAATTTAGCCTAACTCACGCGCCCATTTCTTTTAGCTTTTTTATCCGTGATTGCAGGCTAGGGTGCGTGGCGAAAAGCCCAGAAAATGCGGGCAAGAAAAACATGTGCGCGCAGGCTCTGGCGTTTGTGTTTTTGATATGAAAATTTGCGAAATTTCTTAGTGGATTTGCGCGAAAATTTCGCATTTCATCTGTGTTTATACTGCCCCTTTGGCGCGTTTTTGAGGAAAAATATCTGTTTAAATTCGGCTTTTTTTCATCTTTTGGGGCTTTAAAATCTTTTTTGCCGATTCCGTCGTGATAGGCTTTGTTGAATTTTTGTATCATAAAAAGCTTATCAAGCGCCTTTTTGATCCCCAAAGGATTGCGCGTGTATTTGGCTGCGCTAGCGTCTGCTAAAAACTCTTTTTGCCTAGAAATCGCGCTTTGGATAAGTTCGGCAAAAACCTTACCCAAAAGCCCAAGTAGCCAAAATGTAACGCCTACAAGTATGACTATGGCGACCCCGCTTCCTTTGGAGTTTCTGCCACTACTACCCCTGCTAAATGCCCTTAAAATCTCATATCCGATGAAGCTAAGCGCACCAAGTGCGCCAATGACGCTAATTAGCCTGATATTTAGCTCGATATCATCGTGAAATGCGTGCGAAAACTCATGCGCGATTACCCCTTGCATTTCGTCTCGGTTAAATGTCCTCATCGCCCCAGCCGTGACGAAAATCGCGATTTTTTCGCTATCTTTGCCGAAATTTTCCCCGCTTGCCATGGCATTTACGCCATTTTCGTTTTTCATGATAAAAACCCGTGGCATGCCTACACGCGAGGCAATCGCCATTTCTTCGATTATGTTAAGCAGAATTTTTTCGGAATTTTTGGCTGTGTGGGGGTGAATTTCTGTGGCGTCAAGCCCCCTTGCAAGGCTAGAAATGTCTGTCGCCTCAAAATGGCGTTTTTTGATATAGTTAAATAAAATCACGCAGATTAAAAGCGCAGATAAAAGTAGCGGCAGGGCATAATCCGCGCTCTCTCCAAGGGCAAAATTTTTGTAATTTAAAAAATCAAAAAATAGCGCGTATGAGAGCCAAAAAACCTGCACCAAAACGCTTGCAAAGACGAAATTTAGCCACGCAACCTTGCTTTTGGCTAGTTTTTGGTGCTCGTTTATGCTGTGAGATAGCAAGGCTGTTTTGCCAAGGAAAATGCGCGTTATGGCAAACAAAACCGCGCTACACGCCAAAACACATAGATAATACCCGGCCTTTGGCGTGCAGGAAATCTCATTTGCGCTTAAAAAATGGCAAAATTTTTCAGGTAGGTAAAAAATCGCTAAATTTAGCGCAGACAACGCCTCCACAAAATTTCTCGCTTAAAATTCGATTTTTTGGGCTTTTTGGATATTTTCCTCTTTGAATTCAAGCAGGGCTAAATCTTTGTGAAATTTAGGGAAAAATCCGACTAAAATATTGTTTGGAAAGATTTGTTTATAGGTGTTAAAGTCCGTCGCTGCGTCATTGTAAGACTGCCTAGCAAAGCCGATTTTATTCTCAGTAGAGGTGATTTCCTCGCTTAGATGTAGCATATTTTCGCTAGCTTTTAGCTCAGGATAAGCTTCGACCTGGATATTTAGCCCATTTAGCGCGCTTTTTAGCTCGTTTTCTGCGCTTGCTAAATTTCGCATATCGCTATCATTTAAGCCGTTTTGTTTGATATTTTCTAATGCGCTAGTTGCGCGGTTTCTGGCATTTACGACATTTTCTAGGGTTTGTTTTTCGTGCGCCATGTATTTTTTGACAACTTCAATTAAATTTGGGATTAGATCATATCTGCGTTTTAGCTGGACATCGATTTGTGCAAAGGCGTTTTTAGCTTCGTTTAAAAGTGCGACAAGTTTGTTGTAAATACCAATCAGAAAAATTCCACCAAGAATTAAAATGGCTAAAATTACTAGCAAAATACTCATTTTTTATCCTTTTGTTAAATTTGGCTAAATTTCACGCTAAATTTGGAATTTAGCGTGAAATTTGATTATTTGTTTGCTGTGATTTGCGTAACCAAATCATAGGTTACTGGGATTTTTTTGTATTGCGGCAAAGATGTAGAAAGCCCGTCGATAATCGCGCCAAAATCGTTAAATAAATAGCTTGCAAGAGCCGCTGGGACAGGGTTGATTTCATTTAGATAGATTTCGTTATTAAACACGAAAAAGTCGCATCTGATGATTGAGCCCTCAAATCCGCTGTTGTAAATTTTAGCAAACGCATCTTTCATCTTATCTGCGATTGAAATGCCCACGGTTTGCTCTGTCACTGTGTTTGGTTGGGTGGTGTCGATGTATTTGCGACCAAAGTCTAGGAAGTCTTTTTTCACAGGTTGGCCAAATTTTGAAAATACAATTTCGCCACCTATTTTACAACCCGCTAGGCTGTATTCTTTGACATCTTTGACGAAAGGCTCGACGATGACCTCGCTATCTAGCTTAAAGACCTTGTCGATGATTTTATCGAGCTCCATATCGCTATTTACGATACTAGCACCGATACTGCTACCTAGGTGAGCTGGTTTTATGATGACGGGGTAGTTAAAAGACGGCAAACTCGTGCGCTTTAAAACCGCGTAATTAATCACCTTAACCCCTGCGTTTTTGGCTAAATTTTTGGTTAAAATTTTATTATGGCTTACCGCACTTGCCTCTAATCTAGGGCCGATTTGTGGAATTTCGTAAAATTCTAAAAGTGAAGCTAGCTTGCCGTCGCAACCATCGCCACCATGGATTGTGTTGATACACACATCGATTTCTAATCTGCTTTTTGAAAACATACCGCTTGTGTAAAATCCGCCATAAGAGAGGGTTAGCTCTTTGAGCTTGCTACCATAAGAAGTTTGAGATGAAAAACCGCCCTCAGCAGCGTCTGTGTTGGCAGAGTGAGACCTAGCAAAATTTCTGGCAAAGTAGCTTGCTACCATATTTCCCTCTTCGATTTCGAAAAATCTGCGGTTAGCGTCGCAGTAGATAAAGACTAAATTTTTGCCTTTTAGTGCGTTTTTTACAGCGATTGCTGTGAGGATACTGACATCGTGCTCGTAGCTTTGTCCGCCAAAAATGATACCATATTTCATAATAACTCCTTTGAGCTCTTTAAAGTGTAATTTAACCCTCGATTTTATAAAATTTATGCTTTATATTCTCTTTTTGCGTGAAAAATTTGAGTAAATTTATAAATTTAATAGATATAATATTTTTATGAAATTTATGGGCTTTGTGAAATTTAGCGCATTTTTGGGCGCATTTTT
>JAGBJQ010000073.1 GCA_017934385.1 Campylobacter sp. | reverse complement strand
TTTTGAATTTTAAAATTCTGCAAATTTTGCTTTTTGGTTGTTTAAATTCGTAGATTGCTTCGTCGCTTCGCTCCTCGCAATGACAAATCAAACAAAATTTGCCCTAAGTGTCATTGCGAGGAAAGGCGTAGCCTTGACGAAGCAATCTACAAAGTTTAAATTAAGAGCAGGGCAAATGACAGAGTTTTAGAGAATTTTAAATTTTAAAATTCTAGGCTCATAGCTTAAAAATTACAAATTTTTCCAAATTTGGCGTTTGTGAAATTTAAGCATAAAAGGCTATAATTGCGCTTCGGCGTGGCGAGCGGTCGCTTGTGATAAACAAGAGGAAAGTCCGAGCTGCAATAAGACAGAGTTGCGTCTAACGGACGCCGTGGGAAACCATAGGGAAAGTGCAACAGAAAGCAAACCGCCATAGCGTTCGCGCCGTGGCAAGGGTGAAAGGGTGGGGCAAGAGCCCACCGCGCGCATGGAGACATGGGCGGCAGTGCAAACCCAACTCGCAGCAAGAATAGAAGGTAAGGTCTTATGAGATACTATTCGCTAGAACTGGTTTGCAAAAATCGGTGTAGATAAATGACCGCACAGACAGAACTCGGCTTATAGCCACGCCTTTTATTTATTTTTGCAAAATTTCCACAATAATAGTAGTAAATGTAGTTGAATTTGTCATTGCGAGCGAAGCGAAGCAATTTATGAGTTTAAAATTTAAGGTTAGTTTATTTGCTAAAATTTTGAAATTTATGGAATTTTATAAAATTTGCGAATTTATCGTTCGGTGATTTTAGCTCGTGGATTGCCACGAATTTTGCTAACGCAAAATTCTCGCAATGACAGATTAAAGGCTATGGAATTTTTCTGGATTGCTTCGCACGCTCGCAATGACAGATTAAATGATAAATCAAAATTTCGGGGCAGTGTTTCAAACTTGCGGTAGCGAAATAAATTTAAAATTAATCACATAAATTTTTTGTTAGTTAGTGCGTTAGTTATCCAAAATGGGCGTTAGTTTGGTTTGTCATCGAGATTGACGGCGTCGATGATCTCTTTTTTGAAGCGCAAAAACTCGATATTGTTTTTAAGCGCGCGGTTTTCTTCGAGTAGGACCTCGTGTTTGGTGCGAAGCTCTGCGATGTCGCGCGAAATGTAGTAAATCTCGTTTCGGATAAAAATCGCCGGCACGGTTAGCAAAAACACGAACATCATTATCAAATAGGTCATCAAAAGTTTGTTTAAGGATAAATTTACCTCTTTGAAATTTGTGGTTTGGTAGTTTTGCAAAATTTGGTTTTGTTCGTCGCTGATATATTCGCTCGTCTTGGGCGTGGATTTGGTCCTGTTTGGGACGGAATTATTTATGATAAAATCATATTCGTTATTCAAAATTTTCTCCATTTAAATTTTAAAATTTTCAAAATTCGAAAAATTATAAGTAAAATTTAGCATAATATTTTACACAAAATTTTGCTTATAATTTTTAATAAAATTTTACTAAAATAGCCTAAATTTGGCTATTTTATCTGAAAAATCCTCAGCTTCGCACTACTTGCGCGAGAATTTTGCGCTAGCTCTTCGCTGCTAGCGGTGATTGGCTTTTTGCTTATGATTTTGCCTAGATTATGGTTAGCTCCACACTCGCATTTTAGTGCAAATTCTGGACAAATACACGCTTTTTCCCACTCTTTAAAACGCGTTTTTACGATACGATCTTCGAGCGAGTGAAAGGAGATTATAGCAATTTTTGCATTAGTTAAGACTTTATTTTTTGCTTTTTGTTCGATTAAATTTAAAAGTTCGCCAAGTTCGCCAAGTTCGTTATTTACCTCGATTCTGATTGCCTGAAATGCGAGGATTGCGGGGCTTACGCTTCTATTTTTGGCGGGTCTAGTGCCAATGATTTGCGCCAAATCTTTCGCGCTGGTAATTGGTGAGAGTTTGCGTGCTTGGATAATTTTTTCAGCGATTTGATATGCGTTTGGAAGTTCGCCGTATTCGCGCAAAATCCGTGTAAGTTCATCTTTTGTATAATTATTTACTATAAATTTCGCGTCTTTTGAGCAGGAGCTGTCCATACGCATATCTAGTTCATCGCTTCCCAGCCCAAAACCGCGTTCGTTTTTGTCGATTTGAAGCGATGAAACGCCGATATCGGCTAAAATTCCCCTTATGTTTTTTATCTTTTCATCTGGCAAAATTTTTAAAATTTCACTAAATTTTGCCTTATGGATTTGCACACGATCTTTGAAATTTTCTAGCCTTTTACTCGAAAAATTTATCGCTTCATTATCCCTATCGCATGCGATTAAATGGACATTTGGTAGGCTTTGCAAGATACCTTGGCTATGTCCTGCGTATCCTAGGGTGCAATCAAGTATGTATCCGCCCTGGGTGTCTGAAAATGCGCTAAGTGTTTCGTTAAACAAAACTGGAATATGAGGAATTTGCAAACTTAATCCTTTTAAAATTTCTAGTTTAGTATAATAGCGCATTTTTTAGGTAAAAGGTAAAAAATGGACGAGTATTATTACGAAATTTTGCGTAGAATTTCGCTTTCGATGTTTAGAAAGGAGCTTTTTGGCATTTTTCACGGCTCGATTTCAGCCAAAGTTAAGGATAATCAATTCATTATCAACAAAAAAAATGCCATTTTCGACAGCCTAGGCTTGGACGATTTCGTGGCGTTGTTTGCCAAAAAGGACTATCGCTGGGAAGAGGCGAGTATAGATAGTGATATACATTTAAATATATATAAAAATATTAAAGAAGCCAAATTCGTTGCTTACGCTATGCCGCCGTATTTGCTTGCATATACCTTAGAACACGACTTTATCATACCGCGTGATTATTATGGTGCAACTATCATAAAACGGCTTGAAATTTACGATCCGAAAAATTACGATGATTGGCATGATAGGGCACCGCACGAAATTTACAATTATATGATGAGTGAAAATAGTGATATCATCGTGGTTAGGGGATATGGCGTGTTTGCGTATGCCAGAAGCGCACAGAGCCTTGCGAAAAAAATCGCGGTTTTGGAAAATAGTTGCGAATTGCTTTTACTAAACCATAATTAACTTTTTTGTAAAAAAATGTTACTAACGCGTTATAAAATGACAAAAATGCCTATTTTTCAGTGTTACATAAGGTTTTTATCTGTATAATACTAACACATTTTGTTAGTTGATTAAAGGGAAATAATTTATGATCAATTGGATGCAAAAGCATAAAAAGTCGCTCATACCTACTATCTGGATTAGCACGATAGCTTTCGTCGGTGCTGGTTTTGTGGGCTGGGGCGCGTATGATATGAACGCAAACAGAGCTGGTTCTATCGCCAAAGTAGGGCAAATTTCTGTTACTAACCAAGAACTAAATACAAAATATTCTGAGCTTTACAATCGTCTTTATAGCATGAGTGACGGCAGATTTACTAGGGAGCAAGCTGATCAAATGCACCTAGACGAAATCGCTGCAAACGAGCTTATTAAAGAGGCATATTTTTTAAATTTCGCTAACGATTTGGGGCTAAGGGCTACGGAAAAAGATGTGGCCGAGTTTGTAGTAAATGCGCCAGCCTTCCAAGAAAACGGCGTTTTTAATCAGACTTTATACGATAACAGCGTCAAAAATTCAGGTCTTACTAAAAAAGAATTTGAGCGAAATTTGCAAAAAGCAATCACGCTAGAAAAGCTTAGCGACGCGATAAAAGTCGTGCCAAATATGGATATCGTCGAGGCTATCACGGCCTCTGGTTTGGTGCAAGATAGCGTGCAAGCGCAGATGATTTACGCTGATGATAATGTTAGTTTTAGCGACGATGAGTTAAAGAAATTTTGGGAGGGCGAAAAAGATCACTATATGAGTGAGAAAAAATACACCCTAAATACATACTTCATGCCTACCAAAACAGCAGAGGCTAGCGACGCCGAGCTGGAAAAATTTTATAACGAAAATCGCTCAGCATATCGTGGAAGCGATGATAAGGTGTTAGATTTCGCCGCAGCAAAAGATAGTGTGATTAAGGATTTTAGCCTTGATCAAGCCAAAAAAACAGCGCTAAAAAAATATTTGGAAATCAAAAAAGGCGAAGCCGATACCAATGAAACTATTATTGCCACGCCTAGCACATTTCCTGTGGGTGAGCTTGGAGAGGCTAAGGTCGGCGAGATTTTAAAACCTTTTGCTTACAATGACGGAAATTTAATCGTAAAAATCGCTAGCATAGACGAGCCAAAACCTCTTAGTTTCGAAGAGGCAAAAGAGTTAGCGGCGGCTGATTACCGCGTGGTTAGGGCTAGCGAGGTTTTAAACGAAAATGCGCAAAACGCACTTAAAGATTTCAAAGGAACTGAATTTGGCAAATTTACGCTAAATTCACAAAATACAACCTCGCTTAGAGATGATGAATTTTATAAATTTATCAGCGAAATGTTTTCTAAACCAGCCAAAGAGGGTGTTGTGCTTTTTGACGATAAGGCTTTGGTCTATAAAATCACAGAACAAAGCTTAGGCGATGATACTAGCATAAACGAAAACAAATCTATGGTAGCGCAAAAAATCGACGGTATGATAAATTCAAATCTCCAAGGCGATTTGTTAAAACTTCTTGAAAAGCGTTATAAACTCGAAAGATATTATAAAGGTAGAGATAGTGAGTGAGTATATCTTAGGCTTAGACATCGGGTCTAACAAAATTCGTGCTTTAATAGCCAAAAATGACGGCGAGTTGAGCATTAGCGGAGTAGGTGTAGCTGATACCTTAGGTATAAAAAAGGGTGTGATTACTAACATCGAGCAGGCTGCTAGCTCAATCAAACAAGCTGTAAAAGGCGCTATCAAAAGTGCTGGTCGCAACTACGATAGAGCGGTGGTTTCGATATCTGGTTCGTATGCCAAAAGTGTCAAATCGCGTGGCGTAATCACTATGGAGCGCGAGATCGGTATCCACGAGATAGATCGCGCTATGAAGGTAGCCCAAGCGCAGGCCAATGTCCCGAACGACTATACTATTTTGCATGTGCTTCCTTATGATTTCAAAATTGACGAGCAAGAGCATATAGAAGATCCTCTTGGCATGAGTGGATCGAGGCTAGAAGTATCGGTTCATATCATAATCGCTCCAAAAAGCTCAATCCAAAATTTGAAAAAATCAGTAGAAATGGCAGGGGTAAAGGTTAGCAATATAGTCCTATCTGGCTATGCCTCATCTATTTCTACGCTAACAAAAGATGAAAAAGAGTTAGGCGTGGTGCTTATCGATATGGGCGGAGCGACTTGCGATGTGGTTATTCACCTAGGCAATTCGTTGCGTTATAACGATGTTGTTATGTTAGGTTCGAATAACATCACTAACGACCTTTCTCGCGCGCTTCACACACCGCTACCTTATGCAGAAAATATAAAAATCACATATAATGATTTGATAAACGAGGGCGACAGCGAGGTAAATTTGCCTATCATGGGCGAAAGGGAAGATGAGAGTAAGTTGATTTCCCTTGAAATTATTTCGCAAGTAATATTAGCAAGAGTTAAGGAAATTTTCGATCTTTTAGCCGATAAAATCGATAAAAGTGGCTACAAAGACAGGCTTGGCGCTGGCGTAGTCATCACTGGTGGTATGGCTAAGCTAGATGATGTCAGAGACTTAGGCACTATGGTTTTTGATAACATATCTGTTAGAGTGGCTAGACCAAAGAGCGTTAGTGGGCTTTCTGAGATTTCTTATGATAGCGCTAATGCTTGTGCGGTTGGACTTTGTATGTATGGATTTGGAGATTTTACGCCGTATGAGATTGATTCTAACGGCGAGCTTCGTTACAAAGACGAAACTATAAAAATCTCTACAAGCAGAGAGAGTTCGACATACTATGAAAAAGAGGTAACGCAAGCGATAGAAACAGAAGAGGTAAAAAGCAGTGTTACTAACACTAACACTACGGCAAATAACGGCGGGCTAGGCATTGGGCTTCCAGAGAAAAAGAAGCCAAATATGTTTGAAAAATTTATGACATTGATAAAAAATAGCTTTTAAATTTAATAGAGGAGATTGCAATGAAAGGATTTATTGTGGAAGAAAACAAAGGTGTTTATGGCGCCAAAATGAAAGTAATCGGCGTCGGCGGCGGCGGTTGCAATATGATTAATCACATGATTAGAGAGGGTTTTACTAAGGCTGATGTCGAGCTTATGGTAGCTAACACAGATGTTCAAGCGTTAGAAAAATCGATCGCAAAAACTAGAATTCAACTTGGACCAAATTTAACTCGTGGTCTTGGTTGCGGTATGGATCCTACTATGGGTCGTGGCGCGGCTGAGGAGAGCTATGAGGATCTAAAAGATCGCCTAGATTACGCTGATATGGTCTTTGTAGGCTCTGGTTTTGGTGGTGGCACAGGCACTGGCGCGGCTCCAATCGTAGCAAAAGCTGCTAAGGAGAAAAAGGCCCTAACAATCGGTATCGTTACAACTCCGTTTGATTTCGAGGGTAAAAAACGCATGCGCCTAGCGCAAGAGGGCTTAGAAGAGCTTAAAAAAGAGTGTGATTCTGTAATCGTAATCCCAAATCAAAATTTATTGAAAATCATTGATAAAAAAACAGGTATCAAAGAGGCTTACAAAAAGGTTGATAATGTCCTAGCACAAGCTGTAAATGGTATGATTTCTGTGATTTTAGAATCAGGTGATAGCGATATGAATGTGGATTACGCTGATGTTCGCAAGGTAATGCAACACCGCGGTATGGCGCTAATGGGCACAGGTGTATGCGACGGCGAGGACGCAGCAGAGGAAGCGATAAAAGCAGCTATCCAATCACCGCTACTTGATAATGTTTCAATCAATGGCGCACAAGGCGTTTTGGTTCATTTCAAAATTTCGCCTGATTGCTCGCTTATCGAAATCGAGTGCGCTATGAATATCATCAGAGAGGCTGTCAGCGAGGACGCGGATATAATCTTTGGAACGACAACAGATGATAGTATCGAAAACAACCGCGTAGAGGTTACTCTGATAGCTACTGGTTTCGAAAAGAGCGCCGCTGAAAAAAAGCAAGTAACTAAACAAAGCGTCGCTGATAGCAGACAAGCTATCATAGCAAGCTACGCTAGAAGCTCATTTTCCGCTAAACAAAAAGTAGCTAGTGGCGATTTCAACGGCGATGAAACTTATGATGAGTTAGAGGAGCCTACATTTTTACGCAAACAAATGGATTAATAATCCTTTAAAAGCAATTCTTCTATTATCGGTGCGCACCCCGCGCACCGGTTTGATTTAGATAAATTTTAAAATTTAGAAAATTTTATAAGCCTTTTGTAATATCTTTAAATACAGTCGCGATGCGATTTTTTATCTTTTTAGAATTTGAATTTTTCAAGTGAATTATTTAGATTATTTGAATTACTAGATTGCTTCGAAACTTCGTTTCTCACAATGACAGAATTATCGTTTTTATCTTTTTGTGAATTTGAATTTTTTAATGCTAAATTTGCAGAAATACTTAAATTTATTCCTTTGTTATAACTAGTATTTGCTAATGTCTATAAATTTGCCGTCATTGTCATACTCTCCTGCTGCTATCATAGAGCCTTTTAGATGAGTATTGCCTTTGGCGTTTATGTTTATTTCGTTTGCCGTTATGCTTGAAAGGTTTGTTTGTTTTATTATGGAGTTTGATTTGGAATTTGAGTAGTTTGCATTTGCTGAGCATGTTTTTAAATTTCCATTTGCTATGTAGTTTTTATTTGTAGAACCTGAAAAAGAAATTCCTACTCCGATTGAATTTGATTTAGAATTTGCTTGATATTTATCTCTTTGGCTTTCTAGGGTTAGGTTATTTGTATTTAAATTTGACAAATAAGGCAATAAATTACAACTCATTTGCTATCTTTTATAATTTCGTCATCTAAAATCTTTTTTACTTTATCTACGACTATTTGTTCTTGGGAAGTAAAATTTGCTTCTTTTGGCAAATGTTTGAAATAATATTTTATCCAAGATTTGGCATCCGATATTCTATCTATTTGTATATTAGCACAATATGCAAACCTACCACTATAATTTTGGTCGTATTGTAAATTTTTAATATATTCATAATAGCGAGGATTTTCTAAATTTCTATTTTGTTGTTTTATTAAAAGTCCTATCCAGCAAACTAAAATACCAGCAATAAACATAGTTGTTAAAAGTGTTAATTCTCTAAAATTTGTTTTCATTTATTATCCTTTGTAATATTTGGCTTAAAAACCTTCATGCCACCAGCCGAACTGTTAAGTAGTGGCACTCAATAATAATATGTGCCATTAGCACCGTAGGGTGGCATCCTTGCCCACCAAATTTTATATTTTTATTAAATTTCATCATTTTTAATCCTTTAATTAACCATTGTAGTGGGCAAGGATGCCCACATACGAGACTATTCTTCTTTATCGTTATAGCTATAAGTGTTTTGTAAAGCATTACAATTTAAATTTTCATACCACTTAAATTTATATTTTTGTGGAAAACACTTACTGTTATGATTTAAATATATATCTTTGCATTTTGGTAAATTCGGAAAAGACTTTGTAATAAATTCAATTTCTCTTTTAGATAAATTACTAAAATCATCAATCATACAGCCATTTAATTTTTCAGAAAAATAATAGAGTATTCGTTTGATTGCATAGCTGTCGCCATTTTCTGATTTATCTAATAATATGCTAACGCACTTTTGTGTTGGATTATAATATAACTCATCATTGAAATACTCATCAATACTACAATATGACCTGTTTTTTATAGAAATTACAAAACACACACATAAAAATAATACAAGAATAACTACAAAATAATTAAGTATTTTTTTCATTTTGTATCCTTTGTAGTTACTAGAAATTCATTATTATCAACTAGCACTACTTCCCAATCAGGTATATTTAAAAAATTTATAGCTTTTATGTCAAGCTTAGACAACTTATTTTTTTGGTTGAGTTTTTGTTTTAAATAATAAATTTGTAAATCTGATTTTTTATTTTCATTCATCAGACTAATAATACAATTATCGTTTGATAATTTTTTATCATCTCTATTCATCAACATAAAATATTTGCATTGCCTATCAAATGGAAATTCTCCAATATTGTAGTTACGATTTAAAATTACAAAAATTAGTATAAATAATAAAATCAATGCAATGAATATTTTTTTTGACTTATTCATTTTTGCCACCTAAATTTGGTTTTATTATAACTCGTTTGCCTCCTTTTACAGGACCGTCATTGAGCGGAATGCCATAATACTGATTTATATTTCCAAAAATATCTCTATTCAATATCATTTTCCTTTAAATAGTCCAATGTCATCTTTTTTTACAAAATATTTTGTATCACCGCAAGGATAGTAAATTTTACACCACTCGCCGTTGCAATATTCTATCGGAATTATCGGCAATTTGCCGTTGTGATGAGAAAAAACATCAATCTTTGTATAAAAGTTATCTTTAAATTTATAGTCCGTATAAACATAAATATCTAAATATTCTTTATTTTTGCTGATATAAATTTTTTCGTCATCAATAGTCTTTTTGGCAAAACCACACTTGCTGACAAATCCATAGTTTCCCCAATCTAAAAATTTATTATTTATACTACAAGAATTTAAAAAAATCGCAAAAGGAATTAATAATACATATTTTTTCATTTCTCACTTCCTTGAAATACATTTCCAACTCCACCATAAGCCTCAATATGCTGATAATAAAATGGATTGCCATATTCCCAAGTTTTTGGACTTAATATTATATGTGGAGCATGAACTGGGTCATTTTGATTATTTACTGAATAAAATTTATAAATTTTCAAATCTCTCCGCCGAGTTCTAAAATTTTCTTACGCAAAATTTCGATCTCTTTTTCGTATTCGCTGATTTGATCTTGCAGTCTAAAAATCACATCCACGCCCGCTAAATTCACGCCGAGCTCCTTTGTGAGATTTACTATCATACGGATTTTATCCATATCGCGCGCCGAATACAGCCTCATTTTGCCGTCCGTCCTGCCTGGCTTGACTAGCCCCTCGCGCTCGTATTGGCGCAGGGTTTGAGGGTGGATATCTAGCACCTTGGCTACGATTGAGATTAGATAAACCGGCTCGTCATAATCATGCATATTCTCTCCTTATAAGCTTTCTAATGCCTCGCGAACCTCGTCGCTTAGGCTATCGGCGTCTGGCAAGACGATATTTACTACGGCGTAGAGGTCGCCTAAAATTTTGGTTTTGCGGTTTTGCACACCGTAACCTTTGAGGCGGTATTTTTGGCCGTTTTTGGTGTTTTTGCTGATTTTAATCGTGGCTGTTTTTTTGGGGGTTTGAACTTCGATTTTGCCACCAAAAAGCGCAGTTTTTAGCGGGACATCGATTTTTTTGCTCAAATCATCTCCATTTCTCTCATATTCACTACTTGGCGAAATTTTAATCTCTAATATCAAATCTCCATTTTGGTTACCGTTTGAATTTCCTTTGCCTCTAATTCGTAGTTTTTCGCCAGTATTTATCCCTGCTGGGACTTTAAATTTGATATTTTCACCATTTAAATTTACGCTCATCTCCCCGCCATTTATGGCTGTATCAAATGGAATTTCAATCGCGCTATGTCTGTCCAAATCCATACCAAAATCAGAGTTAAATCCAAACGGATTAAACCCGCCACCAAAATCAAAGCCCCCGCGTGAGCTTTTTGCGCCAGAAAATCCACCAAAAATACTATTTAAAATGTCGTTCAGATCGCCCATACTAGCTGAACCTTTGGCGAAATCGTGGAAATTTTGCCCACCAAACATTGAGTCGCCGTATTGATCATACTGAGCGCGTTTTTTCTCATCGCTTAAAATTTCATACGCTGCATTAATTTCTTTGAATTTTTCTTCTGCGCCAGCTTCCTTGTTGATATCTGGGTGATACTTTCTAGCAAGCCTACGATAGGCTTTTTTGATTTCATCAGCACTAGCTGATTTGCTAACGCCAAGAGTTTCATAAAGGCTAGAATTTGCCATTTTTCCTCCCTTTTTTTCTTAAATTTTATATGGATTATATCATAAAAGTTTAGTCTATGTCAATCAAGTTTAATATATTTTGTTTATAAATCTTGTAATTACATTAAACAAATATTAGCCCTAGAAATTTATAATTGCACGAAAATTTTATTCAAAAGGAATTTAAATGAAAAAAACCATTTTGCTATCTTTGGCACTTAGCGCTTCGCTTTTTGGCGCGAATATCGATATTAGCGAGGCTGGCGCGAAATTTGATCGTGTAAATCCTGAGTTTAGCAAGGATGTCGTTCTCTCATACCACAGCTCGATTGCCGAGGCGAAAAAATCTGTCGTAAATATCTCGACCAAATCAAAACACAAAGTCGCAAACAACCCAATGGCGGAGATGTTTAACGATCCGTTTTTTAAGCAATTTTTCGATTTTAACTTGCCTAGACAAGAGCGCGAGGTCAGCTCTTTGGGATCGGGCGTAATTATCTCAGATGACGGATACATCGTCACAAACAACCATGTCGTCGAAAACGCCGATGAAATCGTAGTTACACTGCTCGATAATGACAAAGAGTATAAAGCCAAGGTCGTAGGAACGGATTCGAAGACAGATTTGGCGATTATCAAAATCGAGGAAAAAAGGCTATCTGCGATTAAATTTGGGGATTCGTCAAAGGCTATGGAGGGCGATATAGTTTTTGCTATCGGAAATCCATTTGGCGTGGGTGGCACGATTACGCAAGGAATCGTCTCTGCGCTAAATAAAAACAATATCGGGCTTAATCAATACGAAAATTTTATCCAAACAGACGCTTCGATAAATCCTGGTAACTCAGGCGGTGCGCTAGTCGATAGCCGTGGTGCGCTCATTGGTATAAATTCAGCGATTTTAAGCAGAAGTGGCGGAAATAACGGCATAGGATTTGCAATCCCATCAAATATGGTCAAAGATATCGCCAAAAAGCTCATTAGCGACGGCAAAATCGAGCGCGGATATATTGGCGTAACGATTAGCGATATGTCAAAAGAGCAAAAAGAGATTTACAATAGCAAAGAAGGCGCGCTGATTTCGAGCGTGGAAGATGGCTTGCCAGCGGATAAAGCAGGCATTAAAAGGGGCGATTTGATTATAAAAGTCGATGATAAACCTGTCAAAAACGCAAACGAGCTTAAAAATTTGGTCGGTTCGATGAATCCGGGTAGCAAGGTCGAAATCGAGTTCGAGCGCGACGGCAAAAACCAAAAAGTAACCCTTAAACTAGATAGTATGGATAAATCATCTAACGCCGGTAGCTCAAATGTCGATGAGGGCGCATTAGAGGGGCTAAGCCTAAAAAACCTAGATGATGAAATTCGCTCAAAATACGCGCTAAATAAAGATCTAAAAGGCGCAATCGTAACAAATGTAAAAGCTGATTCAAAAGCGAGCGAGTATGGGTTTAGAAAGGGCGATATAATTATCCAAATCGGTCAAAACGATGTCGAAAATATCGATGATTTCAATAAATATATAAAAGCCTATAAAGGCAAAAAAGTCCTAGTTTGGGTTATTAGAAACGGTATCCCACAAGGGCTAGTAATCCGCTAAATTTGGCAAATTTGGCATGGCTTAGGCTTTGCCAAATTTTCACTTGGCGAAGTCAAATTTCAAACGACTTCGCCGATTTTATTTTTTAATTTTAATTATAATTTTTTGGGAAAAATTATTTCCTCTCCACGACTTCGTAAATCACGCCCTTTTCGCTGATATATTTCTCCACGGCTTCTAGTTGGGTTGGTAGGACATTTATCACGAGCGAGCCCACGACGCTTTTATCCAGGCGCTCTAACTTACCCCAGACGATATTAAAATTTATCCCAAGCTCGTGCGCCATGTGCGTGATAATGCTATCAAACGCGACATCTGGCGGGAAAAACAGCCTTACATTTATATTATTTGGTGGTAGCACTTCCTCTTCGCCTAGGAATTCCTTCATATGCTCATCAGGGTGCAAAAACAGCTCCACGATATCGCCAGAGCCCACGACAACGCCGTGTTTTAGGAGCATGGCGCGGTTGGCTATGCTTTTGACTACCTCCATTTCGTGCGTTACCAAAACTATCGTAATGCCAAGCGAGCGGTTGATTTCTTTAAGCAAATTTAAAATTTGCGTCGTTGTGTTTGGATCGAGCGCTGAGGTCGCCTCGTCGCTAAGTAAAATTTGCGGTTTTAGCGCCAATGCCCTAGCAATGGCTACTCTTTGCTTTTGACCACCGCTAAGCTCGCTAGGATAGGCGTTTGCTTTGTCTTTGAGGCCGACTAGAACGAGCAATTCGGTCACGCGCTCTTTGATATATCCTTCCTCAAATTTCCAAAACCTAAGCGGTGTGGCGACATTTTCGGCGACCGTTTTTCGGCTCATCAGCGCGAAATGTTGAAAAATCATACCGATATTTTTGCGAAATTCGCGCACTTCATCGCCTTTTAAATCCGCCACCTCTTTGCCAGCGACTTTTAGACTACCACTTTGGTAATTTTCTAGTCCGTTTATACAGCGAAGTAGGGTGCTTTTGCCCGCGCCACTTTGTCCTACGATAGCGAAAATTTCGCCTTTTTTGATTTCGGCGCTGACACCTTTTATAATTTCGGATTTTCCGAAACTTTTATGCAAATTTTCGATTTTTATCACTAAATTTCCTTTATTTTTTCTATATTCTACTTAAATTTTTAAAATTTTAGCTTTGTAATTTTTGTCTTAACGCCTCTTGCAAAAGTGAGCCAGCCAGCATGCGCTCTTCCTTCATAAATATAAAATTCTCTCCGAATTCGCCCTCTAATTCGACCTTGCGATACGGCCCTGAATACATCACAATGATTTTTGCGCTTAAATTTTCCTTATTTAACATATTTGCTACGATATCTAGTTTTTCTTGGTTTGTGATTGTCAGTATTATTACAGAGGCTTGGCGTAGGCTAAATTCGTCGATAACGCTTTTTTGCATCATATTGGCAAAATGCACATTTTCGCCACGAGATTTACCAAGATCCACAAGCTCCAAATCGCTTTCAGCCACGATATATGGCAGGCCATTATCGCGTAGTCTAAGCAGTATTTCTTGTCCTACTCTGCCGTATCCAACGATGACAAAATGGTTTTTCATAGGTGAAATTTTGACCTTATGCACATCATCGTCTAGTTTTTCGACATTTGATTCGAAACGGTTTGCGATGCGGTTTAGGTTTTTTAGGATAAATGGTGTCAAAATCATCGTTGCCACAACGATAGCGATTAGAATTTGAGCGTTTTCTTTGTTTATCATATTTTTTGAAATCAAAAGCGCAAAAATTGCTAAGGCAAATTCGCCTATTTGCGCCAGAGATAGGGCTGATTTGAGCGCAATTCTTTTGTGGGTTGATATGATGAGTATCGCATATACAATACCTGCTTTTAACGCCATTATAATGATAATTCCTAGTAAAATCACGCCGTAGTGGTTGGCGATAATGTCAAATTTAATCTGAATTCCAATGGTAATAAAAAATAGACCAAGCAAAATATCGCGTAGCGAACTCATGCCGGCTGCAATTTCGCGCTTGTATTCGGTTTCGGCGATAATCATACCAGCGATAAATGCGCCAAGAGTATAACTAAACCCAAAAATATGTGCTAAAAAACTAGCCCCGATTACTACGAATAAAACCGTAGCGATAAAAATTTCCCTCGAATTTGCCTTGATGACATAGGTAAAAAGGCTATTTATGACAAATTTACCAATCACTAAAAGCGAGATTATTACGATTGCAGCACTTACAACGGTGCGGATAATTAGCTCATTTACTGGTGTGCTATCTGTGGAGGCAAAAATATCAATCATCAGCAAAATCGGAATTACAGCCAAATCTTGGAAAAGCAAAATTCCAAGCACTTTTCTTCCGTGATTGCGATTTATTTCGCCAGAGTCATTTAGACTTTTTAGCACTATTGCAGTAGAACTTAAAGATAGCGCAAGACCGATAATAATGGCTGTTTTGATATTTTCGCTAAGGATTTGATCAATTATTAGCGTAAGGATTAGCCCAGTTCCTGTAACTTGCAAAATTCCGTTGAAAAAAACATCTTTTTTCATACTCATCAAGTGTTTGAAACTAAACTCCAATCCTATACTAAACATCAAAAAAACTACGCCAAATTCGGCTATTTCTGACATATACATACTCTCGTCGCGTGTGAGACTGTAAATTTGAGTAAAACACACGCCGGCGACGATATATCCGATAATGCTAGGGATTTCAAAAACTTTAAAAACTATGTTTAGAACGATTGCAAGTGCAGTAATCGTCAAAAATAGCTCGATAGCAAAATCCATTTGCAATCCTTCTGTGAAAATTTTAAATCTTTGATTTTACTAAAATTTAGCTTAAAATATCGCAAATTTAGGCTAAATTTGGCGATAAAATTTCGAATTTTAACTGGTTTTTAGTGAAATTTAACTATAATCATCAGTTTTTAAAATCAAATAAAAAGGCAGTTAAAATGGCAGATTTTTACAATCCAAAAGAAGTTGAAGAAAAATTTTATAAAATTTGGGAAGAACGCGGTTATTTCGAGATCGACGGAAATAAAAATATCCAAGAAAATGGCAAAACATTTTGCATTATGATGCCGCCACCTAATGTAACGGGCGTTTTGCACATAGGACACTCTCTTACTTGCACCCTGCAAGACATTATGACGCGTTATAAACGCATGGACGGATACAAAGCGTTGTATCAACCAGGCCTTGATCACGCTGGAATCGCCACTCAAAATGTCGTAGAAAGAGAGCTCCTTGCCAAAGGTATCAAAAAAGAAGAAATCGGCAGGGAAGAGTTTTTAAAACATGTTTGGAAATGGAAAGAGCAAAGCGGCGGCACGATAGTTCGCCAAATCCGCCGTCTTGGCGTGGGTCCTGCTTGGAGTAGAGAGAGATTTACCATGGACGACGGGCTTAAAAACGCCGTGCGAAAAGCATTTGTAAATTTATACGAAAAGGGCTTAATCGTGCGTGGCAATTATATGGTGAATTGGTGCACTCACGACGGCGCCCTTAGCGATGTGGAAGTCGAACACAAGGCAAATAAAGGCAAACTTTATTATGTGCGTTATTATTTGGACGGCGAAAAAGATAAATTTATAGTTGTGGCTACGACTAGACCAGAAACCTACTTTGGCGATACGGCGGTAATGGTAAATCCAAACGATGAACGCTATAAAAATTTAATTGGCAAATTTGTAAATTTACCGCTGATAAATCGCAAAATCAAAATCATCGCCGATGAGCATGTTGATATGGATTTTGGAACAGGTTGCGTAAAAGTAACCCCAGCCCACGATCAAAACGACTACGAAGTCGGAAATCGCCACAATTTGGAATTCATCACAATCTTTGATGAAAAAGGAATTTTAAACGAATATTGCGGCGAATTTGCTGGACTTGAACGCCTTGAAGCCAGAGATAAAATCGTCGCAAAGCTTGATGAAATGGGCTTTATAGAAAAAATCGAAGATTACGAAAATCAAGTCGGGTATTGCTATCGCTGTAAAAATGTCGTCGAGCCATACATCTCAAAACAATGGTTTGTCAAATCTGACATCGCTAAAAATGCCATAAAAATGGTAAATGACGGCGGGGCTGAGTTTTTCCCAGCGCACTGGATAAATAGCTTTAATGCGTGGATGAGAGAGCTAAAAGACTGGTGCATTAGCCGTCAGCTTTGGTGGGGACACCGAATCCCTGTGTTTTACTGCGAGTGCGGACACGAGTGGGCGGACGAAAATGAAAGCCCAAGCAAATGCCCAAAATGCGGAAGTGCGAAATTCACGCAAGACCCAGATGTCCTTGATACTTGGTTTTCAAGTGGTCTTTGGCCGATTTCCACACTTGGTTGGGGTAACGGCGACGCGTTAAAAGATGAAAAATGGCACGAGAGCGATTTAGAAGAGTTTTACCCAAATACTATGCTGATTACGGGCTTTGACATACTTTTCTTTTGGGTTGCAAGAATGTTTTTTCAGTGCGAAAACGCTACTTCTAAACTGCCGTTTAAAGATGTCTATCTCCACGCCCTAGTTAAGGACAAAGACGGTAAAAAAATGAGTAAATCAAGCAAAAATATCGTCGATCCGCTCGATAAAATCGACGAATATTCAGCCGACATTTTGCGTTTTACGCTGACCGTTTTGTGCGTGCAGGGACGGGATCTGCGCCTAAGCGACGATAAACTTTTGATTTATCGAAATTTCGTAAATAAGCTTTACAACGCAAGTAAATTTTTGCTTTTAAACAGCCCTAAATTTGACGATTTGGACGAAAATTTGGTTCAAACAAAGCTTGGAAAGTATATGCTAAGCCGTTTTAAAGCGTGTGTAAATTCGGTCAGGGCAAATCTCGACGCGTATCGCTTCAACGACGCTGCGACTGATTTATACAAATTTTTCTGGGACGAATTTTGCGACTGGGGAATTGAGCTTAGCAAAGCAAACAAGGCTGCAATCCCTGAACTTGGTATGATTTTTAAAGAAGCCTTAAAGCTTTTAAGTCCATTTATGCCGTTTATCAGCGAATATCTTTACCACGAACTTAGCGGCACTTCGCTAGAAAATGCAAATTCCGTAACGATGATGAAATATCCAGAAATTTCCGAGCCAAATTTGGAAATTGAGCGCCTTTTTGAAAGAGTTATCGAAGCGATTGTAAGCATTCGTCGTGCAAAAGCGACGATCGATTTAGGAAATGCTAAAATCGCAAAGGCTTTTGTGCTTAGCTCATTTGATTTAAGCGGAGCAAAAGATTATATCAAAACACTTGCAAAATGCGACGAAATCGAGTTTATAGACGCACCTATCGCAAATGCAGTGCGTGATGTGAGTGCAAATTTAGAGAGCTTTGTTGCACTTGACGGCGTGGATTTAAACCCTATCATCAACCGCCTAAATTCGCAAAAAACTAAGCTTGAAAAGGAAATCACAAAGCTAGAAAATATGCTAGGAAATGAAAAATTTATGGCTTCCGCCCCTGCTAGCGTCATCGAAACAAATCGCACAGGACTAGCCAACGCAAAAGAGCAGTTTGAAAAAGTTTGCGGGGAACTCGCAAATTTGGGAGTGAAGTAAATGCAACAAAAAGATTTCGTCATAAATGCACTTTTAAAAAACGGCAAAGTAGCCACGCTATCGCAACTTTATCACGCTACCGAAGTTAGTTCGTGGCAAACAAAAACGCCGTTTGCTTCGATTAGGCGAATTTTGCAAACAAACAAAGAATTTTTTAAAATTCAGCCCGGACTTTGGGGTTTGAGTGAATTTAAAAACGAAATCTTAGCCAAATTTGATATTAAAAATGAAAAAATTGTTGCAGAAAACGAATTTACTCACTCGTATTATCAAGGCATTATCGCTCAAATCGGAAATATTAGGAAATTTAAAACCTATATTCCGCCACAAGATAAAAATAAATTTTTTATAAATCAAAAGCTTGGTGAAGTGGCAAATTTAGGCGAAATTTACGAATTTTCATATAAAAATATCATTAAATTTGCAAAAACTATCGATGTCGTTTGGTTTAACGAACGAAATTTGCCAAATTCGTTTTTTGAAGTCGAACACAGCACGGATTTTAAAAATTCGCTAAATAAATTTTATGAACTTCAAGATTTTCGTGCGAATTTTATCATTGTTGCAAAAAAAGAGCGATTTTCGCAATTTCAAAATATAATCGAAGCTTCGATTTATTCACCGATACGACCTTTTGTTAAATTTGCAGATTACGAAAGTATCATAAAACAATATGAAAAAGAAAGCGTGAAAATTGAAAATGGAATTTAAAGAATTTGTGATTTTAACAACCGATGGCACCACTTTTGACAATGATGGAGAGGAATTTGATAATTGTCAAATTTTAGATTTTATAAAAGCAAAAAATCCGAAAGAAGCATTAAATAAATTGAATAATTTTGGTAATTATAATAATATCAGCGTTTATGAAATCAATAGAAACAATGGATTTTCTATGGTTTATTTAGATAATAAAAAGAGTAAAAACTAAGATGAAATTTTTAAATGACGATAAGCAAATGAAAGATGTTTGGCGATTTAACGCAATCGCCCCGTGGGAAAAGGCTAACGGCAAACACCCTACGCAAAAGCCTCTCTCGCTTTTGGTGCGACTGATTTTAATGGCAAGTGATGAAAATTCGCTCATTTGCGACCCGTTTAGTGGAAGTTCTACGACTGGAATTGCTGCCAATTTACTTGGTCGCAAATTTATCGGTATCGAAAAAGACAGAGAATTTGTGGATATTTCTATGGCAAGAAAAAATGAACTTGACAAAAACAAGGCGAATTTTAGAAAAAAAATCGCAGATTTGGTTAAGATTGATAAACAAGCAAAAATAGCAAGTTCATCAAGTCAAAAGTATGAAAAACTAATCGCTTCACAAGGCGAAAATCACGGCGAATTATTTATTTAAAGGCGCAAAATGAAACCATACTACACCATAATTTTACTGATTTTTTCAAATGTTTTGATGACGATTGCGTGGTATGCGCACTTGAAATTTACCAAAATTCCATTTTTTAGCAACCTTGGGCTTTTTGGGATTATTCTCTTTGGCTGGTGCGTGGCGTTTTTCGAGTATTGTCTGCTCATACCAGCCAATAAATACGGCTACATCGGCAACGGTGGTTCGTTTGACATTTGGCAACTAAAAGTCATGCAAGAAGTCATCACGCTTAGCGTTTTTAGCGTGTTTGCACTGCTGATTTTCAAAAGCGAAGCCTTTCGCATAAACCACATTATAAGCTTTGTTTTCCTAGTTTTGGCTGTGTATTTTATGTTTAAAAAATAGGAAATTTTATGATATTTTTTGGTTTTTCAAAACGATTTTGGCGGTTTGAAATGGTTCCGTGAAACCACGCAAAATAGGCAAAATTCAGAAATAAAATTTAATAAAAAGGATAAAAAATGAATAAAATAAAAGTAGGAATTTTAGGTTATGGAAATTTAGGTCGTGGCGTGGAACTTGCCGTGCGAAACACAAACGATATGGAAGTTTTTGGCGTTTTTTCCAGGCGTGAGCCAGCTAGCGTGAAAACCTGCGGCGCGAGTGTTTATAGCATAGATGAAATATTAAATTTCAAAGGCAAATTCGATGTTTTGGTGCTTTGTGGTGGCTCGGCGACCGATTTGCCAACCCAAACGCCAGAGTTTGCGAAAAACTTCTGCGTCGTCGATAGCTTCGATACACACGCTAAAATCCCTGGACACTTCGCAAATGTCGATAACGCAGCTAAAAGCGGCGGAAATGTCGGCATTATCGCTATTGGTTGGGATCCGGGTCTATTTTCACTAAATCGCCTTGTGGGCGAAAGTGTGCTAGAAAGTGGCGAAAGCTACACATTTTGGGGCAAAGGCGTGAGCCAAGGGCATTCTGACGCTATCCGCCGAATCAAAGGCGTAGTCGATGCTAGACAATACACTGTGCCGATTGAAAGCGCCTTAAAAAGGGTAAGAAATGGCGAAAATCCAAATTTAAGCACAAGAGAAAAGCATTTGCGTGAGTGTTTCGTGGTCGCCGAAGACGGCGCTGATAAAGCAAAAATCGAAAACGAAATCAAAACAATGCCAAATTATTTCGCTGATTACGATACGACCGTGCATTTTATCGACCTTGAAACACTAAAACGCGAACACGGCGGAATCCCGCATGGTGGCTTCGTGCTAAGAAGCGGTAGCACAGGAGAGCACGGCAAGACAAAACATTTAATCGAATTCAGCCTAAAACTTGATTCAAACCCTGAATTCACAGCTAGCGTGCTAGTGGCTTACGCAAGAGCGGCGCACCGACTGCATAAGGACGGCAAAAGCGGTGCGTTTAGCATTTTTGACATCGCACCTGCGCTAATCTCGCCAAAAACCCCTGAGCAGCTCAGAAAAGAGATTTTGTAAATTTACTTGCCGTGTGAAATGCCAAATTTAGCTAATTCGCACGGCGAAATTCGTTTTTTCACAAACACTAGCCAAATTTGCAGAATTTTGTTTTAAATATTCGAATTTTGGATAGATTTTTTGCTAGAAAGTATTTTTAGGCTAATTCTGCCAAGCAGATCCAAAAAGAATATATAGATGACAATCGGCACCGCTAAGAGCCAAAATCCAGCATAAACTAGCCAAAAGTTAAAAACCGAAATTGCCTTGAAAATCTCGATTCGGACGATAGTGCCTTCATATCCGTTAGAAGGCCACGGCATCCCCCAGATATTCGCCAATGTTGCAAGATTTGCCAAAATCAAAAAAAATAATGCGAAGTAGCGTTTTTGCAAGATTTGAAATTTATACGCAATCGCTATAAATAGGGCGCAAACTAGAATATTAAAAAGTAAAATTTCAAAGCAGATGAACAAATTATCATGGGCTGGAAACGCTATACAGCAAATGCCTAGCAAAAATATTACGATATCGTTTTTCATCGATACAAAATTCGCCCTAAACGCACCATATTTGACCCGCATTTTATGGCTAGTTCGTAGTCATCGCTCATACCCATTGAGCAGATTTTTGCGCCGTGCGGACGCAGATTTTCAAAAATTTTATAGGTAATTTCAAAGCTTTTTTTGATTTCGTTTTTATCGTCCGAGTGCGCACCGATACTCATCACGCCGCATAAATTTAGATTTTCGCAACTCTCTTTTATCTTTAAATACTCATCGACGGCGCGTGAAATTTCTATCCCGCTTTTGCTACTTTCATCGGCTGAGTTTATCTCCAAAAGCGTATCTAGCGTGAAATTTAGCCGTTTATTGACAGCAACGGCTAGTTCGTAAGAATTACAACTTTGCCAAAGAGTAGGGCGTAAGGATAAAAGATGATTTATTTTATTGCTTTGCAACGAGCCGATGAAATGCCATTTTAGGGGCAGGTTGGTTAAAATTTCGCATTTTCGCTTCATCTCTTGGACGCGATTTTCGCCAAATTCGATTTGCCCCTGCGAGTAGAGATTTTCCACCGCGTCAGTATCTACATTTTTGCTAACAGCGATTAGGCGGACGCTTTCCCAAATTCCAGCCGAAATTCTAGCGTTTTGGATGCGCTCTAAAATTTGCGCTAGATTCATTGATAAAATCCTAGCATTCTGGCAAAATCATTGACTATCGTAAATATCATAAGCATTGCCAAAATCGCGATTCCAGCATAGCTAGCGCCGATGAAAACCTTCTCTGGCACTGGGCGGCGAAACACAAGCTCGATTAGGTTAAACAAAATATGTCCGCCATCGAGTGCTGGGATTGGGAAGAGATTTATTATGCCCAAATTCACAGAAATCAGCGCGACAAGGAGCAAAACTACCGAAGCTCCGTAGCTTACGGCCTTGGTCGTGATATCGGTGATAGCGACGATTCCGCCCATTTCTTTGGGCGAGACGACGCCTGAGACGAGTTTTTCGAGCCCCACCAAGATGATTTTGCTCGATTGGATTGTTTCATCGAGTGCGAAACTAAGCGAGCTAGCGCCCGTGTGATACAGTGTGATATATTTTGGTTCTTTTCCAGGCGAAATTCCAATCAATGGAGTTTGGATACGCTCTCGCCAAATGTTTAGTTTCTCGCCCATTTTCGGGGTTAAATTTATGTTTTGGATTTCGCCTGCGCGTTTGATTTGCAAATCCAAATTTCCGGCTACGACATTTTTGGAGATATCGTCCCACTCTCTGATTTGCGTGCCATTTATTGATAAAATTTCATCGCCGACCATGATTCCGGCGTTTTGTGCGGCTGAGTTTTCGCTCACTGCGCCTACGATTGGTGCGATACGCTCTACGCCGATATAGCCTAGGCTAATGTAGATTAAAAACGCTAAAATTATATTAAACGCAGGCCCAGCCACAAGTATGGCAATGCGCGCTAGCGGGCCTTTGGTGTTGTAGCTGTCGGGGTCGAAATTTTTCGCACTTGGATCTAAATCCTCTTGACCTTTTAGGCTGACATATCCGCCAAGCGGGATTGCGCTTATGCAATACTGTGTCGCGCCGATTTGTTTGGTGTAAATTTTCTCGCCAAAGCCCACGCTAAATACATTTACGCCCACACCAAGCAGGCGTGCAACGCTAAAATGGCCAAGCTCGTGGAAAAATATCAAAAAGCTAATGGCTAAAATCGTTACGAAAAAATGTAACCCGTAAAAATACAATCCACAAAGCAAAATTCCTATGGTTAAAAGTATGCTTTTCAAAAATTACTCCGTTGCTTTTGCATTTTTTTTGTGATTTTTAGCGTAGGCTAAAATGTATTCTAATCCCGAATACAGCGTGAGTGCTACTGCGAGCCATAGCAAGAAATTTCCGCCACTCCACTGCATTGTCAAAAATCCTATGGCAAACATTTGCGACACCGTTTTTACCTTGCCCGCCATTGAGGCTGAGACACTGATATTTTCGCTCACCATAACCGTGCGAAAACCTGTGATAAAAAACTCGCGGATTAGGATTAGATACACGGCCCATGGGCTCGCTCTATCAATATACATAAGCCCTAAAAATCCAGCCAAGGTTAGCATTTTATCAGCCAGAGGATCGATGATACCGCCAAATTTGGTGATTTGATTCCAGCTTCTAGCGATAAATCCGTCGAAAAAGTCCGTCACGGAGGCGATTACGAAGGTTAGGGCGGCGAAGTAATTTATCCAGCTGACATGCACCGCGCCAACCATACCGCTACTATCGGCATTGCCAGCAAGCAAAATG
>JAGBJQ010000072.1 GCA_017934385.1 Campylobacter sp. | reverse complement strand
TTTTGCTATATTTTAGGGCTTGGCGGAAACATAGGCGACAGCAGGGCGAGGTTCGAGCGTGTGTATCACCTGCTAAACAAAAATCCGAATTTTTTCGTTTGCGCTTCGTCGCAAATTTTAGAAAACAAGCCATTTGGGTTTTTAGAGCAGAGCAATTTTTTAAACGCTACGCTGTGCGTGCAAAGCTCGCTCGCGCCGAATTTAATGCTAAAAACAATGCAAAAAATCGAGCTTAAATTTGGGCGCAAACGAAGCTTCAAAAACGCCCCGCGCACGCTAGATATTGATATTTTGTATTCTAGCGCGAAAATTAGGCAAAACGAGCGCTTAATCGTGCCGCACCCAGGCGTAGCAGAGCGCATAAGCGTGATTTATCCACTTGGAAGTATGATTGAAAAAGGTTTGGTATGAAAAATAAAATTCTAACATTTCTAAGCGCAAAAGGGGGAGTTGGCAAGAGCCAGATTGTGGCGAATTTCGCTCAAATTTTAGCTGACGCAGGATACACTGTGGCCGTGCTAGAAGTGCCAAATTTCAATAACCAAGAGATAATCTTAAACGCTAAAATCGACAAAAACCAAATTTTTGTTTTCGCAAACTCTCAGGCCAAAGGGCTTAAAATTTTACCAAATTTGACGCTGATTGCGCCAAATGACGGCGTGTTTTTAAGCGAAGATGGCGCGATAGAGAGCTTTTTGGGCGCAACGCTTGGCGCGGATATGTTTGATTTCATCTTAATCGACGCTTCACTAGATTATGCGAAAAAACTAGTAGAATTTGACACCGAGCCGATTGTGGTGTGCGCGAACGAACCCTGCGCTATCAGCAACACTTACGCGTTTTTGAAATCGCTAAATTTGCCACAAAAAGAGATTTTGTTTTTGATGAATTTCGCCTCTTGCGAGGACGAGGCTGTGGGGATATTCGACAATCTAAAATCCGTGGCGCAAAAGAATTTGGGCGAGGTGAAATTTGGGCTAGTTGGCTTCATGCCTTATGATAAATATGTCTTTATAAACGCCCAAAACAGGGAGCTTTTTAGCATTTCGCGCCCGTTTTGCAAGGCTAGTATCGCACTTCGTGATAGCGTAAGCAGGACGCTGGTGGCACTTGGGCTAGAAGCTTTGCCAAAACGCGGCGCTTTCGGTGGCTTTCTAGGAAAGCTTAGTAATTTAATCTAAATTTTAATCACACAATGCAAATACGAGAAATTTTACAAGATATCAGAACGGCGAAAAATAGCCTAAATTTCATAGAACCAGGTGTTACGATTTTTGGCTCAGCGAGGCTAAATGCGAGCAATCAATATGTCAAAGACGCAGAAAAACTCTGCGCGGCGCTCGCTGATATGGGATATGCGGTCATCACAGGTGGCGGTGGAGGCATAATGCGTGGCGCAAACAAAGGCGCATTTGCTCGCGCAAAAGCCCCAAGCGTGGGCTTTAACATAAAGCTTCCTTTCGAGCAAAAAAGCAATGCGTTTTTGACTCACGATGTGCATTTTAAAACCTTTGCCCCTAGAAAGGGCGCACTTATCGCAAATAGTGAAATTTTCGTCATTTTCCCGGGCGGGTTTGGGACTATGGACGAGCTGTTTGAGGTATTAACCTTCAAACAAACAGGCTTTAAAACAGCCCAAATTTACCTATACGACGCCAAATTTTATGCCCCTTTGGTGGAGTTTTTCAAAAGCTCAATGTTGGCTTTGGGGACGATTGATGAGGGCGATTTGGCGGGATTTAGGCTCTGTTCGAGCGTAGAAGAGATAATAGAGCATATCAAAAAGGAGAAAGTTTGAAAATCTTGGTCGCCCTAAGCGGGGGCGTGGATAGCTCGATGAGCGCGAAGCTTTTAAAGGACGCTGGGCACGAGATCGAGGGCTGCTATATGAAGCTACACGAAAAGCCAGGTTATCACGAGAAAAATATCGAAAAAGTGCGCAAAGTAGGGGAGTTTTTGGGGATAAAAACGCATATTTTGGATTTGCAAGATGAGTTTAGGCGCGAGGTTTATGAGCCATTTGTGCGCACATACCAAAACGGCCTTACGCCCAATCCCTGCGCGCTGTGTAACCGCACAATCAAACTTGGCAAGCTTTTGGAATTTGCCCATAAAAACGGCTGCGAACGCCTAGCCACTGGGCATTATGTGCGCGTGGAAAACGGACTTTTAAAAAAGGCGCGCGATGAGAGCAAAGATCAAAGCTATTTTTTGGCAAATATCCGCCCAGAATCGCTAAAATTTATGATTTTCCCGCTTGGCGAAATGCTTAAAAGCGAGGTCAAAGCCAAGGCTAGCGCGTATCCAGAGCTCATCGAAATCGCTTCGCAAAGCGAAAGTAGCGAGATTTGCTTCGTGGAAAATACCTATATCGAAATTTTACAGCGCCACACAAACACCAAAACCCCTGGCGTGGTGAAAAACACAAATGGCGAAATCATTGGCACTCACGAGGGCTATATGCACTACACAATCGGCAAAAGGCGCGGGTTTCGCATAGACGGCGCGCATGAGCCACATTTCGTGCTCAAAATCGACGCGCAAAATAATGAAATCATCGTCGGCGGGCGTGATAAGCTCGATACTTACGAGTTTTCGACGCGAAATTTAAACGCATTTGTGAGTGTAGATGAAATTTTAAATGCGTCAAATTTGGGCGTGAAACTTAGATATCGAAGCACGAAAATCCCTGTAAAAATCGCGCTAAATGAGCGTGGTGGGGTTAGTGGCATGCTCTCTCAGCCAGCTAATGGCATAGCTGGGGGACAGCTGGCGGTTTTTTACGACGAAGAGGATCGCGTGCTAGCCAGTGGGTTTATTGAGTAAAATTTTAAATTTGCAACGCTAGCTATTGTCATTGCGAGAAATGCGAAGCATTTCAGTAAAATTAAATCAGCTAAATTTAAAGCGAAGCTTTAAATTTAGCCACTTCTAAGGTTTTACAGGGGTGG
>JAGBJQ010000009.1 GCA_017934385.1 Campylobacter sp. | reverse complement strand
CTCTCTCTCTCTCTCTCGATTATCAGGGCGTAAGACTTTTTGCCTTGATTGTAATGTGTGGTTATGAGTTTTTTAAGTCCCAAAACATAGAAATTTAGTTGAAAATATTTGTAAAAATTCGAAAAGTCAGGGTCGTCGCAGTTGCAAAATACAACCTTATCTTTAAAATGATTTTTGTAGTGCTTTAATTCGTTTTCAATATCGCTAAGTTGGGTATAAAACTCATCTTTTTTGTTCGCTTTTGCTTCGTGTAAATTACTATTTTTTGCCATTTTTATTCGCTCCTATTTTTCATCTTTGCAAGCGCATCAAGTGCGCTTTCATAGGCTTTTTTGCTGATTTCACGCGCTTTTTGGCTCATATTTTTCGCCATATCTGTTTTGTTTTCGCTAAGCTTTTCGCTCATTTCCTTTTTAAAGCTACCGAATTTCTCATCAAGCTCGAAATTTTCGATAATCTTCTCGCCCTTTTCCTTCCATTGCGCGCTTAGATCCTTGGCCTTTTTGGCAAATTTCATTTCGCTGATTTTATCGCTTAGCACCTCGCCAAGCTCGCCATAAATTTTCTTAAATTTCGACAAATACCCGCCAAATTCCTCTTGCGCTAATTTTTCGATTTCGCTTTTGGCTGGCTCACCAGCGCGAGAGATTGCGTCGCTTAAAACAGCCGTGAAAATGTCGCTAGTCTGGGCGATTTGCGCCTTTTTTTGCTCCAAGGTCTGCACGCTCTCATCGGGGCTCACGCTCATATCGTCTAGGTATTTTTCAGCCACTTTGGTGATCGCATCATACACGCCAAGCACGGCTCCTCGGATTAGTGCTGGGGCAGTGTTTTTGCTCTCATTTGCCACGAAAATCGCACTTTCGATGATGAGTTTGGCTATCTCTTTTAGGCGGAAGCGGGTAAATTCGCCCTCACTAATAGCGTAAAATGCGATATTTTTCGCCGTATAATGCGCCGTATCCTCGATATCATCGCCATTTTCAAGCACGCTGATAAACGCCATTTCGCTAGCTTCTTTTAAAACATCGGCAAGCAAAAGCGAGTTTTTGCTAAGTTCGCCAAGAGCGTCAGAGACTATGATTTTTTCGTTTTCGCCTAAATTTGGGAGCAAATTTTCGATTTTTTCGTAGCCGTTTTCGACTAAATTTAAAAGCTCTCTTTGTGAGGCTAGGATTTTTTTGCGCAAATCATCGTATTCGTAAAATAGGCTATAAAGCTCCTTTTCGCCATCTTCGCAAAGTGCCTTTTTTGCGCCGTTTATGACAGATTTGGCGTTTGATTTGTTTAAAATTTCAAGCTCACCTAGCTGGGCGCAAAGTGCGCTAGTAAGGGTTGCGAATTTAGCGGTTTTCTCATCTTTGCTTAAATTTCCAAATTCTCTTTCGCACGCTAAAAATGCCAAATTTTCGATACTTTCAGTAATTTGCGCTTCGCTTGCGCTGCGTAAATTCTCGCCAAATTTCGCTACTAATTCCTTTTTCATACTCTCTCCTATAATACAAATTTAAAATTTTTCTTTAATTTCTCAAAAACGCCCAGCCTGTGAGCCTCGCTGGCTACCAAGACCGAAATATCAAAGCTTGCGTATTTTCCGCCGTTTGAAAATTTCGAAAATTTCAGGCTGTATTCCTCGCTAGCTAAAACCTCGTCAATTTTTTCTTTTTTTTGCGTGGCGCACTCGATGATGACCTTGTATTTCCACTGCGCCGGATAGGCGATTACGGGCTTACTCTCTAACATACACGCCACTTTTGCCACCCTCTTTGCGCTCTAAGATTATGTCTGAAATGCGCATTGATTTATCTACGGCTTTAACCATATCATAAATGGCTAGTAAGCCCACGCTCACGCCGGTTAGAGCCTCCATTTCGACCCCTGTTTTGCCGGTGATTTTCACGCTTACTGATAATTTAAACGCATTTTGAAGCTCTGTTATTTGCGTTTTTACAGAATTTATCATTAGAGGGTGGCACATTGGGATTAGTTCGCTCGTTTTTTTTGCCCCCATGATAGCCGCTACAACGGCGGTTTGAAGCACGGGGCCTTTTTTGCCATCGCCCTCTTTGACTGCGCGAAACGCAGCCTCGTTTAGGTGGATTATCCCGCTGGCTGTGGCGGAGCGCTGGGTGTCGTCTTTGGCGCTGACATCGACCATGCGTGGCATATTGTTTTCGTCTATGTGTGTTAGCATTGATTTTCCTTGGAATTTGATTTG
>JAGBJQ010000008.1 GCA_017934385.1 Campylobacter sp. | reverse complement strand
TCTTTTAAATCAAATTCTTTATCCAAAAGCTCGTTTCGGTATTTATAAATCGTCTTTCTTTGCTCGTTTGCGACATCATCGTATTCTAGGATATGTTTTCTAGCCTCGAAATGCAGGCTCTCGACCTTTTTTTGCGCATTTTCTACGGCGCGAGAGACCATTTTCGACTCGATATGTTCGCCGTCTTGCAAACCCAAACGCTCCATGATATTTTTAATCTTATCGCTACCAAAAATTCGAAGCAAATTATCCTCTAAACTCAGATAAAATCTACTCTCGCCCGGATCTCCCTGACGGCCTGAGCGACCGCGGAGTTGGTTGTCGATACGGCGGCTTTCATGGCGTTCTGTGCCTAGGATATAAAGCCCGCCAAGCTCCCTGACTTCATCATTTATGCGGATATCTACACCACGACCTGCCATATTTGTAGCGATTGTTACAGCGCCCTTTGCACCGGCTTCGGCGATGATTTGCGCCTCTTTTTCGTGGTTTTTAGCATTTAGCACAGAGTGAGCGATTTTTTCTTTGACCAAAAGTTCGTGAAGTAGCTCTGATTTTTCGATTGACGCGGTGCCCACTAAGACTGGCTGACCTTTTTTGTTTAGCCTTTTTACTTCCTCGATTACGGCGTTAAATTTCTCGCGCTCTGTTTTATAAATCAAATCGTTTTGATCTAGTCTTTGCACTGGGATATTTGTAGGGATTGAAACGACCTCTAATTTATAAATTTGAGAAAACTCAGTCGCCTCAGTTTGGGCTGTGCCGGTCATGCCTGCTAGTTTTTCATACATTCTAAAATAGTTTTGAAATGTAATATCAGCTAGGGTTTGGCTCTCTTCTTGGATTTGCACGCCCTCTTTGGCTTCTAGGGCTTGGTGTAAGCCCTCGCTAAAACGGCGCCCCTCGCTTAGTCTGCCTGTAAATTCATCTACGATGATTATCTGTCCATCACGCACGACATAATTGACATCTTTTTTAAATATATAATTTGCTTTTAATGCTTGGTCTAAATAGTGGCTCAAAACGGCGTTTTCAAGCTTGTATAGGTTATCTACGCCAAAGAGTTTTTCAGCCTTTGCGATACCTGCTTCGGTAATTAGCACGCTTTTATTTTTTTCATCTAATATAAAATCGCCAGTTGGCTTCTCTTTTGGATCGTCTGGCGCCTGACCTTGCACCATTTGTTTGGCTACTTCATTTGCTTTGACATAGCCATCAAGTGTGCGGTTTGTAGGGCCTGAAATGATTAGTGGAGTTCTAGCCTCGTCGATTAAAATACTATCGACTTCATCGACGATTACGAAATGATGACCTCTTTGCACTTTGTCTTCGCTGCTAAATTTCATATTATCACGCAAATAATCAAAGCCAAATTCGTTATTTGTGCCGTAAGTTATGTCGCAAGCGTAAGCCTCTTTGCGCTTAGTATCGTTATACTCGCCGCCGACTACTACGCCAACGCTAAGTCCTAAGAAATTATACAAAACGCCCATTTGCTCGGCGTCGCGTTTGGCTAGGTAGTCATTGACTGTCACGACATGCACGCCCTTGCCACTCATAGCGTTTAAAACCACAGGCAAAGTTGCGACCAGCGTCTTTCCCTCGCCTGTTTTCATCTCAGCTATCGCGCCGTCGTTTAAAACCATACCGCCGATTAGCTGGACATCGAAATGGCGCATATTTAGCACCCTTTTTGAGGCCTCTCTAACGATAGCAAAAACATCATATAAAATTTTATCAGTTGTTGTTTCGCCCTTTTGGATTTGCTCTTTAAGTGCGTTAAATTCAGCCTTTAACGCCTCGTCATCGAGTGCTTCGTATTTTTTTTCTAGCGCGTTTATCTCTTTTGCGCGTTTTGCGTATTGTTTGACCACACGATTGTTTTTCGTGCCAAAAATCCCTCTAACTACTCTTTTAAACATTTCAAACCTTCATTTTAAAATTTTAACCGAATATATTACCATATTTTTAGTTTTTATTTAATTAAACTTAATAAAAACAGCTATAATAACGCAAAATTTTAAATTTAAAGAGGTTTGAGATATGAAAAAATCTGTTTTTGCATTGGCGTTTTGTGCTACCTTTTCGCTCGCAAATCCGCTCGAATTCGACACTTTAAGCGCAAATTTCACCCAAAGCGTCCAAAGCGAAGACGCCAAAATCAACTACACAGGCGATTTTAGTGCGACCAAAGAGCACGCCGTGTGGCACTACACAAGCCCTACGAAAAAAAATATATTTTTTAGCTTCACAAAGGTTACGGTAATCGAGCCTGATTTGGAGCAAGCTATCATCACAAATATCAAAGAAACGCCGAATTTAGTGGCGATTTTATCGGGTGCGAAACAAAACAAATCTGGCGCTTACGAAGCCGAGCTTGACGGCGTGAAATACTTCATCACCACCCAAAACGACGCCCCTAGCCAGATCTCATACACCGACAAACTCGATAACAAAGTCGTCATAAATCTGCAAAGTGTGCGCAAAAACGAGAAAATAGACGAGAAAATTTTCGCGCCAAATATCCCTAATCACTACGACATAATCACGCAATAAAGGGCAGAAATGAGAATTTTATTCGTTTGCCACGGAAATATTTGTCGCTCGCCAATGGCGCAGGCTATCATGGAAAATTTAGTAAAAATTCGCGGTTTGCAGGATAAAATTCATTGCGATTCCAAAGCCACGCACACCGATGAAATCGGCTCTGCGCCCTACTACGAAACCAAGCGAGTATTACGCGAAAAGGCTGTGCCTCTCATGGCTCATGTTGCCACGCAAATCACAAAAGCTGATTTTGAAAAATTTGATTTGATTTTGTGTATGGACGAGGAAAATATGCGCGCTCTTGCCCGAATTTTTGGGCAAAATTCGCCAAAAGTAAAATTCTTGCTCGAATTTGCGGTAGGCCAAAACGCGCCAAAATCGCAAAAAATCATCGCAGATCCATACTACACGCGCGATTTTGAGAGCTGTTATGACGATATCGCTAAATCGTGCGAGGCACTAATGCAAAAAATAGAAAATTTAGAAAGCTTTTGATAAAATTGGCGCTTTAAATTTCAGCAAGGATAGAAATGTTTAGGTTTTTGATACTTCCGTATTTGGTGCTAGAAATGATAATCACATACCATTTTTTGCATGCAAACGGATTTGTGATTTTTGTCATCGAAGTCCTTGCCAGCACGATTTTGGGACTATTTTTGATGACAAAACGCCCAATGGTAAATTTGGCAAATTTCGCCCGTATCACGCCAAAATATATTTTGAGTGAATTTGGCTTTGTCGCGGCTGGTTTTGCGCTATGTGTGCCACTCATACTTAGCGATATTTTGGGCATTTGCTTGCTTGTAGTGGCGGTGATTTTATACCTGAAAAACCCAGCCTCCAAAAACGACACATTTTATCGAAACAGCAGCGATTATAGCGCGCAAAACAGCACCCATTACAGACCCAAAAACCACGCAAACGACGATATAATCGACGCTGAAATTATCGAAGAGAAAAAAGGAGAATAAATGCAAAATCTAATCATAGCCACCCGCGGAAGCGTGCTAGCTCTGTGGCAAAGCGAACACATCAAATCGCTAATCGAGCAAAAACACAGAGTTAAGGTCGAGCTAAAAAGTATGAAAACCAAAGGCGATAAAATTTTAGACACACCGCTTGCAAAAATCGGTGGCAAGGGACTATTTACCAAAGAACTCGAAGAGTGTATGCTCCGAGGCGAAGCCCACCTAGCCGTGCATAGCCTAAAAGATGTGCCAGTTGTCTTTCCCGAGGGTCTAGTTTTAGCTGCAATCGGCGCTAGGGAGGACGAGAGGGACGCGATGATTAGCGAAAAATACGCTAAATTTAGCGACCTGCCAAATGGTGCAAAAATTGGCACCACGAGCCTTCGCCGCAAAATGCAACTTCTAAAAATGCGCCCTGATTTAGAGATTATTTCGCTTCGCGGAAATGTCCAAACACGCCTCAAAAAGCTAAAAGACGGCGAATTTGACGCGATAATTTTGGCAATGGCTGGGATAAATAGGCTAAATTTAAGGGCCGAAGTGGCGTATGTTTATACCTTCGAGCTCGATGAAATGGTGCCTGCAATGGGTCAAGGAGCACTTGGGATTGAGTGTGCCGACAAAAAAGAGTTGCTCGAAATTTTAAATTTCATAAACGACGAAAACAGCGTACTTGCGACAAATTTAGAAAGGGCGTTTGTGGCGAGATTGGAGGGCGGTTGCCAAGTGCCAATCGGCGTAAATGCGCAAATCTCAAATGATAGCGTAATCGTGCGCGCGGTCGTGGGACTGCCTGATGGAAGCGAGTTTATCGAGGATAAACTCTGCCTTGCGCGCGCAGGAATCGATGCGAAAATGGCGCAAAAAATCGGCGCAGATTTTGCCGATAAATTTATCGCCAAAGGGGCAAAAGAGCTTCTAGCCCGCGCCGAAGCTATGGCGTAAATTTGCCTTTTATGCCTTGCGGTGGCGCAAATTTACCATTGCAAGGCATAAATCTGCAAAATTTTAAAATTTCAAATTCCACGAAACATTAAACTTGAATTTTATTTTTGGATAATTTAAAAACAACTCACAAGAGCGAGAGCTTAACGCATAGTAGGGTTAAAATCCATATCATACTCGCCACCAAAAAGAGCTAAAAACAGCACAAAAACCAAAGAGCCATATTTTTTTATCAAAAGGAATAAGATGATAGAAAACAAAATGACCAAAAACATTTCAACTCCCATTTTCTGCGGTTTTACAATGATTATAGCTAGGAAATTTAAATGCAAGAAAATAGCAAAGATTAAAGATAAAAAAATATATAAAAGCCAAAATATCGCTTTTGCAATGATAAATTTGTAAAATTCTACGCTAAATTTTGCGTAAAATTCAAATTTCACCCTTTATCTTTTTAAGCCACTCATCTAGCGTTTTTTCAAAGCCGATCTGTTTGCTGTGGTAAAATTTCACTCTCGCGCTAGTGTATTCTTGCTCCACCCAGCCACCGAAATCATGCGGATAAAGGTAGTTTGCAATCTCTTTGTCCGAGTTTATCAAATGCCTTGGCGTAGGCAAAATTTCCCCCTCTCGCACGAATTTCAAAGCCTCGTTTATGGCGTTGTAAGCGGAGTTTGATTTGGGCGAATGTGCCAAATACACCGCGCATTGTCCTAGTATTATGCGAGCTTCTGGGTAGCCGATTTTGCTGACTGCCAAAAGTGTATTAACCGCCATATTTAGGGCATTTGGATTGGCATTGCCGATATCTTCGCTAGCTAGAATTACCATGCGCCTAGCGATGAAATCCGCGCTCTCGCCAGCCTCTATTAGGCGCGCCACATAGTATAGTGCGGCGTCCGCGTCGCTTCCACGCAGGCTTTTTATCATCGCGCTTGCTAGCTCGTAGTGCGTATCGTCCGAGCTTACCCCCTGTGCTACGGCACTCGCGCGCAGTGTTTTTAGAGTATCGAGAGAGATTTTACTATCAGCCAAAATCGCAAATTCGAGCAAATTTAAAAGACTTCGCCCGTCCCCTGCGCTAGTGTGTATGAGATACTCTCTGGCATCATCATCACACGCGAAGCCCAGCTCGCCCTGCACCCGCTCAAAAAGCTCGCTCATTTCCTGCGCCCCCAAAGGCTCAAATTCGAAAATCATCGAGCGAGAGCGAATCCCAGAGCTTATGACAAACTGCGGATTTTCCGTGGTCGCGCCGATGATAATCGCTTCGTAATTTTCCATTGGGATTAAAAGGACCTCTTGCTGGGTTTTGCTTAGGCGGTGGATTTCGTCGATGAAAATCAGCGGTTTGGCTAGCACGCCAGAGTGCGCAGATAGGATTTTGCGGATATCTTCGACTTTTAGGCTCGTGGCGTCAAGCTCGTAAAAATCGTAGTTCAGCTCGCTTGCGAGCACGCGCGCCATAGTGGTTTTGCCACACCCTGCCACGCCGAAAAATATACTATGCGGAATTTTGCCAGAGGCGATAAATTTTTTAAAAAGCTCCACGATTTTTTTCTGACCTAGAATTTCATTTAAGCTTTTGGGACGAAATTTTAGCGCTAGACTTTGCATGATTAACCTTTGAAATTTAATGCGTGATTGTAGCGAAGTAAGGATAAATTTTCAGTTACACGCCAAATTTACGAAGCGCAAAGGCTTCGTAAATTAGCGTTTGATGAGTTTGAAAATAAAAGAGATTGCAAAAAGCACAAGAAAGACAAAAAATAGGATTTTCGCAATACCTGCGCTTGTGCCAGCAATCCCGCCAAAGCCGAAAATTCCAGCCACGATTGCGATGATTAGAAAGATTATGGCGTATCTTAGCATTTTAGCCTCCATTAAAAATTTCGCCAAAGCGATTGGGAAATTTTAACTCTATTTGGTAATGAAATGATAAATTTTTGTGAAATTTTGAGCTATGAGCCAAATTTTGGCAAATAAAAAGGGAATTTAGCAAATTTGCCAAATTCCCTTGCTGGCTAAATTTTATGAAATTTAGCCATTAAATTTCAAATTTAAAACCTAAATGTCAATCCGACATTTCCGCTATATCCGCGCTCTTTGCCAGCATAACCTTTCGCGCCAATGTCAAATTTAAGCGCGCCGCTGTCGTAAGTGTAGCCTACCTCAGCGATTCCGCTTGCGCCTTTTAGGCTTGGGCTTGCGATACTTGCGCTTTGATTTAGCACGCTAACTCGCCCAGTAGCGTCGCCGTCAAATTCATGCTGATATGCTAGACCTGCATAAACTGCGCTAGTTTCGCTAAATTTCATAGTGTCTTTGACACCAAATTTCACTTTATGCGAACTCATAGCGTCAAACGCCACATTTACGCCTTTTAGCGTGATTTCATCGCCCTGCGTGCGAGAGTAGAAGTATTTGGCATAGATATCAAGGTCGTTTGAGGCACCTAACGCGAAAACCTTGCCCACGCCAAAGTGCGCGCCATAATACGAGCTAGAAATTTCGTATTCGTCGTATAGACCCTTGTCTGCTTCGGTTTTTAGCTTGCCTACGCGCAAACTTCCCTCAGTGTAGTATCCGCCCACGCTTTGGTATTTGGCAAACACGCCACCGCCTATTAGCTCAGTATCGCCCTTGCCTACTAAGCCGTTATCTAGATGAGTCTCAAAGCTCGCCCTGCCATACTCGATAAATGCACCAGTGGTCAAGTCTGCACTGCTTAGGCTGTGTGTGCCAGCTACGCCGACATTGACGCCAAATCCCTTGCTTTCGACATGCGAGCCTGTTTTGTATTTTTTGTCATTTCCACTTGAAACGGCATAGACGACAGCATCGCCGCTACTTTCGCCACCATTTGCGACTGAATTTACGATAGAATCCAAATTCGAACCCAGCATGCTTCCAGCCTCGCCCACTGCGATTAGACCTGCTAAATTTGTCTCTAATAGCTGTTTGGAGTTTTCGTTGGCTGTGGCACCACCAGAGCCTGAACCGCCAGTGCTAGAATTTCCGCCTGTCGAGCCACCAGTGCTTGAACCACCACCAGTTGAACCACCACCAGAGCCTGAACCACCACCAGTTGAACCACCACCAGTTGAACCACCACCAGTAGAACCACCACCAGTAGAACCACC
>JAGBJQ010000071.1 GCA_017934385.1 Campylobacter sp. | reverse complement strand
CTCTGATACTCGGCGAAAATGTCAAGTGCGGTTTGTTCGGTGGCGGTGAGTTTGTAGTCTTTTAAACCGGTCGCGGCGAGATACGCTTCCAGCTCCGCAACACGCTCCGCTTCCAGCTCCGCAACACGCTCCGCTTCCAGCTCCGCTATAAATTTTTCCATAAAATCAAAAGCAATCTCGCCGTTTATAGTAGGTAATTCAAATATGATTTCTCCAATACTATCAACAGTAGAGCCAATACCCCAAGTAAAATCATTTAAAACTTTATTAAAAGCACTAACAAAATACATTGCCAATCTATTACTCAAATTAAAAAATTTTGGTTTTAAAACTTTAACTTTATTGCCTGTAAAATAAGGTTGTGTTTGATAAAAAACACTAAAAGTATCTTGTGCAAAACTTAAAGTGTTTCCGTCATTTAGATAAATTTTATCTTCGCAGATATAGCCTTTTATTCCATTATTTATCGTGCTTCGGACAACATAAGGATAACTTTTATCTATTTGGCTTGAATAAATTTTCAAATTTTGAGCGTGAAAAATTTTTTTACTTGAATTTATATCAAAAATTTGACTTAATTTAAATTTGGTAAATTCCCCGCCGTTAGCTTTAAATTCATTTTCTAATCTTTGTAAATTTGAAAAATTTATGCTACGGGGAGTTTCCTTTGAAAGAATTTGGCTTACTTCCCAAGCTAGATAATCGCTCACGGTCTTTTTAAAATCGCCTAAATTTGGCATTGTGTCGATTTTTTTGTGTTGGGCGTAAGTCCAGTCTTTGCCGTCAAGGCTAATGGTATCTTCTATAACGCAATCATCAAAATAGTTTGTCGATTTCTTACGATTTAGCACAATATCAACGATTTCGGCATATCTAGCTTTTGCGTTATCAGTGTCTCTTAAATTTACATCCAATCCACTTTTTTTGCGATTTTGTCTGGTATATCCATCATTTGAAAAATCGATAAATTTGACTAATTTCGTCTCATCGTGTGGAGTGCCTACGCTAAATACATAAACGGCAGTTTGAACTCCTGCTTTACCACAGAAAATATCGCTCATTTTTATACTTGCGATTAAAGTTGAGTGCTTTAAAATTTCAGCCGTGTATGGTAAGCCTTGCCCTGCTCCTGCGTTTTCTTGGATTAAGACAGCTGCTTTGCCATTTTTCATTTTTTTAAGGGCTTTTTCCACAAAAACAAAGCCTTTGCCCTCAGCTGAATATGGCGGATTTAGCAAAAATACATTTGCAGGGAAAGGGGTGTTTTCGTCTTGGTAATTTCCGTCAAATTTATTTTTATCAAGGCTATTTGCGTTTATGATATTTGAGCTTCCGTCGCCCATTAAAATCATATTTAAAATCGCAAGTAGGCAAATGTCCGGACGAAGCTCGACACCTAAGAGTTGCTTTTGTTTGATATGAAAAAGCTTATCTTTAAGCTCTGTGTCGGATTTTATGCTCTTTTTTGCATCTTCTAGCATAAGTTTCATCGCAGAAATCAAAAATCCACCACTTCCTAATGCGTAGTCCCAAACAAAGCTGTCTTTATTTACTTCGCAAAGTCTAGCCATAAGCTCGGTTACATAGCGTGGAGTTAGCACGACATCGTTTTTCTCGCCGTCAGGCACATCGACATAGCGATTTAGGACATTGAAAAGCTGACCCGTGAAATCTAAATGATAGCGATTGTTTTTAAGATATGGCATTACATTGTCAAGGACGATTTTATAGATATTTTTTAGCTTACTTTCGCCGTTTTCACTCTGCCATAAATTCGTGTGGATAAAAACCTTTTCAAGTTCGTTTAAAATCATATCTTTTTTCGGTTTTGATAAATTTTTGGCGTCTAAAAAGTCGGCGATTTTGTTTAATATTTTTTTGCCGTCGTTTGAATTTGAAGTGTTTTCGCCGTTTAGTTCATCGGAATTTAAAGGTTTTACAATGTTAGAAAATCCAAGTGCAGCCATAATCATACCGACTACAATCTCAACCCTGTGCTGAACTGCAACGCCGTAAGTGTGGTGAATAGTTTCGTTTAAATTTTTAAGTCTGACTTCTATGGCGTTTTCTATCTCTTTTGATTTTGCTTCGATTTGCTCGGCTGAAAGTTTGCAGTTTTCGATGATTTCATCTAAATTTTCGCTTTTTAGAAAACTTAGGTCGCTAAAATCGCCTAATTTTTGATAAATTTGTGGATTTGTTACGAAATAAACGGCATATTCGATTTTTGTATCTTTTGTAGGTGTGTCATATCCGTTTATACCGATAGCCAAACACTCACTAAAATCAGAATAAAATGTAACGGCATCGGCGTAGTGAATAGCTCCGTTTAGAGCGTATTTTTTGATATTTGCATAGTTTGGTTTTTTGTCTTTTGTGAAATTGTCAATTTCGCCGTTTGTGGTAAATTTGGCTAGGTCGCCTTTGCTTCCTTTGACTTCAATCATCACGGGCAGTTGCTTTAACTCTTTTGTCTCAATAAAAAGTTTAATATCAGGCAAATTTTTACCTTCACCACCACTTTTGCTTGGAGCTTTATTTAAGGCTTCATCAATGCCTTTGTTGATTATTTCGGTTTTCGCATAATGTTTGATTTTGAGTTTATCTAGTTGTTGTTTTATAAGATATTCTACTTTTTCTTCTATGCTTGGCATTTTTTAATCCTTAAATTTGCAAATTTGAGCTTTGAATTTTAGCTAAATGTTTATAAAAAGGCTTTTAAAGGCGATTTACAAATTTTTAAATTTATACTCATATCGTTGCAGTTGTGAAATGTTGCCGAGCACTCCGCCTTGGTGGATATATAGGACTTCATTTGTGAATTTATCGCGGTTAGCCAAAAGCGTGAGAAGTCCCACAGGATCATAGATGAGATCAAATTCTATGCCGGTTTGTGCGTGGGCTTTCTGCCAAATTTCATAAAGTTCTGCATAAGGTTTGCCAAAGTGAAATTTGCGTGGTGGTGGCAAAATTTGCACTTTTGAAGCTTTATCTAGGGCGAGTATTTGCTCGCGCAGATACGAGCACTCGCCCACGCAAGGCGTGGTAAAGACGCGAAAACGGCTGTGTTTGGCTAAATACGCCGCACTTGTGCCTGTCCCACTTGGCAAAAAAATGTCAAATTCTCGCCCATTTTCGCGCGCATATTCCTCGATAAATTTAGCCTGCGCGATAAATCCAGCCTCAGCTTCGCCCTGTGCAACCCCCTCTTCTATAAAAATCGTGTTCTCATCGCAAAGGCTAAGCGCGAATTGGCGGCGATTTTGCGCCACGAAAATCTCCATGCCATTTTCTAGTGCAGCGGCGAAATTCCCGCACGGGCGCGCGCTTAAATTTTCGCTTAAATGCGAGATGACAAACTGAAATTTTAGCCCTTTTATGCGGGCAAAAACGCTTTCGTTATACATAGCGTTTGATTGCGAGCTACCAAAGCTTACAATCTTTGAAATGCCCCGCAAATCGGCACCGAGCAGGGATTGGAGTTTCCTTGCTTTATTGCCGTTAAAAATCCCAATCAAATCATCACGCAAAATTGCAAAGCTAAAATTTTCGATTTTTATCTTTTGGATTTGTGGGGGTTCTAGCGAAATTTCGCCCGTTTTTTGCGCCTTTTCTACTTCGCGCAAATTGGCTTCAAACTCAGGCGAGATTATGGCGCGCTGCGAGAGCTCGCGCGAGTATTGCGCCCCGCCAAAGCTATCTTGTCGCATTTGCGTCAAATTCCAAAAATTTGCGGATTTCTTCCATAGCCTCTTTGTTGCTAAGCGTAAATTTGATTTCGATTCTACGGCTTGCGTCTTTGTCCTCGACGCCGCCAGTTAGCACAGGCTGAGAATAACTGCGACCGCTTGCGATTAGGTATTTTTGCAATCTCTCGTCTTTGTTCCACTCGTTTATGAAATTCATGACCGCCAATGCGCGCTCTTGCGAAAGAGCTAGGTTGTATAAATACCCGCCGTCGCTGTCTGTGTGGCCCTCGATGATGATTTGATCTAGGCTATTTCTGATTTCATCATTATCCATAAGCGCGCTAAAATACCCTTCTAGCGCAGTTTTGAAACTCTCCTTGCTACCCTCTTTAAGTTCGCTTGAACCCTTGTCAAAAAGCACGGACGAGTTTAGCGTCATCGCCCCGCTCTCGCTATCTATGCGGATTTTGCCACCTAATCTCTCTTTAAGCTCGGCGATTAGTTTGACCTTTTGACCGGTTAGGTTGCGAATTCGGTTTTTGGTGACATTTAAATCGTGCAAAATTTTATTGAAATCGCTCTCTTTTTGGGTTAGCTGATCGAGCAAAAACGCTATTTTTAGCTCTTTTTCGGTAGCTTCGGTGCGAGTGTTTTTCAAAAGCTCGCTAATGTCGAAATTCTCTTTTTTGAGTTTTTCTGCCATGGCGCTTAAATCTTCGATTTGGATAAAATAGATCGAATTTTGCTTGCGAAGGTCGGTGTTTTCGACATTTAGCTTTTCAAGCTGTTCGGAAAAAATCTTATTTAAAGCCTCTAATTCGGCTGATTTTTTCTGCGAGGATTGCAGAGCGACCATAGTCTTTTCATGCTCGCTGGTTTGGGCTTTTAGGTCGTCTTGCACTAAATAATACTTAACGATAATCCCGCCGATTAGTAAAATAAAGACAAACAAAAGCCCCGCCATTAAATCAGCGTAAGCTATCCAAAAGGTCTCTTTTTCGCTGGTTTTACTCTTCATTTTGGTTTTCTTTTTCGTCTATGCTTTTAAGCGTTTTGCGTAGCTCGTCGATGATACCCTCTGAGCTTGTGTTTTTGCCTAGGCTAGAATCAAAAAGCGATTTGATTTCATCATTTAGCTCTTTAAAACTTGCTTTAAAGCTCTCTTTTGCATTAATTTGCTCGCTTAGCATATTTTCGTTTAGGGATTTAATCTGCAAAGTGAAATTCACGATTGCCTGATTTAGGGCGTCTGCGCTGGTTTGCAGATTTGCGCTCTTTTGCTCAGATGATTTCGAAAAGCTCAAATATCCCGCTGAAATGCCGTTTTGGATCTCGACCATATTGCTCGTAACGGCCTTTAAAGACGATAAAATTTGATCGAAATTTTTGCTGATTTCGCCGTGAGTTAGGTTGGCATTTAGTATCATTTCATTAGCCCTTTCTAATTCGCTTGTGGTTAGCGCAAGGGCGCGCTGCTCGGCGTCAATTATGCCTTGAAGTGTTTGCATTTTTTCATCGATTGCGACATTTAGGCTATCGCTAAGGGTATTTGAAGCCATAGCCATGAAAGAGCGCGAAACCTCGGCGTTGCGATCAAGTATCTCGCTAAGGTAGCTTTGCGTGATTTCCTCTTTGCTCCAAAAAAAGTTTTTTGTGGCGTTTTTGTATTTTAAAAGCAATCTTTCGAATTTGCTAATTCCCTTTTTTTCGAAATAAATCCACCAAAGCGCCAGAAAAATACCATAAATCGACACATAAAACGCCGTGCCAACGCCACCTAGAAGCCCTGCGATTTCGGTCTCTAAATTTGCGATATTTGATGATGAGAAATTTGGCATAGAAATCGCAATGCTGATAAATGTGCCCAAAATGCCCAGCATTGGGAAAACACCCACCGCAACAGAGGCGTAGTTGTCATTGCGAAGCGAGTGCGAGTATTCATCGACGAAATTTTCAAATTTAGCGTCGGACTTTTTCTTAGTGCCTATGCTAAGGAGATTTTCGACGATGTAGTTTTTGAGATGAGTTTTGAAATTTTCGATACTATTTTGAAATTTCAAACAGCCAAATTCAGCATTATGCCTAGCCAAAAATAGCGCAATGATAAGCAAAAAGCCCATCATTACGATTGAGTGAAGCTCAACTTTGAAGTTGATTACCTTCAAAAATCCTAGCAAAAATATGGCGAAAATCGCCACAGGAACAAACACGATTTTCAGATAAACGCCCAATAGTGAGCGCTCTGGAT